>JAVCCH010000025.1 GCA_030765535.1 Candidatus Tenebribacter davisii
CCCCTATACAATCCCCTAACAGCATTCAAGATTATTAAACCAAAGAAAATTAGAAAAATTATAAAAAAAGTATTATCATATTTAAAACCTTTCATAGTGTGGATAAATAAAATGAGTAAGATAAAAAAAGCTGTATATTGATTCACAATCACATAATTTGTATACCAATACGTTTGAGGAAACAACATCAAAAATAGTAGTACAAAATAGATTAACTTTTTTGAGTCAAACAATATTGTAGGAATATAAAAAACTAAAATTGGTAAGAATAATATTATGAAAAAAAACTTAGAATTTGTATGAAAAATATAAACAGTAAACGTAATTAAACAAAATAAGATTATATAAAGAACAATAATGTTCTTTTTAATTTTCTTCATTATACTATTTTTTTAGAGTTTGTTTTATTCGATCAATTTTTTGAAGATTTTTGTTTTCACTATTAATCTGTTTTAATATCTCTAATACAATCATACTACCAGAAGATAAGATTAATGCAAGAAGGAATGAAAAAACACAAATTCTACCTCGTTTTGGAGAAGTTCTTTTTCCGACAGGAATCGCATGATCAATAATTTCTAGTGTAGGTAAGTCTTTAACCTCTTCAATTTTTGCAGCCTCATATTCAGGATATAAGTATTTATATACTTTGCTCTCGATTTCAAATTGAAGCAATAATTTTTTATTTTCCATAGCAAGTTCTGGGATACTATCAAGATTGAGGATATATTTTGGATTTCCTATATTATCTGATTTTCTAATTCGTAATTTATTTTGCAAGACTCCGATTTGGTCTTTAAATACCCTTGCATTCGGAGAGTCTGATCCAAAATTCTTCTCTGTAAGTTCCAATTCAATTTCTGCAGTTATTTTTTGCGCTACAAGATTTGAATAGTGAGATATCATTGCTGTAGTTTGTTCTTCTATCGATATTGTATTATGGTCTTTACTAAATTGCATTATTTTTGTTGCTAAGGATTCAATTTTAGACTTTTCTTCTTTTAACCTTTTCTCTAAGAAAATCCTTTTCTGTTTGCCTTTAGTTTTTCGTTTCCTGATACTATAATCCTCTAGTTTTTCCAGATAATGATTTGCTATCGTTGCGGAAAGTTCTTTTTCGCCTGTTGTTACGTTAATTGTTATTACGCCTGTTTCTTCGTTTATACCTATATCGGTAATATTTTTTACTAGTGATTTCACAGCTAATTCCATAGCTAAAATTGAATCAGACTCTTGTATTTTCAGATGTTCAATTAAATTAAATTTTTTTATAATATCTTCAGAGAATTCCCTGCTTTGCATTATTGTTATAAGATTTTGATTCTCACTGACTCCTCCACCAAGTATGGACGAGCCTAGTCCCAATAAAGACGAACTACCTAAAGAAAAACCACTGTTTTCATTATTTACTGATAAACAAGTTGTAGTAGATGTCCATGAAAAGGGCACAAGCAAGCTATATACAACTGCTGCTATAGAAACAATTATTGTCGTGAAAATTATAAATATTTTATGTTTGAGAATAAAATACGTTAGGTCTAATAAATCTATTTGCCTGTTTTCCATATATAATCCTTTAAATTCAATTTTATTTATATTTTTTAATGTGGTTTCTCTGTCAATTGAAAATATTATTACTTGTTATACTTCGTCTTCACTCCTATCCTTTCGCATTCATTGTATAGAGGACAGGTCGAGCACTTTGGATTGCGCGGTGTACAATGATTTTGACCAAAAGCTACCAAGTATGAATTGAACATTATCCAGTATTTTTCTGGCAATTTATTCCTTAATGCCATCTCTGTTTCAAATGGTGTTTTAGTTTTGACATAACCCAATCTATTGGAAATCCTGTGAACGTGCACATCAACACAAATTGCTGGTTTTTTAAAAGCTATTGCCCGAACCAGATTTGCTGTCTTTCTCCCAACTCCTGGTAACATAACAAGTTCATCGATCTCTTCAGGAACTTTATTGTTGAATTCTTCTTTTAAAATTTTTGGAAGCTTTTTCAAGTGCTTCGCTTTAATTCTGAAAAATCCAACAGGATATATAAGGTCTGCCAAATCCCCTTCGGAATATCTGTTTAAATCATCTGGCTTATGAATATTTTTAAATAACCTTTGTACTACCATTGAAGTGGTTTGATCTTTTGTTCTTGCACTCAATATAGTTGTTACCAGTATCTTAAATGAATCTTTTGTTTGAGCTTCAATAAGATCAACTACCGGTGCAGGATAACTCTTAAATTGTTTTTTTAGAATTCTGTAAATCTTATTTATATCCATTTATTAACCTTTTTGTATATTAAAAAATTGGTCGGGATGAGAGGATTTGAACCTCCGACCTTTCGCCCCCCAGACGAACACGCTAACCAAACTGCGCTACATCCCGACATCGGACATATTTGAGATAACACTGTTTACTGACAAGTTATTTTTAATCGAAAAATTGACATAATTAACAAAATTCCATTTCTGACTTATGAGGTAAAAATGAGTATTGTATCAGCATCAAATATTTATCACAGTTTTGGAATTGAAAAGCTTTTTCAATCATTAAATTTTTCTATTGAACATAATAGCCAAATAGGATTAGTTGGCAAAAATGGTAGTGGGAAAACTACACTTTTCAATATTCTTACTCAAAAGATGATACCTGATAAGGGTAAGATACATCGATCAAGAATAGCAAAAATATCCTATCTTACTCAAGAACCAGAGCTGGATGACTCTCTTACCTTAAAACAATGCGTATTTAAATCACGTCCCGATCATATAGAATTAAGTGAACAACTCAGAGAGGCTGAACTTCAATTAGCTAAGAATGATTCTCAGAAAAATATTGATCAATATGCAAATATACAACAAAAATTTGAACTTGCTGGTGGTTACCATTTTAATACTGAAATGAAATTGGTCCTTACCAGCTTGAATTTCCCACAAAATATTTGGGATCAAAAAATCAGTAAATTCAGTGGTGGAGAAAAAACCAGGATCCAGCTTGCTACAATCCTGTTGCAACCCTTCGATCTACTATTGTTAGATGAGCCTACAAATCATCTTGATATTGAAATGATCTACTGGCTTGAGAGATATCTTTCTTCCTTAGATAAACCGTATCTTATCATATCACATGACAGACATTTTTTAGATAATACCGTAACAAAGATAGCTGAGATCAGGAACTTTACAATTGACCTGTATACTGGAAATTATAGTCAATACAGAGACCAACTAACGATGCGGCAAGCCTTACAGGAAAAGACTTTTCGTAAACAACAGAAGAAGATCGATAGAATGGAAAAACAAATCGATCAATACCGGATCTGGGGTCGTGCAAGAGACAGCGAAACGATGTTTGCAAGGGCAAAAGAGCTTGAAAAAAGATTGGATAAGATCGAGAGAACTGATCTTCCCAAAAAAGAGAAAAATATCAAACTCAATTTTATTGCAGAAAAACGAAGTGGAAATGATGTTTATACATTTGACAATATGAGCTTCGGCTTTCCGGAAAATACATTAGCTTCCAATATAAATCTAAGAATTTTTTATCAAAATAAAATTGCAATTCTGGGAACGAATGGTTGTGGAAAAACCACCTTTCTGAAATTGTTAAACGAAAAGATCAAACCTCAATCGGGGCAGGTAAAAAAAGGTGCAAGTTTAGATATTGGATATTATGATCAAATGCACCTTGAATTGGATGATTCAATAACGGTAATGCAAACAATATGGCAGCTAGTCCCTTCTGCTCCTCAGGGTTATGTTTATTCCTACTTAGCTAAATACGGATTTACCGGAGATGAAGTAGAGAAGCAGGTGTACGTTCTTAGCGGTGGAGAAAAAGCCAGGCTATATTTAGCAAAATTGATTCACGAAAAACCAAATTTTTTAATTCTTGATGAGCCTACGAACCACCTTGATATTAATATGATCTCTTATCTTGAAGACGCACTGCAGGAATTTGATGGTACAATTGTATTTGTTTCACATGATAGATATTTCATTGAAAAAGTAGCTAAGTTAAAATGGATATTTACTGATAATACAATTAAGGAAACATCTCAAAAACTAGATGATCTTTTCTTCCAAAAAGAGAGAAAGATCAAGTCAGAAAATAAAAAACCAAAAAATAGTGAGAATCGAAAGATAAATCCTATCGTATTGAGTAAATTAACTTCTAAAATTGATGGGTTAACAGAAATACTTAAATCTAAAACTGAAAAATTAGAATTTTTTGAACTTGAATTTTCAAAATCTGAAATTTATAATGATCAATCAAAAGTAAAATCTTTGACAAACGATGTTAAGAGAACAAAAGATGAAATATCGGATTTAAAAGATCAGCTTGATAAATTGGAGAATGAATATTTGGAGTTAATATGAAAATAGGATTTACTACCTCTTTTCCAGTTGAAGTAGTTTTTGCTGCCGGACATACACCCATTGATATGAACAATATTTTTGTAACCGGCAATGCTTCAGATTTTGTGGAACAAGCAGAATTTGACGGATATCCACGTAATATCTGCAGCTGGATAAAAGGTATGTACAGCGTTGCTCTCAGCTCAGGGATGAATGCCGTGATAGGTGTTGTAGAGGGTGATTGCTCAAATACCCATTCTCTAATGTCAACACTTATTGATAAGAATATCGAAGTAATCTCATTTTCGTTCCCGCATACTAAAGACAGGAAGAAACTTGCTGATGAGATCGAAAAACTTGAGCAATACTTTGATGTGAAACATGCAAAAGTTTTAGAAGTAAAAACTCGACTTGATAAAATCAGGAAAAAATTGATCCGACTTGATAAGCTTACCTGGAATGAGAATAAAGTTACCGGACTGGAAAATCATCTCTGGCTGGTAAACTCATCAGATTTCAATGGTGATCCTGATGATTTTGAGAAAAGACTGGATGAATTCATTTTCGAAGCTGAAGGAAGAAAATCCATAAAAACTGATTTCCGGTTTGGTTTTCTTGGTGTTCCTCCCATTATTACAAATCTATATGATTTTTTGCTGGAGCATAAAGTAAATATTGTTTTCAATGAAATTCAACGACAATTCAGTATGCCTTATCTGGAGAAAGATATAGTTGATCAATATCTACGTTACACCTATCCATATAGCATTTTCGATAGATTGAAGGATATAAAAACTGAGATCAGCAATCGTAAACTTGATGCTGTTCTTAGTTACTCACAGTCTTTCTGTCACAGGCAAATTGATAGTATCCTTATAAAAAAATATGTTGATATTCCAGTCCTAACTATTGAAGGTGATCAACCGGGTGATCTGGATGCACGAACAAAACTCCGGATAGAAAGCTTTTTAGATATGCTGAAATACTAATGTAACTCAAAGCTCCGTCTTTGAGAAGTGAAAATGGAAAATAAAATTATTATCAGAGAGCCAAAAACAGAAGAAGAATTCCAGAAGTATTATGATCTCCGCTGGCGAATCTTACGTAAACCCTGGGATTTGCCCAAAGGAAGTGAACGGGATAAAATGGATGATGGAAGTATTCACATCATGGCAATTCTTGGAACAAAAATAATTGGTTGTGGTCGCGGACATTTCAATACAAAGAGCCAGGCTCAAATACGTTATATGGCTGTTGATGATGATTTTCAAAGAAAAGGGATCGGAACTGAATTACTGAGAATATTAGAAAATGAATTAAATAGAGAAGGAGCAGAAGAGATAATTCTGAAAGCTCGTAAAAAAGCTGTTTCACTTTATGAAAAGCAAGGTTATATAATTTATAAAGAAGGTGAAAATTTGTTTGGGAAGATTAAACATTATTGGATGAGGAAGAAAATCAATTGAAAAAAATAATTTCAATTTTATTATCTGTTCTTATCATTTCATCATCGTTATCATCTATAGAAGTTACTTTAATCAATGGTAAGATTATAACTGGTTCATTCATTAAACATGAGTATGAAGAAATATATTTATCCAAAGACAAAGAGTTGTACATTATCGGTGATGATGCAATATCAAATTTAAATTACGCCCCAAATGAAGAGAATCAACCAATTAAAAGAATTAATTATAATTCTTTTAAAAAAATTCGGAGAATTTACAAAAAAGATGTTTTAACTCATAATCCTGAAGCTAATCTGACTATCAAATCATT
Organism: Candidatus Tenebribacter davisii; assembly: GCA_030765535.1. Taxonomy (GTDB): domain Bacteria; phylum Cloacimonadota; class Cloacimonadia; order Cloacimonadales; family TCS61; genus Tenebribacter; species Tenebribacter davisii. The sequence continues at coordinate 6,147 of JAVCCH010000025.1, forward strand.
TTCTATGAATGATGAAATAATCCTATTTGAATATTATAAAATGATGAAAATTCAACTATTGAATGGAGACGTTTTCGTCGGGAGATTTTTAGGAGAAACTAATACAGAAATTAAGCTGTTAACACTAAATGAAAAATCATTTATAAAGCAAAATATTCAGCATATCTGGCAACTAACTGAAAGTGAAAAGACTGGAAGAAAAGCTGGTGGAATTGTTGGAGGTCTCATAGGTATTATTATGGGTTTAGCCACTGCTGCTTTTATTAGTTTAGATGATGATGGCTCTCACAGTACAGAAGCAACTCTAGTAATTCCAATATTCACAGTAATTGGAATTGGTTCAGGTTGTTTAGTGGGAAGTTTAGCAGGTTCTCTGCTTGCAAACAAAAAATTAGTTTGGAGTAGAAATTAAGTAATTAACGAGGAAAAATGAACATTGATCTATTAATCAAAAATGGACTAGCTCTCGAATATGATAAAGAACCGACAATAAACAGCATAGCAATTTTAAACGGTAAAATCCTGGATATTGGAAAGGACTTAGAGCAGAAATATAAAGCCAGCCAGATAATAGACGCAGCTGATAAAATCGTAATGCCCGGTTTTGTGAATACTCACTCTCATGTGGCAATGAGTTATTTCAAAGGTCTGGCAGATGATCTTCCCTTGCAGGAGTGGCTTTCAAAGCACATCTGGCCGGTTGAAGCAAAATTCTTATCAGCAGAATTCGTTGAAGATGCTGCTTTGTATGGTTGTGCTGAAATGATAAAAAATGGGATAACAACTTTCAGTGATATGTATTTCTTTGGAGATCAAACAGCAAAATCAGCAGAAAAAGTTGGAATCAGAGCAGTGTTGGGAGAAGGTGTATTGGATTATCCGGTTGCAAATTATCAGAATGCAGATGAAATCTTTGCCTACATAAAAAAGATGCATCACAAATATCTTAAGAGTGAATTAATCGATTTTGCAGTTGCACCTCATGCCATTTATACTTGCGGGAAAGAAAACTTGATCAAAGCAAAAAACTTAGCTCAAGAACTTGGAATCCTGCTTCATATTCATCTTTCCGAAACTAAAAAGGAAGTAGCAGACTGCATTAACAAGACTGGTATGCGCCCGGTGGAATATCTTGATTCACTTGGATTCTTTGAAGGCAACGTGGTTGTTGCTCATGCTATTTGGCTAAATGAGAATGAGCAGAATATACTAGCGAAAAATAACACCTCTGTTTCTATTAATACAAGTAGTAATCTTAAACTAGCTTCCGGGTTCAATTCCTTTAGAAGTTATATTGAACATGGCATAAATCTTAGTCTGGGAACTGATGGCGTGGCCAGTAACAATAACCTGAGTATGCTCCAGGAGATAAGCCTAACCGCTAAATTACAGAAAGCCCTAAATGATGATCCAACCTTCCTTCCTGATAAAGATATGATAAAAATTGCTACAATTGGAGGAGCAAAAGCTTTGCATAAAAGTAATCAAATAGGATCATTCGAGATTGGTAAAAAAGCTGATATTATCTTGATTGATGTAAATAATATTGAAACTCAACCGATGTATGATCCATATTCACAACTTGTATACTCATTATCTTCAGAACAGATCAAAGATGTAATTATTAATGGGAAGATCGTAATGAAAAATAGACAATTAATTAATATCGACGCAAAAGAATTGATTGAAAAAGCAAAATATTATCAGAAAAAAATAATTAAATTCAATAGCATGAAATAAAAAAATAGCGGAGAGTGGAACCCTCCGCTATTCTGGCTATCACCACAAATACTTCAAATCTATTTGCCAACTGTTAAAGTTTGTAAAATCATAGGCGAAATTAACATCGATTTTTACACATTCTATAGGTGAAATGGTTGTACCAAACGCAACGTATCGATCTGTTCCCCATCTACTGAATTCGTTATTTTCGAAATATTCAAGTTCCTGCCTGATCAATTTCAAACCCATGCCACCATTAAATTTAATAGTTTCATTTAATTTATAGCTTACCCCAAACGGAAATTCAACTGCTGCTTTCCAATCTTTGATCTTAAAAATGTTATTTTCATTTACGGAACTTGAATCAGTATAAGTAGTATCAGGCTCTATGTGTTGATCATATTCAAAACTATAATAAGATTCATCTCGATCGGTTTCACCATACATCCCGTATAATTTTAACCCATAGAATATATTCCATTTCTCTTTGGTTAAAGTTTTTCCAAATCCTAAATTTATGGAATATATATCCATGTCTTCCATTTTATTATTTTCGGATATGTCTTTATTTTCATATTCTAATTCACCATTATAATATCCTAACCGTTGTGCATATATCTCTTGTATAAATTCAGTTGATTGCTGAATATAATGCGACTCTATAAAATAACGATTTCTTTTTCTTCATTGTTCGTCTCCAACAAAATTGCAATCCCCATATCTTCAGTATTAGTTACATTTTTAACTGAATTTTCATTAATAGTGCGTGAAAAATCATCATAGGCTGAATTCCTCTGATAATCGCGTTTATGAATATCAAAATCTTCAATATCAGCCACAGAATACATTAATGAGATATCAGTTTTATGGTTAGATCCAAAGCTTAAATTAATCCCTGTTGATATGAAATCACTATTAAAGTCAATATTATCCAGTTCCTCATAAATAATCAAATCTGAATTTTCTATCTCAAGACTCTCATCATCAATATCTTTCCAATTAACTCCATATTTGAAGAAACAACCTAGATGAAAACTATCAGTTAATTCATAAGATAATGAATTGTTTACAAGAGAAGCACCATATTCTCTTCCTACAAATTCTGTTGATCTTCTACTATAAATGTCATTCAAGTAAATGCGTGGTTCATTATCATCACTTACGATATCTGCATTAATTCTGATACTTAATTTACTAGATAATGGCATTATACTAAAATGGATATTTTTTGCACCGTACCAATCATAACTAGATGAGTTATAATTATTAAATACCTGCACATATCTGCTTTCAAACTCACTGAGATGCGAAGGGAATAGTTCAATGTCGGTTTCAGTATCAGGTACCAGATATTCAAAATAGCTTCCCAGCCCATTAATTCTTACGCTTGCACTCAAATTCATAATTAATCCTAAGACGGCAATGCTTAAGAGAACCTTTGTCATTTTCATTTTACCTCCAGTTTTAAAAAATTTTGTTTTTTCAAATATAAATCTAATTCAAGTTTTTTTATCTCTTTATTCCATAACATTTTGTCAAGATAATCGTGAAATATCTTTCTTCATTTAAAAAATTCTAATATCAACTGTGTTTATGTATAACGAGTGAGTTTGAGTTTAATTTACTTTATTAAACTTTCTTTTCCTTAATTGCGGAATTTGAGAGATAAGCAATCCGGAGACAACTACAACAATTCCAATTAACTTCTGAATTCCTAAAATCTCATGAAGAACAAAATAAGCAATAATAGCTGTAAACACAGGTATCATATTCGAAAAGATATTTGAATTAATCAAACCAATCTTTTTGATAACATAAGTTTTCAGGATAAAAGCCAAGGTTGAACCAAATACCGCTAATCCTAAAATTGGTATAAAGTCAACCGGCTGAAGAGATGCTAATTTATTTCTTTCAAAGATAATAAATAACGGCAGCAGGTATAACAAGCCAATAAAATTCTGGTTCTTTACAATTGTGAATCCAGAATATTTTTTTAAAAGTTTTTTTACCATGATACCGTATAAATTCGCTGACATTACAGCTAACAATAGAAGCAGAATTCCAATGGTAGATCCCTTACTGGAAAAATCATTAGATATCACTATTATTACACCGATAAATGAAATAATTAAGCCTGAGATATTGAATAAAGTGATCTTTTCTTTTGCCAGGAAATATGTAAATACAGGCGTAAACAAAGGAATTGTTGCAACTATTAGAGCTCCTAAAGTTGAACTTACATATTTCATCCCATAACTTTCAAACATAAAATAGCAAAATGGTTGTAGAAATGAAAGTAACAAGAATATTTTAAAATCTTCTTTACGAATTTTTTCTTTCTTGTAGATGAATTGCGATGTGATCAACATTAAAATTGCTGCTATCACCAGTCTGAAGAAAATAATCGAGATAGCATCAAACGCTTGAAAAGCTTGTTTATACCACACAAAACTCGCCCCCCAAAAAAGAGTTGCTAAAAGTGCTGCTGCGTATACAAACAATTTATTCTTCATTTTCCCTCATTTAATTCTGTGAAACTTTCAAGAGCTATTTGTTTGTCAATTTATATGAAAATCTTCTTAATTTGTTTTATACAGAAGATATGTATCTCTTGACGATTGATTCTTATCTATTAATTTGTCGAATGCATAATAAGCTATAAGGAGAGAAAAATGAGAAAAGTAATATTCTTAATTTTATTATTCACTTTTACATTCAGTTCATTTTGCTGGGGACTAAAAATAGGCGGGAAAGAACTTCCTGACAAAATGAAAGCTGGAGAAAATGAACTTTCCATCAACGGTGCAGGATTACGTAAGAAGCTTGTGATCAAAGTTTATGCTTGTGCACTTTACCTCATGGAAAATTGCAAAGATGAAAAAAAGATCATCGAAGCTGACGAGCCAATGGCTGTTAAAATGCACTTTATCTACAAAGCAGTTAATCCTTCCAAACTTATTGAAGCCTGGAATACTGGTTTTAGCAAAAGTGATACATCAAACATAAAAAAAGAGATTGATGTCTTTAATTCCTACTTCACTCAAGATGCTGTAAAAAATGATATTTATGATATTGTTTATGTTCCTGAAGTTGGAACATCAGTATACATGAATAATGAACTAAAAGGAACCATTGCAGGATTTGAATTTAAAAAGGCTGTTTTCTCAATTTGGTTAGGTGAACAAACTGAACTTCCTAAACTGAAAAAGGCAATGTTGGGATTATAGGATTATATTTATAGAGACAGACGGAGATTTTTTTGAGTAATAAGGTAAAACTGATAAAATGCCGTACCTGCGGTAAAATGGTAAGTTCTAAAGCAAAGCGTTGTAAGTATTGTGGCACTGTACTCAGAATGTCTTTTGTGGGAATTATAATCACACTCGGTTTTGTTTTATCTATTATTGCCATAATCTTGCTTGGAATATTTCAAGGTTAATAATTAAAATTTAAGTACTTGATTAACGAAATGTTAAATTTGAAATAAGGAATAATAATAATTTTTTTTACTATTACAAATAGGAGTATATAATGGGAGATGGAATAATTTTTGGGAATAAAATTTTTGATATTGTATTTGTTGCTTTGTTCTCAGCACAAGCATTAAAAGTAATATTAAGCCTTTTTACAGAAAAAAAATTAAACTTTCGCAGATTTTTAGATACTGGAAATATGCCAAGTTCACATACATCTTCAGTTGTATCATTAACAACAGCAATTGGCATAAATGAAGGAATTCAATCATCTCTTTTTGCACTTAGTGTTGTATTTGCAGTAGTTGTTATGTATGATGCAACTGGTGTTCGCAGAGCAGCGGGTAAACAAGCTTCCGTACTTAATAAAATTGTTGATAACATAAAGAAACGTGAGGGCTATGTCATTTTAGAAGGAAATCTTAAAGAACTATTAGGCCATACTCCCCTAGAAGTGTTTGGTGGTGCAGTTCTTGGTGTTATCGTTGCATTCTTAATGAGTTAAAATAAACCACTTTTTAAAATAATTTCTTACTTATACATTAATATTATTGACACATTGTCTTCCCCTTCCCGAATTTGCAAAAAAAAGTATATTGGAAGAATAATATGGCAAAAGATTTTAATGCAGAAAAAAATTATCAGACATCCAAGCAAAAAGTAGGTTATACTGCTCGAAATATAACGCCGCCAAAAACCTATAAAGAGCTCGGATTTATGAGCGGATTGGAAGTTCATCAGCAACTAAAAACACAAGAAAAATTATTTTGCAGATGCCCGGCAGGATTGTTTAATAAATTTGACGATTATGATGCAGAATTGATCCGTCATATGCGCCCCACTCTTTCTGAAATGGGAACCTATGATGGAACTGCTTTAATGGAATTCCGAACTAGAAAAAATATCATTTATCGTATTAATAATGATACAACTTGTACTTATGACGTTGATGATACACCACCATTTCCAATTAATAGAGAAGCTCTTGATTATGCTATACAGATAGCTTTAATATTAAAACTTAATATCGTTGGAGAATTGCATATAACCAGGAAACAATACCTTGATGGAAGCATTCCAACCGGATTTCAGCGTACTGCAATAATTGGGATTGAAGGAGTAATTCCTCTTAAGAAAAAAAAAATCAGAATTATCCAGCTTAGTATAGAAGAAGACTCCTGTCGTGAAGTATCCGACATTGGTCATGAGAGAACTTACCAGACAGATAGACTGGGTATTCCATTAATTGAAACCGTAACTTATCCCGATATGATCACACCTGATGAAGTTCTGGAAGCTGCACAGTACATTCGCTTCTTAAATAGAAGTTCTGGGAAAGTTAGAGTTGGAATTGGTGCTGGAAGAGAAGATGTAAATGTAAGCATAAATGGTGGAACCCGAATCGAGATAAAAGGTGTTTCACATAATAAATGGATACCGGAATTAACCCATAATGAAGCTTTCCGTCAGAAAGCACTTCTAATGATCAAAGATATATTAAATAAACGTATTCCAGATATAAATAAATGGAATCCAACTTTTAAAAATGTTGATTTTGATGTATCGGACATTGGTTATGAACCAATAAAAAATGCGATGAATAATGGGTGGAAGCTTGTTGCTTGTAATCTCCCGGATTTTAAAGGAATCTTATCACATTTTCTTCAGCCGGGAAAAACTTTCGCTGACGAAATTGAGAATAGACTAAAAGTAATTGCATGTCTCGAGAAACCAAATTGTGTACATTCAGAAGATATGAATCATGTGTTCAGTGAATCACTTTTAAAACAGCGTTCGAAATTACTTAAATGCAAAGCAGATGATGCTCAAATAGTTTTTTGGGCTTTAGATGAAGATGTGCAAACTGCTTGTGAAACTATTGAAGAACGGTGTAGAATGGCATTTGACGGTGTTCCAAATGAAACTCGTAAAGCATTTAAAGATGGAACCACAATATTTGAACGTGTTCTTCCTGGAGCTGATAGAATGTATCCTGACACAGATTCTGCTCCAATACCAATTGAAGATAAATACATTAAAGATTTGGGAAAAGATCTTCCTGTAGACCTTAATATCAGATTTAAACAATTGAAAAAATGGCAGGTTCCTGAAGATTGTTTTCACTATATACTCAGAAATAATCTCGCACCTGAAATAGAACGGATCAATAAAGACCTCAAGATCGATCCAAAATATGTTGCTACAACATTTGCACATACCCTAAAACATATTGAAGGGCAATTTATTCCAGATGTTCCCTTTCCATATTCAAAAATATATGATATGTTCAAATTCATTCTAGAGAAAAAGCTTTCTTTTGATATTGTAAAATCTATTTTACCAATAATTTATCTCTATTCTCAAATGGATTTTGAATCAGTTCTAAATTCTTTGGAATTTGAAAAATATAAAAAAGAAACGATCTTAAAAAATGTAGGCAGCCTTAAAACAATGTTCCCGAAGATCATTAATTCAAAGAATCCACTAGCTCCCGAGAAATGGATCATGGGAAATTTGCGTCCGATCGCTCTGGGAAACATACCTTTAAGGGAACTGAATAAATTTGTGCGGGAATCATTATCTGATGGAGGTGTCAAATGATAGATATCTTTAAAGGTTATAAAGGTGATTCTGTTGAAATCCTGAAGAAGTACCATATTCGTGTTTGGGGAGATGTTGAAATAAAAACAACTCGAGGAGATTTCAGTGGAATAATTCTACCTCGTTCTGAAAATGATGATGATAAACATATTGTTATTAAGCTTGTTACAGGTTATAATATTGGGATAGACACAGGAACAATAATCGACATGAAAGAGATCGGTTATAAAGAAGCACATTATAAAATACCTGAAAAAGAGTTCCCCTATACAGAAGGATTACCCAAAGTTAAACTATTTGGAACAGGCGGTACAATTGCTTCCAGACTGGATTACAGAACTGGGGCAGTAATCCCTGCTTTCTCTCCCGGAGAATTATACGGAGCAGTTCCGGAGCTTGCTGATATTTGTAATTTGGAGACTGAAAAACTTTTTGCTGTTTTTAGTGAAAACATGGGTCCAGAGCAATATAAAGCTTTAGCCATAGCTATTGGAAAAGAGATAGAGAAAGGGATCGATGGTATTATTATTGGGCATGGAACAGATACTCTCCATCACACAGCAGCAGCTCTTTCCTTCATGATCCAGAATTCTCCTGTACCGATCATTCTGGTTGGTTCACAACGTTCATCAGACCGTCCTTCTTCTGATGCTGCTTTAAATCTTATGCATGCTGCAACAGCTGCAGCTAGATCTGATATAGCAGAAGTAATGGTTTGCATGTTCGGTCCAACTTCTGATGAATATGGACTTTTACACCAGGGAACTCGTGTAAGGAAAATGCATTCTTCATATCGTTCTACTTTCCGTACAATTGGAGACGTACCAATTGCAACTGTAACGCGAGAAAAAATAACTCCGATCAAAAAGAATTATAATCGCAGAAGAAATGATAAAAAGGTAACTATTCTTCCATACTTTGATGAAAAAGTAGCTTTACTTTATTATTATCCAAACATGCACCCGGATATAATTTATTCACTTATTGAAAATAAATATAAGGGAATTATCATAGCTGGAACAGGACTTGGCCATGTAAATAAACCTTTATATCCGGCTATTAGGAAATGCACTAAATTAGGTATACCCATTTTTATGACCGTACAAACTCTATGGGGTTATGTTCATATGTTTGTTTATGATACAGGTCGAGACCTTATGAATTATGGAATAATTCCTACCGAAAACATGCTGCCTGAAGTAGCTTTTATCAAACTCAGCTGGGCTTTAGGGCAAACCGACGATCTTGATAAAGTTCGTGATCTTATGCTTACGCCTATTTCAAATGATATAACTAAAAGAGAACCTTATAATGGTTATCTGATCTATCAAGGCGGAATCCCTGAAGTTGAAGAATTTATCAAAAAAGTACACAAATAGAAGTGAAAAACGAACACCCTTAAATTCCCCCTTACAAAGGGGAACAAATTTGGGATAAAGGAAAATTATGCTAAAAAGATTTATAAAATATTATAAGCCTCACAAGTTTTTATTTATTCTGGATATGGTCGTTGCTTTTCTGGCAGCGATCCTGTCTGTATTTACACCAATGCTAACGCGTACTTTGCTTAAAGTTCATATTCCTAATAAAGATATAAATGGGATATTTACATTACTGGCGATAATGTTTGGGATAATAATCTTCAAATCTATGTTCACTTATATTCGAATCCGTTGGGGTCATGTGATGGGAGTACGCATGGAATCCGACATGAGATCAGATATTTTTGCACATTTACAGAAATTATCTTTCAATTATTTTGATAATGTAAAAACCGGTCATATCATGTCACGGATTTCCAATGATCTAAGCTTGATCGCAGAAGTCGCACATCACGCACCAGAAGATCTTATAATTTCTGTTTTCATAATCATAGGCTCGTTTATTGCGATGTTCTATTACAATACTTCACTTGCTATTATTGCCTTGATACCTGTTCCACTTCTGATAATATGGGGATTAACAATGGGTCGTCGTATGAAGGGTGGATTCAGGTTAGTAAGAAAGAGAATAGCTGACATTAACAGTACTGTAGAGAATTCTGTTCAGGGAATTAGAGAGGTCAAATCATTCACCAATGAACATCTGGAAATAGAAAAATTCGGGCATATAAATTTCACTTTTCAACGGGCTAAAGAAAAAATGTACAAGATCATGAGTACTTATTTTGCCGGAATGACTTTCCTTACAGATTTCTATTATTTGATTGTGATCGGTGGTGGAGTTATTCTAATATATCAAGGTAAAATAGATGTGATAGATCTACTTGCATTCACCCTTTACGTAAATTTTATTTTAAGACCTATCGAACGTCTGGTTCATTTTACAGAACAGTTTCAGCAGGGTTCTGCGGCTTTTGAGCGTTTTATAGAAATCATGGATATTGAGCCGGATATTAAAGACATAAAAAATGCACTTTCGCTCTCTAATGTAAAAGGATTTATTAATATTGAGAATATAACATTTAAATACAGATATTCAGATGAATGGGTATTGCAGAATATCAATATGTTGATCCCAGCTGGGAAAACAATTGCCCTGGTGGGAGAATCAGGTGCAGGGAAATCAACTATTGCATCACTTATCCCCCACTTTTATGAAGCGCAACATGGATCAATCTCCATTGATGGACACGATATCATGGAAATTACTCAAAGATCATTAAGGAAAAACATTGGTATAGTCCAGCAGAATGTGTTTCTATTTGATACTACGATCCGTGAAAATATCCTTTATGGCAATCCTGCCGCAAGTGAAGAAGAAGTAATTGAGGCTGCGAAAAAAGCCAATATCTTAGATTTTATACTATCTCTTACAAATGGATTTGATACTCTCACCGGTGAGCGAGGAGTAAAACTCTCTGGTGGTCAAAAACAGCGAATTTCTATTGCCAGAGCTTTCCTGAAAAATCCTCCAATTCTTATTTTCGATGAAGCTACATCTTCTTTGGATACTGAATCGGAAGCATATATCCAAAAGGCAATGGAAGAACTTTCCCAAAATAGAACAACTGTTATTATTGCTCATCGCCTTTCAACCGTTAAAAATGCTGATCTGCTTTATGTGCTCAACAAGGGTAAGATCATTGAGCAGGGAACACATCAAGAACTATTGGATAAACGTGAGTATTATTATAACCTGTACTCAAAAAACATGATCCGCTAAAGAATGCTGAGAATAATCTTTTTTGCTGATACACATCTGGGAGTTGATTACCCGATCAAACCCAAAATTATACAGCGCAGAAGAGGAATACCGTTGGACCTTGACTGAAACTCATTTCCACATTCTTCCCACTCGACCAATGGTGAGAATTGATATTACAAAACTAACTGAAGATGAAGAAGTTCTGCGCAATCTCTTGGAAGTCGAACTCAGCAAGATAGATCAGAATTCTGTAGTAAGATTGCGTTGTGAAATCCCACAAACCAGAATACTTATAAGTGCTGAATTATTAAGAGAATTGACACCTGAAACGATGACTCTATCATTGGCTCCAGTATATAAGAAGAGAAAATAATGGATAAGGTTCAAAAGTCAAAAAGATACCAACGAATCATAACACAAATCGAAGAATTAATTCAAAAAACAATTGATCCATTGGCACGTATGAGCACAATAGCAGCAATTTTGCATCATAAATTTGATTACTATTTTTGGACTGGATTCTACCGGTTAGTTGAGGGAGAATTAACAGTTTGTTGTTATCAAGGCAGTGTAGCCTGCCTTGTTCTTGCTAAACATACAGGTGTATGCTGGGCAGCAATTGATAACAAGAAAACTCTAGTAATCCCAGATGTTAAGAAATTCTCCGGTCACATTGCCTGTGATAGCAGATCAGCTTCGGAAATTGTAATTCCTATTTGGAAAGGTAACATTATCGTGGCAGTTATGGATGTTGATAGTAAAGAGCTAAATTCTTTTGATGAAGTTGATGTTGAATATTTGGAAAAGATCGTTAAGTTGATTTTCTAATAATGTCTTCCTTAAAATCATTTCTACTGAAAGGTTTTCCATCTTTATAGATAACTTTTAATTTAGGTTTTTTAATAGCATCCTTCATCAGTTCAGGATAATCTCCAAACTCACTCTTTTTAAATTCCCGAATCGGTAGTATCAACCTTCTAAATTCTTTTACAGCTATTTCTTCTGGATTCAAACAATTCCATTTTTCCAAGGATTCCTGCTTAATAAATTGATCGATTTCAGGAAATTTATCCAGCTGGAACTGCCAGTACAACCAGAAAAAACGATACAAAATTTTACGAAGTGGTTTAGCACTGCCTATATGCACAAAAAAGATTTGTTTTAATCTTTTAATCTTATAAAAAAATGGAAACTTTATATACTCATATTTCCCCTTTTTTATATATTTCAAACTTGGGTGCCAAGTGTGTATATAACCTTCTGAATTAGTTTCGCTACCATTCTTTACATGAAACAGATCACCAGCAAAACTGATCGTGATAGGGTATATTAGATAGTGTTTTTTTATATTCAATTTTAACAGATATTCTCGAAGATTTTTTATGTTCCTCTCTTCTGAAGTATAGGCGATAAAATCAGAATCCCAACGGAAAATCCATCGATAAGAAGTTAGTGCAAGGGCATAATTACTGACCTTACAGATGTCATTAGATATTTCATTAACTACAATGAGCTTGAATCTAAGTTTCTTACGTATTTTCTCAATTTCATCCAAAGTGCGATCAATTGAATTATTATTCACGATAATCACTTCGTCAGCAAATTTATTTATTGAAAGTAAAGATTTAGCAATCCATTCTTCTTCATCTCTCACCCGAATCATTATGCTGATGCCATTTTCCCTTTTTACATTAGGTATTAAGAACTGAAATAAGCTTGCTGGATATGAAATAATAAACTTAATATTTTGCCGTAAAGTATATTTATGTTTAATCATCTGAAACCTCTTGGAATAAACTAATAATTTCATTTAACTCATCAGTTCTATATATAAATAATTTTTGTAATCCTTTGAACAGGACCAGGTTAAGCTTATCATCAGCTTTCTTATCCTGTTTCAGAATAGATTCTCCATTTCTCATGATCTCAGGAAGATATTTAGAATTGAATGATACTGGAAGTGCAAATTTTTCTAATCGTTTTATTATCATTTCAAGAATCTCTTGATTAATAAAACCCCTTTTTAAACTAAATATCGCTGCGGCTCGAATACCTACAGCAACTGCAGTTCCGTGTGATATTTCATAATTTGATATTGATTCTAAAACGTGGCCAAAAGTATGTCCCAAATTTAATAATCTTCTCGAACCTTTATCGTACAGATCATGCTCACATAGTTCAAGTTTAGTTCTTATCGCCTCCTTAATGACTCCCTCCATATTATAATCTTCTGTAAGAAGGTTTTGTAAATTTGATTGTTGTAAAAAAGACATTTTAATAATTTCAGTAATTCCATCTTTATATTCTTTGGTGGGAAGAGTCTTAAGAAAATCTGAACTAATGATCACTTCTTCTGCCGGATAAAAACTTCCAATTCCATTTTTAATATGTTCGAAATTGAATCCAGTCTTCCCACCAATCGCAGCATCAACCATACCTAGCAACGTTGTAGGTATCAAAACTAATCGGCACCCACGTTTATAAGTGGAAGCAGCATACGCTGCTATGTCAGTTGTAACTCCTCCTCCAATAACACAAATTATACTGTTCCTATGTACTTTATTTGTATGAAGAAATTTATAAATTCTTTTAAGATAATCGATATTTTTAGTATCTTCATTAGCGTTGTAAATGAAAATCCTAGTTTGATCCTTGATCATCTGAAATAATTTCTCATAAAGTTTTTTTACTTTAGAATCAATAATAAAGACATGATTTTTCCCAGTTTCATTCACATTTATTAAGTTAGAAATATACTTAATATTCATATTATTATTTATAAATTTTAATTTCATTTTTCCTGTCTTTCATCAGTATCTTAAACAAATTTTGTATTTGTTCATCTCTTCTCAAGATTAATAATACCAATACAATAATCACTGCAAATATAGCAGTTTTAATTATAAATAGATTCAAACTTAATAGTAGGCAGTTATTGATAATAGTTGCGCTCATAAGGATAAATAATCCCAAAAAGATCAGGAAAATTGGATATTTAATTTTATACAAATATGTAGCCATGGAATAGTTAAAAATTACTATGAAGAGATAAGCTACGATAGAAGCAATACCAGCTCCAAAAATTCCAAATCTAGGAATAAGAATAAAGTTTAATGCAATATTCAGAAGCGATCCCAGTAGAACTGCTAATGTAATATTTCCTGCTTTCTTTCTAATATAAAAATTAATACAAATTATATTGAATATGCCATGCAAAAATGAAGATATCACACCAGCAAAAACAATTTTATAAGATTCCAGGTAATTCGAATCAATAATAAACCGGAAGATTTCTTGAGAATACAAAATAATCAAAGCTCCAAAAAGCGATCCAATAATTATGTAATACTTAAACATGTTTTTATTCAATTCTTGTGCTTGTGGCTGCCTGGCAATCTTCATGGCGTATGGCAAATAAACTAAGCTAATAAGCGTTACAACAAAGTGCATGATCATCCCAATTCTATAGCCGGCAGAATAAATACCTACATCATACATGGTTTTAGCAGAAAGATATGTAAGCATATAACGATCTGAAGCCTGCAAGATAAGCATAGATATGGTTCCAGGTATCATGATAATGCCAAATTTTAACATGGATGCTGTAATTTCTAATGAAAAATATTTTCTATCTACCGGTGGGATCTGCATTTTTTGCATTATTTTTAAAATCTGACTAATTCCAATTAAAGAGGCAATTACTGAAGCAATTGCCAGGAAAATAAAATAATACTCAACAGAAAATTTATTCTTTAAAGAAAATAAGATTATTAATAATAATACAATGATGTTCTGAATAGCACTAATTATGGCGTAATGCCTTGACTTCTCCATAATATTTAGAAGACTGAGTGATATAGAAAACAACATATTAAAGAATAGAATAATAGCAATACAATAAAATAGATTGGAGTAATTAATTGAACGAAGAACTAGCTGAGAAAGCTGAACTCTATAGATGATTATCAAACTAGATAAGATCAAACCTACAATTATTAGAACAATAAGAATTGAAGAAATTAAAGAAAATTTATAGGAATTAGAATCTACATCATAAAAATGTGAGAATAAAGCCTGGTGAATACCAAGAAGATATATTAAACTAGCAAATGAGAAAAAGATCATCAAATTTGTATAGATAGCATATTCTTCCGGTAGCATGAAATGCGTAAAAATTGGTAATAAGATTATTAGCAGAATTTTATTAAAAAAGTTTCCTGCAGCGTATTCTATAGTCTTCTTAAAATACTGGTTCATTTATTCAAAACACTTTTATACATTTGTAAAGTCTCTTTTGCAATCACAGACCATACAAAATTTTTCTTAATATGATCACTAAGCTGTGATGATCTTGGTTTGTTCAGTGCTGTTTGTATTGCTTTTTGAATCGAACTTACTAAATGAGGATTAGGATATTCAGCAAGATCACCAAAATATTCTTTAGTCCCCCCATTGGGTGTTATTACAATATTTGCTCCAGCAAGGCCTGCTTCCAGAGCTGATCTTCCGGGAGTTTCATATTTTGTAGGTAAAATAAAAGTATGACAAGCAGCATAGGCAGAAGCAAATAGTGGATCATCATGATTCAACCACTCTATTAATTTAATGTTCTTGCTCTTATTAATTTCAGCTCTACACCATTCACCTTCCTGATTATGCAAAATATCAGCAATAATTACAGATGGATGATCGATTTGCTGCAAGGCACTGATTACTTTTACTCCATTCTTCCTTTCTGCTCCCAAATGTCCTACATAAAGAATAAAATTTTTCAAACCATATTTTTTTTGGAACAAACTAGAGCTCGCATCAGCAAAACGTTTTTCTACTCCGTTATGGATCACCTGTATTTTATTTTTATCTACTCCCATACCCTTAACTAATAGATTACCTTCATCAACTGTATTAGGAAGGACCTTTTCAGCATTATTGCATATTTGTTCAGTTATTCTGTAATCTGAAATTGAACGTACGAACAACTTATTCAAAGGTTTTTCTAAAGTCTGATATAGCTTGATTTTCCAAGCAGGATGATTACTGAATATAATCGGATTCACAACATACTTTGCACCATAAAGTTTAAGATTATTTGCAAGTGAAAAGGTGCTGGTATTAGATAAAAATATGTGAACAAGATCATCATCTGTTAGCTTCAAATTGAAATCCCACATATCGAAAAATTTAACATCAACTCCAAGTTTTTCCAACGCTTTCTTCAAATGTAATAGTTTGTAGGTTGGACCACCACGATTCAACATTATTGATTGATAACTGGCTAAATGTATTCTCATATATCTTCCTGATTATTTAAAAGTTTTTTTACTTCTTCCCGATTCATAATTATATAACATATCTCGCCAATGAAACTTACGAGTTCTTCTCAGATCTTTTTTTACTTTTACTTTTGAATGTTGTTTGAAAGAAATTTCATCAATTTTGATCTCTCTTTTTTTTGAAATTGTATATCCATCTTTTGTTGATATTTTAACGAATACATTTTGCGAATCATAATTTATATTAATTTTATTGTCTTTATAATTAAATTCAGGATTAAGTTTACTTCTTTCTCTCCACCATTCACTAAATTCTTTCATACTCATGTTACAAAAATTCTTTGAATTCACATGTTGAAAGATCTTATCAAAAATGTTTAGATACTTATGATGAGGATGATGATAAATTATAATAGGTTCTCCGGAAAGCTTTTTTTCTTCTAAAATATCTAAATAATATTGTAACATTTCATCTTCACTTAAATGCGAACGATGCAGCCTTCCTAAACTGATTGGATGAATTGGAATTTGCAGAACATTTGAAAATTCAGTATTGCAAAATGGATAAAATGGAAGATCATCATAGTCAAGAGTAAATTCAGAAGAGTATCTTAACTTCATTTTCTGTAGAGCTATATCCAGAGAAGTATTCCAAGCACCAAAAGGAGCAGCAAAGCCAGCAGCTTTAATCCCACATTTTTTTAACTTTTCATCCGCCCTCTGAATATTTTTGTAATTCTCCCCAATGCTATTATACACATAGTGTTTGTCACAATGTAAAGCCATTTCCTGATCTTTCATAGAAGTATAATTTCTTATTCTTTCATCTGATTCAGTATCTAAGAACCAGGTAGCTGAAATATTATTTTTTCTGCAAATTTTATACATTTCATCAGCATCTTCAATGGAACAGAAATCAGTATCAAGCCGAAAAATAAATACATTTTTGTCAATAAATGGCTGATGCCACAAATGAACAAAAGGTAGATCTCTTTTATGATGCAGATACTCTAAAGATAATTCAACGATCTTGCGAAGTTTACCTTTTGATACTGTGGAAACAATCTCAGAGGGAAGTTCTTTTCTCGACGTATAGAACTTCTTTCTTCTTGAATTCGTATTGAGAATCAGATCATTTACATTAAAGGGTAGAATTATGTTAATCCCTCGTTTTAATGAAGTAATTTCTAATCCTTGATCAACACTTCTCGTTTCTTTTGACTGGAAAATTTTTATCTTTGAATATATATCCACAATTCCAATTTGTGAAAAGGGAGTGCCTTGAGATGCATATAAAGAGTTAACTCGTTTCATTTTGTAAGAGAATCCATCAATTTCTGAATTATCAGCATAAAGCACTGCTCCACCAGAATCCAAAAATTTTTCAATAATTTTAGTTTCTTCGGAATTATGAGTTTCAGTAATAATTATCACTGAAAATTCATTGAGTAAAATCGGTTTTAATAAAGAGAATTTTGAAAAACTTACACCTATCTGTTTAAGAACTATCTCCCATCCAGGTTTTATGTAATCGATTCCAATTTTCAAGTTCATTTAAAATCCTCAATTATTTTTCTAAGCTGTTTTTCTCTGCTTTTCAAAGAAAAATTATCCAGGATATGTTTTCTGAATATTTTACCGCTCTTCATGCTTAGTGCTTCTTGAATTGCTTTAGCTGTGTCCTTGGGATCATTAAATGGAACATAGAAAGCTGATTCTCCAGCAACTTCAGGTAAAGCTCCTTTACTTGTAACAACAGGGATACATTCACAGAGCATTGCTTCAGCAAGCGATATTCCAAAACCTTCGTGAGCAGATACCTGCAAATACACCTTTGCTTCCTGCAAATACTTCAACAATGTATCATCTTTAACAAAACCAGTAAAAGCAACGTTGTCAGGAGCAATTGACCTGAGATATTCTATTGAATCATCAATATGTTTCCCAATCAATATGAATTCAATACCAGGAAGAAACTCAGCACTTTTTACAAATGTTTCCAATCCTTTACGCTGTAAATTTTCTCTGGTTATATTACCAACTGTTACTACAATATTTTTCTTATTTCCAATGGGATAAAATAAATCTTTTTGAACTCCATTATAGACTAATTTCAGTTGTTTAGTTACAAAATTATTCTCAATCTCTTGCCTATTTGAACGCGAAACTGCAAGTGTAAGATCTGCATTCCTGAGTATGTATTTTACTTTCTTGACGTTTCGTGGATTTAGCATTCCACCATAATCAATCTCAGGAACGTGTGCAACTTCATAACCACCAACCACAACAATGCTTTTCTTATGCAATAATCGGGCGAAAATTACAGCTATAAAAGCTGGAAGTTCAGCAAACCAACAATAGATGAAGTCTGTTTTACATGTTTCGATAAAAATATTGCAAGCTAAGATTACCAATTTAAATATATTTCTACTCTTTGGTATTTGAATTGTTTTAACAATTGCAAATTTATTTAATATTTTCCTGTCTTTGCGCACAAAAGTAGAATTGTAGGCTGAAAGGAACAGTATGGTTTTCTTCATATTAGAATTATCTGACAAGAACTATTTTCCCTTTTGAAGTTTGCCCTTCAGCGGCTGAAACAACATAGAAATAAATCCCTGAACTACATTTTTTCCCAGCTTTATTCAGTCCATCCCAGCTAAATTGTTCATATATATCTTTTTCCATTTCAATCACCAAGATTCCTTCCAGATCAAAGATTCTGCAATAAGTATTCCCCGCAGGCATAGTAATGGATCCTACATTCTCAATCCGCAAAAGTTCACCATTCTCAGGATAATAAGGATTCGGATATACTACAGTATCAAAAAGCTCAGTTTCCTGATTCATATCAGCGGAAATACCAATTTCTACGGAATTCATTCCGGAATTTGTTCCAATATATAATGTTCCGGTTTTCGCCTCATAAGCAAAAGTGGTAATTGTATTTGAAATCAATGGACTATTATCAGTAGTTATATTCGTGAATTTATCTCTACTGGTATCAAATATCGTAATTCCAGCATTCTGAGTTCCAATCCATAGCATCCCAAAGGGATCTGTAAAAAGAGCTGTCGGATAGGTCGGTATTGAACCGTAAAGTCTTTCCTGCCCTTCATAATACCAGTATTCAGGATCGGGGATATCCGCATTCCAGAACCACTCATTATCACTCCAGACTTTCTTCTTAATTGTTGTACCAAACCAGAACCAATCTATTCCATCGAACATGAAAAGCCCCGTGCCAGAAGCTACCCAAACTTCTTCAATTCCATCTACAATTCTAGATTCCATTGCATGGATCAAACCAGTTCGCAATTCAGATGAAGGTGGGTAAATCCAATCTTGACCATTAGTAACGGGATCAGTATCATTATCCCAATATTGTACTCCTTTATTAAGAGTTCCAAAAAATCTATAATTTTCTCCAATTAAGGACATAATATTATATTGGTTTTCATCAAATTCTGTTTGGAAAGTGTGAGAAATAGAGTCATTATTTACAGTTTCTGCAATGGCAACTCCACCCATATATGAAATCCACATCCTATCATTTTCTGGAGTTAGCTTAGTTGTATAAGATGAAGAGAGCCCCGTGAGAAATGAAAACTCATCCTGACCTTCATCTAGAATACTAATTCCACCATTACCAGGTGTAATAAACTGCCAACAGGAAAACCATTTTCTATTGCTACTATCGATAGCAATATCATATACGTTATTATTTCTTAATGCTGGGTATTTTTTAGATGTATAATTTTCCCAAATTTCCCCATCAAAACTACAAACACCTTTGGTTCCTCTTCCTAATTGCTGTAATCCATAATAACCTGATGCTAACCATAATTTATTGCCATAATCAATCTCTATATCGGTTATTAAATTAGCTGAAATACAATTTGCTTTCACATTTGTATCCCATTCATTTTCAGAAAGAAGAAATAATCCCTCTCCCCAGGTAAAAACGGATATTTGATCATTAATCTCTCTAAATCCTTTAATTTTTGTTGTGGTTAATCCGTTTTCATTTTTTTCCCAAGTATCTAAATTTCCATTTGCAGAAATTCTTGCAACAGCGACATCCATAGTATCTGTAAGAACCAATCTATCTAAATCCCAATTACCGTAACTATACCATAAATTTATTTGATCATCAACAAAAACTGGATAAATTGATTTACCTTCATCTATCAATATTGCTTGAGAAAAATCATATAAATTTTCAGAAAATAAAATACCGTTATCGGTACCAATAGCTGTTACCCCTAATGAAATTGATATTGAAGAAATATTATTGCTTGGTAAAATTGAGTTATCAATATTTATATGATTCCATGATTGAATTGTTTCTAAAGAATCTATATGGACAAAATCTAATCCTGTATTAGTCCCAAAAAAGATATATCCTTCTTGGGTTAACTGCATAGAAGTAACATTATTAGCAGAAAGTCCATTTTCTATATTATAATTATTTAAAAGAAGTGGGAATGGAAAATCTGCTTCATCTTTGAAACAACTTACTCCAAATTTAGTAGCTACAAATATAAGAGAATCATTATGGGTAATAACATTCACAATATTTGATTGTAAACCTAATGTTTCAGTAAGTGGTGTTAAAAATTTGTTATCTTTGATCCTGTTAATACCATTCCCGGCAGTTCCAACCATTATTTCATTTGACCCTTCCAGATAATCAAGGGCACGAATATCATTACTATCTAATCCATCAATTGTTGTTAGAGTTTCTCCAAATGAATTATTGTTAAGGTGAAAATTCACTAATCCACCCCAAGTAGCAAAATACAACTCATTGTTATTTTCTAATACATCAAAAATATAAGTTGTGTTTGTATATGTTTTCCAATTTTTAAGTGCAAATAACCCTGTTGCAATTATCAACATAACTATAACTAACTTGTTTCTCATTAGATTACCTCCCCTTTCTAGACAATATCGTACTGATAGTCTTTAATAAAATATTAAAATCTAAAAGAACTGACCTTTTTTTTATATAATAAAGATCATATTGAAGTTTCTTTAATGTATCTTCATAAGATGGAGAATGATATTCATTAGATGTTTGATCCCATCCTGTTATCCCTGGTTTAATTAGCATTCTTTCATTATAATACGGAATTTGCGTTTCTAACACTTTAACTAATTCTGGTCGTTCGGGTCGTGGACCAATGAAGCTCATTTCCCCTTTTAAAACATTAATTATTTGAGGAGTTTCATCAAATCTGATTTTACGTAAGAATGAGCCAAAATGAGTAATCCGAATATCATTTTTTTCTGTTGGTGTTGAATTATAACCATTTAGCATAGTTCTAAATTTGTAAATAACAAAATTTTTATCATTTTTACCAATTCTATTTTGTGTATAGAATATTTTCCCTTTGCTTTCCAATTTAATGATAATTCCTGCAATTATCCAAAATGGAATGGAAACAATAAGGATAATCAATGACAAAATGATATCAAAAATACGTTTAAATAAATCGTAGACTTTTTTATTTCCTTCAGTAAGATTTTCCAAAAACCAAGATTTATTAATAATCTCTATAGGAACTTTTCCAGTTACATTCTCATAAAAATGGTGTAAACTAAGAAAGTTTATTTTTAAAGGAAGACATTTGATCAAAATACTACTAAGCTTCTCTGAAGATGAAGGATCAATTACAAGAACTATATTAGTAATCTTATATTTTTTCGCTAAATCAATCAAATCTGAATCAATATAGTAAATATCAATTTCTGGAAATTGTTTTTTTAACTCATTATTATTATCTTTTATTATGTAGAGAAATTTAATCTCAAATCCTAAATTTGCTATTTTATCAAACTCTTTTATCATTTGTTCAACTTGAGAATTGTAACCAATTATTGCAATCTGTTCTTTAGGAATATAGTCTTTAAGTATCCAGTTAAAAATATTTCTCCATAAGAAAAATAATATCGCATATACAATAATAAAAAGAACTAAATTAGTTTTAGGTTCAATTAGAATATTTGGTATTATATAGAAAAATACTGCTGAGAATAATCCACAGATCAAAAAACTTCGTAGAGTTAAGTAGTAAAATTTACGGTTATTTACAGCATAATTAAAGTTATATAATCCTGAAAGATTAAACACAAATAACCAAAATATAAAGAGAATACTGAATGGCTTTAGATGAATTAATACATAACTTTGTTCAGGAAGAGAAAAAGATCTAATAATTAATGTTAAATATAGAGCCCCATATAATATTACTATATCAATTAGTAGCAAAAGCATTTTTCTAAACTTATTATTCATGATCACCCATTATTTTGTTATAGACTTCAATATATTTTCGTGAAAAATCAATGATATTATACTTATCTTTAACTAACTTATATGAATTTACTCCCCATGCTTCTAGCCTTGCTCTTTCATCAGGAAGAGATAATAAAACCACTGCTAATCTGTCAACGTCATTAATAGGAACGAGAATTCCGTTAAAATCAGATACAAGTTCATTATTCCCTTTTACATCTGAAGTAACGATTGGCAGTTTCATAGACATAGCTTCTAAGATAGAGATCGATAATCCCTCAGCAGTTGAAAAAAGTAAATAAACATTAAACATAACTAACCATTCTTCAACGTTATTTTGCCACCCAGGAAAAAAAATATTTTCTTCGAGATCTTCTGTCCGAACCATTTGCTTACATTTTTCTAATAATTTCCCATCACCGATGAAATAAAAAACTATTTTATGATTAGTTTTACATACATCGATTGCTACATTAATAGTATTAATAATGTTTTTAATTTTTTCAAATCTTAATATACTACCAATAACAAATACATCTTTTTTTATCTTTGAAGTCCCTTTTATTGTATTTTCATTTAACTTTATACCATTAGCAATTGTAATTGCTTTGAATGCTTTCGTTATATTGTTTTTAATTGCATATTCACGTTCATAATTGTTAACAAAGATCACATAATCACTGAAAGAAGAAACAAACTTTTCTAAAACTTGATAGAAAAAACGTATAGGTGGTGATTGTGCATAATGAAACGCGAATCCATGTACGGTATGTACAACTTTGGGAACTCCTGCTATTCGCGCTGCAATTCTTCCGAGAAACCCTGGTTTTGATGAATGCGTGTGAACGATATCAAATTTTTCTTTCTTAAATATTCTTATTAATTTTATCAAAGCAACAAAATCCATTAAAGAAATATTACGTCTAAAAGATTTAAGCGGAATGTAATTATAACCTGATTCTAGAACTTTTTCCACCAGAGGACCACCTGGTTTAGATATCACGTAAATTTCATACTTATTCTTATCTAATGATCCTAAAATTTTTAACATAACATTCTGAGCACCGGAAAGTAATGGCAATAATTGAATATGAACTATTTTAATTCTTCCCATTAATTTTCTAACCTTTCTTCTACAAAATTAAGAAATTCTATTGTTTGATTTTCTCTACTGAACTTATTACTATATTCTCGTTTAATTTTTTTATTTTTAAGTGTTTCAATAAGCATTAAAAAATTCTTAGCGATCATTTCAACATCTTCCATATTACAAATAAGGTTCTGTTTATTTTGGATTAATATCTCTGCAGCTTCCCCATCCGGTGGTACCATAGCAAGGATCTCCTTACCGCTGCGCAGATATTCAAACAGCTTACCAGTAAGCACTCCCTTACCTTTATGAGAGGCAATGAATAATAGTAGAGCATCACAATTCATAAGTGATTTTATAGCTTCTTTATGCTCTATTTGAGGATTGAGCTTTATCATGTCTGATACTTCTGAATTATTTATATAATTTACTGTCTCAGCATAATAATTACCGGTAAATTCAATAATTATATTATTGGGCAACTGATCACGGGACTTTAATAATTCTAAAGCATCAATAAAGAACTTTGGAGTTCTGTATCCATAAAAATTACCAATATATTTAATGATAAATTTTTCATTTTTCCTTATCACAAAATTGGTAAAATCATCTGTATCCCATCCATTATAAATTACCTTGATTCTACTTCTTAGTGTTTCTCCAAACTCATCTATAAGATCATCTTTCATTGTTTTACTAACTACAGTTATCGTAGAAGCAAAATTCAGAATCTTATTTTCCCAATGTACAGCATGTATTTTATGCAACTTCGAAAAAAAAGTGATATATGGATTTAGTGTCCAGTGATCACGGTAATCTATAATTAATGGCGTCTTCATCTTCTTTGCCAGTTTATAAGCTGCCACACCACTTGTATATGGCCCCATAGTCGCCATGACCGCATCATATTCATTTTTTTTATTAAGTTTTTTCCCAGCTTTTATTACAAAAGGTAACCAGCCAATTTTTTCATCAATAAAGAAAATATTCCGAATGATTTTTTTATACTTTTCCGGTGTTTTAAAATATACTGCTCTATTAGTTTTTGTCTTGGATATTTTCTTCAAGATAGACATTGGATCAAATGATGATGTTCTGATAATCCTGCGTGCAACATCTTCTTTCAATAACTTCTGATCCATGGAATGAAAAACTATATCTTTTACTGTTATCACATTAGTAGAGACCCCGCACCGTTCAAGATATTTTACTAATTTTACAGGACGTTGAACTCCAGGACCACCTAGAGGTGGATAAAAGTAGGCAATTAATAATAATTTTTTCATTCCTCATCCTTGATTAGCGATCTTTGTTTAAGAACAACTTCTATTTTAGAATCTAACTTGATATTAGAAAAATGAATTGTATTTTCTTTAATTTCAGCGTCAGCATGTTTAACTTGATCAATCTCGAAATTACCAAATATGCTTATTGTAAATTTATCCGTTTGAGCTGGAAAATACAAATAAAATCTATCTTCACTTTCAAAGATCTCAATACTCTCTCTTTTCTTCCACCATTGAGCTATCTGCATAAAGGTAGCTATAAAGACATTTTTAGGTTTGATCTCTTCTAAAGTATAATTTAACAGCTGCTTATTATATGATATTTCATCGAAATTTGAAATTGAATAATTAAAAGAAATAAAACCATTAACACATTCAATTGATTTAATTAAATGATCTACTATTTCTTGTGCATTTTCATAAGATAACATACTTGATTTTGAAAGTTTAAGATGATCATCAAAAAAGATCATCGGTAATTCTAACGAATGCCACCCAAAACTGCTTCTTAAATCACTACCGTGTGAACCAAATTGGTAGAAAGGAAATCCCAATCCATTGAGAAATCCACTTTTTTGATGAAATCCAATTGAGGAATTGTAAATAAATCCATTTTTTCGGTGAAATTCATTAGTAAGTCTTGGATCGTAGCAGAAATGATTATGGCGCACACCTATCAATTCTTTGCCGAGTAACTTAGTTAACTGATCTTTTTGTTTGTGAAGTATATCTTGTTTCCCTGAGTTTACTGAAGCTAAAAGTGCTATTTCGTTTCCTTTGGTATAAATGTTCCTGATCTCTTTCTGTATATCTCTATTATGGATAGAATAATCAATGTCTTTTTTTAGAATCGATTCCGTACCGAAAAAAGAGGTACTGCTTATTTTGTGTAAATTCTCAATTTGATCAATTATCTCAAAATTCCAATATTCTTCTATATTCGTCAGGAGATATTTTATTTTACTTAAAAATCTATGAAATACATATTTGATCTTATAAAAAATAAGAATATCTTCAAATGTACTGCTTATCATTCTACCTAATGACCACTTGTGTAATTTATCAATATTGTAAGAAAAAGAAGCAGCAAAATTCTCAGCAGATGGCCAGTATTCTTTTTTAACTAAAAAGACCTTACCATTCCTTTCTAATGAATCCTGAATGCAGCGTTCAATTAACCATAACAACATATTCACATAAGGTTCTTGATGAAAAGACTGAAATGGAACTACATCATCTAAAAGCCAGCCATGATCATCTCTTTTTACAGCTTCGATCGTTTGTACAGTTTCCAAATTAAAGAGGATATTACCAACAACATCAAATTTATAAATACCGTAAAATAAATCTTCATTATTATAATATTGAATGGGTGCATTGAGTTCATTATCAGATATTACCGGTATTTTTCGTTTTAGATTAATTATTTCAGTTTTCTTTTTAATTTTTTCAAGTGTTAAGGCTTTTTGCTGGAATAGATCTGCACATATCGGTATATAGAATAAAATCTTATCCATGGCAAGAATGTAAGCTTCCTTTATTGATGGTTCAATCAAACCGTAATAGAATAGAATATCATTTTTTTGTAATTGATCTATTTTATGAATATACTTAAATTCATAACCAAGCGTATTAAAAATAAAATCAAAAGTGAATTTGATCTTATTTTCATATCTTTTTAATTTACTATCTACATATATAGCTATCATCAACCCTCAAAAAGAATAATCTATAATTCAGATGGAACATTTAACATAATTCTGTCAACTTGCATATTTAGGAAGTTTTTAGTTTTAAAACAATTTATCAAATTTTTAATAGATTAAGCCCAATTTCTTCATCAAAACTTCTCGCAATTTCTCCCTCAAATTCTTCTATAATAACTTCACATGTTGCACTTACAATTGCCATATTAAGATGACCGCCAAAAGCATTATGTTTACTATCAGCAAAAGTTATATGTATGTGCAGATATGGCTGCTCATTTAGAGAAGTGATATTACCATTTATGGATAGTATTTCAAATGCTCCACTCATTTCGTCAGAATAATATTTTTTCTGTAATGTATCATATAATCCGATCTCGACCTTATTTACAGCACCTATTCCGGATATATTACCAAATTTAATTGAATTATTTTTACAAAATTCTGTTAGTTTACTCACGATTTCTTCTTCCGGATCAATTCTAATAAAGAATTTATTATCAATCTTTTTGGATTTCATAAATTCCTCCAATGTTATTTCTATAATGAATACAAATAATAATTATCATGTTCTTTGTCTAATATAATTTGCAAATCGTTGAATAGAATTTAAAAACTGAATTTAATTTGACATATAAACCTCTGAAAAAAATATACATTTTTAATATATAATATTAATAATATGAATTTTGAAAATATAAAAATGATATAAGGAGATGCGAAAAATGGGAAATAAAAGAGTTTATTTATTTGGAAATGGCTCAGCTGAGGGGAAGACTGAAATGAAAAATCTTCTCGGTGGAAAAGGTGCTAACCTTGCTGAGATGAACCTTATTGGCGTTCCTGTTCCTGCCGGCTTCACGATAACCACAGAAGTTTGTGCAGAATGGAATGAACTTGGAGTTGAAAAAACAATCGAACTTATAAGAGCTGAAATTGCTGCCGGAATTGAAAATACTGAAAAAATTATGGGTGCAAAATTTGGCGACAATACAAATCCACTTCTAGTATCAGTTCGCTCTGGTGCACGTGTTTCAATGCCGGGGATGATGGATACTGTTCTTAACCTTGGTATGAATAACGACTCTGTTGAAGGTCTCTCAAAAAAATCAAATAATCCTCGCTTTGCCTGGGATTCTTACCGTCGTTTCGTACAAATGTATGGTGATGTAGTTTTGGATATGAAACCTAAAACAAAAGAAGATATAGACCCTTTTGAAGAGATCATTGAAGAACTTAAAGAAACAAAAGGCATTGAAAACGATACCGATCTTACTACTGAAGATCTAAAAACTCTGGTAGCTAAATTTAAGCAAGCAGTTAAAAAAGTAACTGGCCATGATTTCCCTGATGATCCATGGGAACAACTTTGGGGAGCTATTGGAGCAGTTTTCGGAAGTTGGAATAATTCACGTGCGATCTACTATCGCAGTATGAATAAAATTCCTGGTGAATGGGGAACTGCTGTAAACGTACAGTCAATGGTGTATGGAAATATGGGAGATTCTTCTGCTACTGGTGTTGCTTTTACCCGTGATGCTGGAACTGGAGAGAATATATTTAACGGTGAATATCTCATTAATGCTCAAGGTGAAGATGTAGTTGCTGGTACTAGAACTCCCCAGGAGATAACTCTGGAAGGTTCTAAAAGATGGGCAAAACTTGCTAATGTTACCGAAGAAGATCGAGCAACAAATTATCCTTCCTTAGAAGAGACAATGCCAGTTCTTTACAAAGAATTAGCTGAAATTGAAACTAAACTTGAAAACCATTATCATGATATGCAAGACTTGGAATTCACTATCCAGGATGGCAAAATCTGGTTACTGCAAACTCGTAATGGTAAAAGAACCGGTCCGGCAATGGTTCGAATGGCTATTGAAATGCTTAAAGAAAATTTCATCGATGAAGAGACTGCGCTCAATCGGGTAGAACCTAATAAACTTGATGAACTTCTTCATCCTGTATTTGATACTGAAGCTATAAATAAAGCTAAGACTATTGCGAAAGGTCTTCCTGCTTCTCCAGGTGCTGCAACCGGACAACTTGTTTTCTTTGCAGATGAAGCCGATAAATTTGATAATACAATTTTAGCTCGTATCGAAACTTCTCCAGAAGATCTGGAAGGTATGAACATCGCTAATGGTATTCTCACAGCTCGTGGTGGTATGACTTCACATGCTGCTGTTGTAGCCAGGGGAATGGGAAAATGCTGTGTTTCCGGTGCAGGAGCGATCAAGATAAACTACAAAACACGTATAATGACAATTGATGGTATTGATTATAAAGAAGGTAACTGGGTTTCATTAAATGGATCTACCGGTGAAGTTTATGAAGGACAGATCGCAACAACAAAACCTGAGCTTAGCGGTGACTTTGGAGAGTTAATGGAGCTTTGCAACAAGCATACTCGTATGTATGTAAGAACAAATGCTGACACTCCAAAAGATGCTGAAGTTGCCAGAGAATTTGGTGCACAAGGTATTGGCCTCTGTAGAACAGAGCACATGTTCTTTGACGGCGAAAGGATCAAGGCAATGCGTGAAATGATCCTTGCGAATGATGAAGCCGGCAGAAGAGTTGCTCTGGCGAAGATCCTGCCTTATCAAAGAGATGATTTCGAAGGCATTTTTAAAGCTATGACAGGATTTGGAGTGACTATACGTTTATTAGATCCTCCTCTACATGAATTTATTCCTCACGAAGATAAAAACCAGAAAATAATGTCTGTTGAAATGGGAATTTCTATTGAAGAAGTTAAAGCAAAAGTTGAATCTCTGCATGAATTCAATCCAATGCTCGGGCATCGTGGCTGCCGTTTGGGAAACACATATCCGGAAATCACTGAAATGCAGGCTCGTGCTATCATCGAAGCTGCCATCAATGTGAAAGAAGCAGGATTTGATCCTAAACCTGAGATCATGATCCCACTTATCGGGACAGTTGAAGAATTCAAATTGCAGGCTGATATCGTGCGGGAAACTGCCGACACGGTATTTGCTGAAAGAAATAGTAAAATTGATTATCTTGTAGGAACAATGATCGAGATCCCTCGAGCTGCTCTTACAGCTGATCTTATTGGAGCTGAAGCTGAATTCTTCAGTTTCGGTACAAATGACCTAACACAGATGACTTTCGGCTACAGCCGTGATGATGCCGGTAAATTCCTTCCTATCTACATTCAAAAAGGAATTCTGAAAGAAGATCCTTTCCAGGTATTAGACCAGCAAGGTGTAGGACAGCTTGTTAGAATGGGAACGGAAAAAGGTCGTAGTGTAAATGCTGATCTTAAAGTTGGCATTTGTGGAGAACATGGCGGAGAGCCAAAATCTGTGAAGTTCTGTAATAGCGTGGGAATGAATTATGTAAGTTGTTCTCCTTATCGTGTTCCAATTGCAAGACTTGCAGCAGCTCAAGCCGCATTAGAACAAAAATAGGTTAACATAAAAATACAGAAGCCTTCCAGATAACTGGAAGGCTTTTTTTTAATTAAATTATATTTAGCTCACATTGCGCAAGTAGATAACAAAGATCGCACCTTTTGGTACATTATCTTCTACAAATATTTCTCCACCCCAATTTTTTATTGATTTTTTTACAATATGAAGTCCCAAACCGGAATGCCCGGTAACTCCATGTTTAAATCCTTCTTCAAAGATCTTATGGTGAAGATTCTCCGGGATTCCCTTGCCATAATCTATTACTCTTACTTCACAAGTATTTCGGGTAGAAGAGATCTTTATATCTATACGATCTGTTCCACTATGAACTACCGCATTACGGATCAGATTATCAATAACTGAATTTAATGAATCATCAGCAAATATCTTGCTTTTCCCTTCAATACTGAATTTTACTTTAGGATAATTCAACAATATTTTTTTAAAATGTATGCCTATGTCATAAATACTTAAATTATTAGAGGCAATTAGTAACTCATGTTTTCTCATCTTCATAATTAAATCAGAGCTTTTTGTTACATTGTTTATGATATTTTCCAGCATCTGTTTATCACCATTTCTTTTATAAATATTTACTGAACTGTTAATTGCCGCAAGACTATTGGCAAGATCATGTCTGAGAATCTTATTAATTAATTTTATCTGCTCTCCTTGACGTCGATTCTCTTCTTCATTTTCCTTTCTTTCAGTTATATCTCGGATAATACTGAGCCCATTCCATTGACCACCTATTTTTATGGCAGCAATAGATAATTCTACCGGGAATTCAGTTCCGTCATTACGATAGACATACATTTCCTGCGTTTTTCCGATTACATTGCCTTTACCGGTTTGTTTGAATTTGCTGAAACCCTTTTTAAAAGCTGTTTGATATCTTTCCGGCGCAAGCAGTTTATGCATCTGTTTTCCCATGACTTCTGCAGGAGTTCGCCCAAATATTCTGGTAGCTGCTCTATTCCAAAAGTTTATTTTTCCCGTATTATCTACCATCACAATTGCATCACTGGCAGAATTAGTAATGGTTCTAAACTTCTGTTCACTTTCCTCTAATGCTCTCTCAACATTTTTCAAGCTCGTAATATTGATCAATGAGACAAAAACGATAGAATAATCTTTCTCGCACTCTTTTGTAAGAGACCACTGGAGATAAACATCTAAATACTCACCATCAAATGTTTTATTAATACATTCCCCTTCGTATGAAGATTCACCGTTTCCAACTTTTATAAGTTGTTCAACAAAAGTTTTATAGGAATTTTCTGTAAAAATTGTTTTAAGATTCGTTAATAAATCCTCTTTTGAACTTGCATGAAACATCTCAATTGTTGTTTTATTGACATTAACTATTTTTACTAACTCAGAACATTTATCAACCTGGTCCGTGTTATTGGTAAAGTACTCTCTAAGATCCGTTACGCCATCTTCTTTAAGTGTATGTAAATATTGACTAACTTCCGAAAAATCCTCTTCCCATATGGATATCGGGGATTCTTCAAATAAGCTTTTGTAACGTATTTCTGCACCATTTAATTTCTTTCTAATTACTTCCATATAGCTATCCCAATTAAATAAATTATGTTGTAAATCACAAATCTTAACAAATTTTAATTAAACTTATTTATATAAAATACAACTGCAATTTTTTTGTCAATACTTAATAATAAATTTGCTATATTAAAATTATTAACAAATATCTTCTGTGAAAATGAGATCATTAATTTTAAACATTTTTTTTATAACTTATATGCAGTTCAATTTTTTCATCTAATTGATCTTATAACGTACATTAGTTGCTTGAAAGGTTTGAAGCTACTGCTGGATCGGAATGATCCCAATTTCAAAATACAAATTTCAATTTAGTTAAAAAACGACACACTTGTAAATTTATGCTTAATTATTCCAATAGTTTTTTCATCTTGCTTTAAAGTGTAATTAGACGTAATTTTACTCGTTATAATAACTTATAAAAACTCTTTTAGTGATTCAGAATAAATTTACCCTTTTTAGTACTTATTTTGATTATCTACTTTTGTATATTATATATTATTATAACATTATACTTCTGTTAAGATCCTTATAATTATCTAATGCCATTTGAATTTTAGATTCAATTACCGGTTTAGCAAGTATAATTCCTGGTGATATAAGTGACGTATCGTATTGTGTAATTCTATCAACATAGGCTGAGCAAAAGATTATCGGAATGTTAGCAGTTTTTCTAATTTTTCTGGCTGCTTCAATTCCGTCCAGGTCACTATCCAGATTAATATCCATAAAGATAAGATCCGGATAATACTTACTGGCATAAGCAATTGCATCTTCACCAGTTGTAACTACATCAATAACCTCATGACCATAGTTTACTATTGTCATCTTTAGATCTTGAGCAATAATATACTCATCTTCCACTATTAATACTCTCATTTTAATATCCCTCATCTTTGCACGGTTTCCCGCTCCACTAATACTCAATCCCGGAGCAGTTATAACTGCTCCGGGTACTCAAAATTTTCTTTATTCTTAATATTATTTTTTTATGATAACAATTTCATGATCAATGATAACAATGAAATAATCTTCATTTTCATATATCTTCTTCATAATTATACTCAATTATTTTAATATTACAAAGATATCATTGCCAACAACAACTATTACCCATTTTTCACCTACAGCTAGCACTGTATACTCAATACCTTCCAGATTTTCAATGTTGATCGATGTTATACTATCAAAATTATCTATAAGATATTCCTCAACTGTCATTTTGTCCGGAATATCCAGATTATCCAAAGTTAGTGCTGTAACCAGTGTACTTAACATTAAAACTGCCATTAAACTAATAATCAATTTTTTCATAACTCTCTCCAATATTTTTAATTTCTTTTCCTATTAATATATGTTCATTATATAGAAATTGGGACACAGCCACTCAATAAAAAATAAAATAAATTATTTTATGCAAATTAATAAGGTTCTAACTTATTATATATCAATATAGTACAAGCATCAAAATTTTTTGTATTTTTTTTATATTTTTTTTAAGATTTTAAACAAATAATTATTTATTAACTCTATAGTTAATTTTTTTGTTTAAACTCAACAGTTAAAAAATTTATTCTTGACGTGAATTCTCAGCATAGATTTATATTATAACAAATTTGGTAGAGAAGGGAAAAATGATATATAATGATGATGATTTAATAGAATTGCAGCAATTATCATATAATTATTCTTTATATCGCACTGGTAATTTCGATCTAGCTAATGATATATCTATGAAGACTATCGGTATCTTTCTTCTTAAAGCTGATACCATTGATAAAGAGAATTCATCGGGTTGGATCATTAATACATCCAAGAATCACATTCAATCACATTACAGAAGCTTTAAAAAAAATCAGGATAACATTGCAAAATATCGTCATGACCTTCTTGCAAAATTCAATCTTGATCCTTCACTAGAGACAGATTCACAATTGAAGGAAGCTTTTACAGAAGTTCTTCATACTCTAGATATTGAAGAGACAAAAATGATCCTCTTATATTTTCAATTAAAAGAAAAAACTAAGATCATGAATACCATACTTGATATTTCATATGAGGCGTTAAGAAAAAAAATATTCCGGATCAAACGTAAACTGAAAGCTGAAACTTACAAGAAACTGGGTGTTATAGCTACAAAAAAGATCGTAACTCCGCAACTCAATAAATTGATCATTGATTTTTTAAAGAGTTTCAAAAAAAACCTGGAAGAAAATACACTTGAGAAAATGTACTACTATTTTTCAAAAGTAGATCTGAATAAATTCAACCCTACCTATGAAATAAAAAAAATCGTAGAGTATGAGATCGAATTCAATGATTCGATCTATAAGGTATGGGTTTTCTTCCAAAATAACAATAATGAAAGTGACTCCTTCTATATCAGATTTGTTATAGATGAAAAAAAACACTTAAAAATATTAACACCCCCTCAAAAAAGTGAGAAGATGTTTAAATTTAATAAAGATTCGGAAGAGGGCAAAAAGATATTGCAGATGCTGAAGTCTGCACCTGTTGATAAGACCGGCTTAAGTCAATTTTCATCTGAAGAATTAGAAAAATTATTAAAGCAGATCCAGCAGAAACCAAATCCTGATAAATAGATAATTTGGTTAAATTATTTAAGCAGTATACATTTATTTGAAACTACTGATTTTCCATTTATTTCCATTATATAAAGATAAATTCCAGAAGAAACAGGTTGATTTTTAGTATCAGTTCCGTCCCAGATTACATTGAATTTATTTTTTTCTTGTTCTTCTATTTCGCTCAGAATGACAGTAAGGTCTTTAACTTTTTGGCCTTTTAAATTAAATATTTTTATTTGTATGTTTTCGGTATTCTGGGTGTTAACTTCACATGAAATAGTCGTTTCTGAATTGAAGGGATTAGGGTAATTGGTTAAACTGCAAGCAGTTTTAGGGAGTTGTTTATCATTTGCAGAAACGATATCAGGAACTATTTTAATATCAGTTGCATATGAACCTACAGTGTATTCATTTAAGAGAGATTCATTAATATCAAATACTTTCACAGTGAAATCCTGTCCCCATAATCCGCCTAGAACGAACAGGTTATCATCTGTAGAAGTGACCATACTACCACCGGGAATAAATGGATTAGTAACATCGTATATTATTTCATAAGTTTCTGCATTATAGGCATAAAGTGAAGTGCCATTACCATCTGCAATATAAATAGTATTATTTACCATCAAAGCAAAATTACTTGTTATTCCCCCAATATCCAGAGTGCTCTCAACCGTATTTGAAGCAGGATCTATTATGCAGATCTTACCAGGAATAGTAACCCAGTCTCCCCCGCAACTCACATGGATCTTACCATTGACTGCTGCCAGGAATTGCGGATTCACTTCAGTCGGGATAGTTGTATCAACGCTGAATGTTTCAAGATCGATAACACTGACACTGCAATTGGAATATCCGGTTCCATAATCACTATTACCCACATATAACTTCCCATTCAAAATAGCCATTCCAGCAGGATTCCCGCCAACTTGAATAGAGGATTCAACAACATCTGTGGCAAGATCGATCTTATAGACCTTATTTATCATTCCACCTGTAGTATAGGCATCATCACCATATATAATTAAATCATAAGGATTCGATGAGTTCTCAATATATATATTCGTGATCGTACTGCCGGTATTTATATCGATCTTCTGTACACTGTTATCCCAAGAATTTACAACATATGCAAATTCAGTTGTTAAGGCAACCCTGTTTGGCGAAGAACCCAGAACACTGTACACATTGTCTACCTCACCTGTGTCGAAATCAATTCTGGACAAAGTCTCACTTCCTGAATTAACTATAAATCCTACAGACCCCCATAAATTTATTGTTAAGAATATTATTACAATTATTAAATTTTTTTTCATTTTTTCCATCCTTGAATCATATTTTATATTCAATTCCCAAATTTATTTCCCAGTTAATTCCGGGTCGTGGTACATGATCATAAATTTCATATAATTTATTCATTATATTATCCACTTTAATGGAAGGTGTAACCCTGAAATTCTGCCAAACCACTGAATATTCCACTCCGGCATTTAAGAGATCATATGCAGCAAGTTGATGTTCTGTAGTGGATTGATCAGAATTTGTCCATTGTTCTCCAATAAGTTTATAAGAGATATTCCCCTTAAATTTTCTCGTTCTTATCTTAAGGTTTATATTAAGAGAATGATCCGGCACATAGAGAATTTTACTGTCATAATTAGGATCATTTTCAGTTCTATTCACGGCAGAGCTTTTTGTATATATCGTAACAAGTTCCATAAATTTATATGGTTTAACATTCACTTCAAGTTCCCAGTTATCAACCTCTGCAGTTGAGAGATTTCTGGGTTTCCACTTACTCCATTCATCTCTAAACCAAATGATCATATCATCAATATCATCATGTCGATAAGTAACTTTAAAAATGTACTTTGAAATTATAAATTTGGAAAAGATCTGCCAGCTTAATGAACCTTCTGGTTTTAGATCGGGATTACCCGATACATGACTGTCTCCTTTCCAAAATAGATTGTAGTAAGAAGGTAACGTATAACCGTTTGCTACATTCCCGCCTAATGAGATCATAAAATAATTCTCATAGGAAAATTCCGGTTCCAATTTCCAGCTTGTATGATCATCAAAGCCCGTAGTATTATCCCAACGTGCTGATCCGGTTAAACTTGTAATATACGGAAAGTGTTTTTGTCTGAGCTTAGTTTTTCCAAAAACGGCAAAGTTTTCTCTAAAAACTTTTTCAGTTGATTGTTCCGGATAATTCAAATCTGTATATTTAAATTCCTCATAACGGTAATCTCCACCCCAATCAATGTAGAAGATATCACTTAAATATTCCGAATGAAGTTTTACCTCTCTGCTTTGTTGCTTGTTCCTGGCTAAAGTTGCCAGATAAATATTTTGTGCCCAGGGATCGTCAAGCCGAGTATTATCATAAACAGACTTATCAAGTGAATAATAGAGATCAGCTTTTAGATTATAATCCATTATCTTTCTGGAGTAATTAAAAACATGTTTTTGTGTTTGTCCTGTTAATCGGCTGTTTTTATACCATTCCAGAGATTCAATATTACCAGGTAATTTTCTAAAGAAATCCTGGAAAAGTAATTTATATGCAAACATGCCAATGGGACTAGTATATGCTAGATTTAAATTTGCGTCATAAATAGATTTCTCGTTATGTTCTCTTACCTTCAAAATATCCGGATCATTCTGTGGAATATAGGTAAAATCATTGCGGGTAAAACTTTTTCTAAAGTAGGCATAAATCTGAACTTTAGATGTTGACCTGGATAGTGCAATTGAATGTTGATCCAGACCAAAAGAACCGAAAGTATGAACAGCATTAATCTTGTATCTACTTTGTGCCTGTTTTGTATTAATATTTATTATTCCGCCCATTGAACCAGCTCCAGCTATACTGCTTGAACTTCCTTTCACAACTTCTATACTCTCTATGATCTCAGCTGGAATGGTCGAAATATCAAAAGCGGTCCCACTTTTATTTAAGGGAATTCCATCCAGCATTATAAGTGTGTGACGTGCTTTATAACCGGGGAAGATTATCTTCTGTTCTTCTCCGAAAAGTGGTAATCCTGATATTTGCAGATCAGAGCTTTCGCGCAGTATATCAGCTGCTGAGCCTGAATTATTTTCAGATCTTATCACAATAACCTCACTTGAACCAATTAATCCTTTCTGCATTTCTTCGATCACTCTTAATCCCTGGATCGTTATAACTTTATCTTGTAGAATCACTGTTTTTTCAATGTTGCCGGCTGCTTCTGTTTTATCTTGATAATTAATCTTATGAAATTTTACCTCATCTTCTGCCGATACATTATTAATATTGAAATAACCATTTTTTTGTGATATTATTGCTTTATCTTTGTAAGTAATTATCACATCACGAATTGGTTTTCCGGCATCATTCACTACTCTGGCTGTTATATTTAAACTTAATAATTTAATCGTAATAAAAAATATAATCACCAATATCTTAACTCGCATTTTTCCCCGGATATATTAAATTTGGTTTTCCCGAAACAGGATTTTTTATTATTTCCAGTTCAGCATTGTATAATTCTTTCAGATTCTCGGAATTCACAATTTTCTCTGGTTTACCATCAGCTATCACAACACCTTCTTTCAGCATGATTATTCTTTCACAATATTCGCTTGCTAAATTTATATTATGTGAAACCAGAATTATCAGCTTATTGTGTTCCATATTAATATCTGAAAGCAGCTGCATAATTTCCAGTTGATGATTTATATCAAGATTTGCAAATGCTTCATCCATCAATAACACCTGTGTCTCCTGAGCCAATGCTCTGGCAATAGATACACGCCTGCGTTCCCCACCACTGAGTTGAGAGTATAATTTATTTTTAAATGGAACAAGATCAAGCTGAGTTAAAATATGTTGAACAATTTTCTTATCATTTTTTGAGTAGTTCTGCCAGCGTCCAAGATACGGGAATCTTCCCATTAATACAAGATCCTCAATTGTGTAATCAAACTGGAGCTGGAAATCCTGCGGGATTATTGCTATCTGTCTGGCAAGTTCCTGCCGTGACCAGGTATTAAACTCTTTACCTGAAATATATACTTCCCCTGTTTTCTCAAGCTGAAAATCTATAATTGACCTCAGTAAAGTGGATTTCCCAGCACCATTAGGTCCTAGAAGAGCACAGAATTCCCCTGTATGAAAATCTATTGAAAGATTGTTCAATACTCTTTTTTGCTGGTATGAAACACATATATCTTTTAACTTTATCATTTTTTTACCTTTTCCCAAAATATTACTTGCTAATTCATACTAATTTTATATGTTATACTCTAAGGAGATGATAATGAATATTTCAACGAAGACAGAATATGCTGTAAGAGCTTTATCTGAACTTGCTCTAAGATCAACTGACAAGCCTGTTTCCATTAATGACATCTGTAAAAGCCAGAATCTCCCTGTGAAATATGTTGAACAACTTTTCCGCAAATTGAAACAGAATGAACTCATAATAAGTATCCATGGAGCTAAAGGCGGATATCAACTTGCCAAAGAGATGAATATTATCTCACTCAAAGATATTATGCTGGCCGTTGATGAGAATTATGTTACTTCGGTCTGCTCTGGAAATCCGGAAGGACGAACCCACTGTATCGGGTTACCATGCGGATTTAAACAATTGTGGGATGAAATAAAAGAACATATGGAACAATATTTTGACTCAATAAAACTGAGTCAGATCGTGGCAAAACTATAGGAGAATTTATGGAAAAAATATATTTTGATAATTGCTTAACATCTAAGCCTGCACCGGAAGTTATTGAAACAATAACTGAATTTATGAAAAATAAATATTACTTCCCTGCCAATTTCATTGCAACAGGAACTGAAGCAGCAAATAATTTAGCTAAGGCTAAAAAGATTGTCGCAGATTCAATAGGAGCAAATTCTAAGGAGATCCATTTCACATCTGGAGGAACTGCTGCAAATAACCTGGCAATAAAAGGTTATCTTACTGCAAATTCAAATAAAGGAACCCACATTATTTGTTCAGTTATCGATTACCCTGACCTTCTTACTAATGCTGCTTTCTTTGAGGAAAGTGGTTTTGATGTTACATATCTTCAGGCTGATAATGATGGATTTATTGATCTTGAACAGCTTAAAGAATCAATCAGAGAAGATACTGTATTATTTATGACCACTATGGTTAATCATACAGTTGGAACAATTCAACCCTTAAAAGAGATCCGAGAAATATTAGATAGCTCCAAGCATAAGATCGCAATGCATATTGATGCCTGTGAAGCCTATGCACGAGTACCTGTAAATGTAGATGAGCTTGGGATAGACCTTATGTCAATAAGTGCTCACAAGATCCATGGACCTCAAGGTATTGGAGCTTTATATCAACGAAAAGGAATCGTTTTAGGTCAAGTTCAACACGGTATCAACCGAATGGATAATTTACAGACAGGCGGATTAAATACAGCATCTATTGCAGGATTTGCTAAAGCTATAGAACTAGCCTTCAGTAACTTGGACGAGAATATTTCACAGATCCGTAAACTTTCTACTTACTTATTGAATAAAATAGAATCCACAATTTCAGACACTTTATTAAATGGTCCTCGTGGCAATAAACGTGCTTCACATAATATAAATATTTCGTTTGATTATATCGAAGGTGAAGCAATTATGATGATGATGGAAATGAATGGTGTTTCTATTTCTACAGGAAGTGCCTGTGCTTCCCAGGGTTTAAAACCAAATTATGTTTTAATGGCTTTGGGCAGAAGTCATGAACAATCACACAGTTCAATGAAATTCACACTTAGCAGATATAATACATTCCAAGAGATAGACTACACCGTAGAAAAGCTTGCAGAAGTAGTTAAAGAACTTCGTTCACGAAGTCCGCTGTGTAATTAATTTATAAAGACAAATAAGGAGAATATTATGCAATATTCACAAAAGGTACTAGATCATTTTATGAAGCCACACAATATAGGTAAATTAGAAGATCCTGATGCTGCTGCTACCGAAGGAAGTCCAGCTTGTGGTGACCAGATCTCGATATTTCTAAAAATTCATCCTGAGACACATATCATCGAAGATATTAAATTCCAATCATACGGCTGCGCTTCCAACATCGCTACAGGTTCCATTATCACAGATATGGCAATGGGGAAAACTATTGAAGAGGCTAAGGACATAACCTGGAAAGGTGCTGCTGAGGAACTTGATGGTCTACCGGCAGTAAAAATGCACTGTTCTGTTCTTGCAGTAGATACACTTAAGAAAGCTATCAAGAAATACGAGATCGAACATGGTCTGGCAGAAGAAGAAGCATTTACTAAAGATACTATTATAGAAGAACTCAAGAAAGTTATCTATCCAGGTGTAGGAGAAGATATCATCACCCTTAAAATGGTCAAGTATGTCGGTTTTGAAAATGGTGTAGCTATCGTTGATGTAGAAATTCCCAAATTCGATACACATCGTGATAATGTAGCGGAAGAGATAAAAGAACATTTAGAAGTATTCAAAGAAATCAAAGAAGTAAAAATTACACTATAATATTTCATATCATCTTATCTAAAACCTTCGGGAATACCCGGAGGTTTTTTATTTCATCCCACTCTATACACTTATAAAGAACTATATTACAATTTTTATTTACTTTTTGCCATAATGAACAGGAAGAAAGGACAACCTAGAAATGCAGTAATTATTCCTACTGGAATTTCTATAATCGTGATGTTCATAGCAATAAGATCACACATTATTAAAAGTACTGCTCCGAATATTGCTGAGTAAATGATCCCAGTTCTCTTATTCCCACCCGAGATCATACGGACAATATGTGGAACAATAAGACCGATAAATCCGATTATACCTGCATAAGCAACAGTAATCCCAGTAAGAAGTGAACTAATTATAAAAATCTTTCTACGCAGTTTTTTCACATCAATACCTAGGCTGCCGGCAATGATATCACCGGTTGTCAGTATCATTAACTTTCGTGACAGCAGGAATAAATACAACATCAATAAGATTGAAATTATAAATACGATCACGAAATAAAACCATTCCCTACGGCTGAAAATATGGCCTAGATTACCCATCAGCACGTTGATGATATTCCCTATATCCTGCTGATTGAAATACATGATAAGTGAGATAAAAGCTGAGAAGAACATTCCTACAATAATACCGGAAAGCAGCAATTTAGTTCTATTAAAAAATCCACCTAAATGTGCCAGGAACCAGACGATAGTTAATGAGATCAATGCTCCCGCAAATCCAAACAACGGCATGAATAGATATAAACCCAGAATTCCTGCTAATATGCTTCCAAATGCTGCACCGGAAGATATACCTAGAATGTACGGTTCGGCTAAAGGATTATTTAGCATTATCTGGAAAGAATAACCAACACCGGACAGTATAAATCCTACGAGGAATGCCAGCATAATTCGCGGTAATCTCACAGCAATTAAGATATGTGTTGTAGGCTTATTTATAAAAAGATAGAACACAACCAGCAGGATGGAAAAGATACCAAAAAGAATGAATATCCATTTCCTATTTTTCATGGAAAATCCTGATCAGTCCAGCTAACCCTTCTATAATTCTGGGTGAAGCCCGTAAAATTACATCAGGATCAATATCGCTGGTAGTGTAGATCCTGCCTGTTTTCACAGCAGTAATTACTTCCCAACCTTTTCTTTGCATAACTTGCTCTTTGGTCATACCGGGATATGTTAATATAATTATTTCAGGATCATTCATAATTACCTCTTCAGGATTTATCCTGCTGTAATCTCTGGGTAATTTTGGGAAAATATTATCTCCACCAGCAAAGGTGATCAACTCTCCTACAAATGATTCATCGCTAACGCTCATTATAGGATTCCCATAAATTTCTATATACACTCTCGGTAAATTTGTGAATTTATTATAATTTTGAATTATTTTTTTCAAACTATCCGCAACAAATTCAGCCCTATCTAATTTATTTATCTCCTCTCCTATCACAATTATTGCAGAGAAAAAATCTTCTATCGTTTGAGGATATATAGGTATTGTATTTATATTAAGTTTTTTTAGTTGGGAAGCTATCGCTTGTTGTTCCAAACCGGAAGTAAACACAACGCTAGGATCCAATGAGATGATCTTTTCATAATTAATATTGCCAAAGTTACCAACTTTTTCAATTTCCTGCAGATTTTTGGGATAATCACATTCTATTGTTACACCAACAATATTC
The DNA here is from genome assembly GCA_030765535.1 of Candidatus Tenebribacter davisii. GTDB lineage: Bacteria > Cloacimonadota > Cloacimonadia > Cloacimonadales > TCS61 > Tenebribacter > Tenebribacter davisii. Next base: position 48,577 of record JAVCCH010000025.1, read on the forward strand.
TTTGCACCTTCAAGTAGACAAACAATCTCAGCGATTTCTGGAGATGTAATAACATACCTATCACCCTTAAGCTCTTTGCTTTTTGAGCATCCGGTTAGTATAATCAGACTAAAAACAAAAACCAGAATTATTTTTTTCATAAAAAAAATCCTTTTATCTCTGAAGCTAAAAACAGCTGCTAAAATAAAAGGATTCATAAAACTTATTAACACAATAACTCATGCTCCGGAGTATTTGTAAATAAGCTCTATGGCAGGTTTCCTGGCTTGCAGATGGATATATATTACAGACCTTCCCAATTACTCAGTGACCCGTAACTCCAATAATATCTTCTACTTACAGTGGCGGAGACCGCTCCCGATTTACACGAGATTCCCTTTTACTCTTGCACCATCAAGCTTCACTCTATAATAATAATTTTAATTAATTAACTACTGACAATATGTCAAGCACTGTAATATCAATTTAAATAAATATCTTCAATTTCCTCAGTTCCAATTCCATCATGGAAAAATATATCAGTTGTAATAGAGGAAGAAGAAAATACACCATAGCTGCTAACAATAAGATAAGAATATATAGTTCCGGAAACTGAGGCGTTATTACTGACTATATTATATGCTTCAATATCACCAATAATCTAATAATTCTCATCAACTTCCTCCATTAAAATGTCATCTTAATACTGATAACAAATTGTAATTCTTCAATTTTATAGTTATCGAATTTTTTATATTCCTGATTAAATAGATTTTTTATCTCTCCTAAAATAGAGATATTGTTTCGTAGTCTATAAAGTGCTGAAACATCCATAAGAAGTGCATTCTTCGGTTTTATACCTCTATCATTTTCTCCACCTGAAAGTATTCGCAGATCAACTCCTGCGTTATACAACTGTCCTTCATAAACAAGTGTTGTGGTGGAGATAAAGAGAGGTTCCCAATAAAGCTGATCTTCAGATATAATATATTCAGTGTTTTGAATAGCAGATAGATTATTATATTTATAAGCTGCCTTAAATCCCACATTATGTATCAGGCAATCTATATTTTCCAAGTTATAAAAGCCAAGTGTATTTTCCACATATCTCAAATGATCTTTTTCATATTTTGCATTATAATACAATGAAATCGGAAGGATATATTCACTTTCTAAAGTTATATAAGAATTAATTATTCCCTTAGTTTGATAATCTCCTGCTACAAGATATTGAAGAAGATTTTTGTTAAATTCATCTGCACGTGATAATTTAGAGATAGTAGGAATATTTTCAAATCTTAGTTTTAAATTATTATTGAGATAAAGTTTAGAGCTTAGGTTTATTGAAGGATATACTCCACTTGCGTCATAAGCACACCAAAATCCAATTCTATCAAAGAATTTCAGATTGGAATAATTAGCTCCACAAAATCCTGAAATAGTCTGCATCAACCTGTTTGCACTAAAGGTTCCACGGATATTTCTATATATAATTCCAATATTTGAAATAAGGTCAACATCGGTTTGAGACTTTTTTGTAAGTGCTATTTGTGTGTATTCATTATATGAACCTTTTAAATCGATATTCCAGCTGAACTGCGGAATTTGCGGAATGATATAACCTTGATTTTTATAGGAAATAAATCCACCGGAGATATCTGTTTCTCCATATTCTGCGGTATATTCCTTTCTTGTTAGATCAAAGATAACTTTATGATCATTTACTTCCGGCTGCCATTGGAAATTAACCATTTTCTGCTGGCTGGTTTCATATCTGTGATTATTTAATAAATTTGCTGAAAACTGCCATATTTTTCCTGATGAAAATACGCCTCTAACTGAAATGTAATTATTCAAACCTCCCTGCAATAGAAGTGCAATCCGTTCTTGAGAAGGATATGTAATGGCAGGATCAATTTGCATAGTTGAAAAATAATTTTCATATTCAAATTGTTCAGGTGAAGACAGCTGGCAGTATTCTTCCAGGTTTCTAGCAAAACTTAATGTATCTGATAGAGATGTAGTTTCACCCTGAATAATAACATTCCCCAGGTCAAGCTGATCTCCATTTGCTGCTGACAAAATACTGAATGGAATGAAGAGCAGGAGAATAATCAACTTTTTCATTTCTCCTCCCCTTGTAGTAAAGAACTGATCTTTTCTTTCATTTCTAAAGTAATGTCACTCTCAATTACTTCAAATAATTTCCTGGCTTCATCAAAATTATTAACTCTTATATAGGAAATGCAGGCAAGCGCTTCTGCCCTATTGCGGATTTCACTGAATTCAGGATATAAGTATCTTATCCTCAAAAATTCAGGAATTGCAGATTCATCATCACCATTCTTAACTAGAAGTAATCCTTTAAGTAATTGCGTCTTTGCTTTTACACTTTTATATTTACTTGAACTTAATTCTTTGAGTCTTGAATCAAGTTCGCTGGTTTGATCTACATTCAATTTCCATTCAACTTCTAATAACTGTGCAATCTGCCGCTCTTCACCATTAGCAAATTCCAGGAATTTATTATAATCATTTATAAATAGATCATTGTTCTGCTTCAATTCAATTTGCAGAAGCTCAAGCCATAAATTTTCGTTCCTTGATAATTGTGATGCTTTTCTTAATTTATTTATTGCTTCTGTATTTTTATCCATTTTTACTAACAGCTTTGCCCAATGCCTTAGAACATTTGGATCATGTTTTTGAGCATATAGTTCATCGTATGTCCCATCTGCCTTATCATGATCTCCCAGATTCTCGTAGCAAAGAGCTTTCATCAATTTGATCTCTAATATATTCTCATGCTCTTTCGCCAAGATCTCCAGTTCTTTACTTACATCAATTGTCTGCTGCCATTTCTCTTTTTTATACAGATAATATACCTTTCTATCCAGCAATTCCACCCTGATCTTTGTATCGGTACAACTAATTAAAAGCTCATCTACTATTTCTGTAAAATCTATTGTTTCTGACTGTTCAGAAGCCCAGCGTAAACCATTTATAGCATTATTTAATATTATATCAGCTACACCTGTCTGAATCAATTTGATATAGTAATTCACTGCTTTATTAAAATCACCTAAATTGTAATAAGAATCTGCAATACCCAGAATTGCTGAATGGTAATCGGTTGAAGATTGGAAATTCTGAGTATACTGCATAAAATACTCGATCGCTTTCAAATAATTCTCAGCACTGAAAGCTGATGTTGCAGCTTTTATGATATATTTTTCGGGAGAAGTAGCAGTACTGGAAAGTCTGCTGTAAAGCTGAGATGATTCTTCATATCTTTTCAATTGATACAGTGTCCATGCTTTTCTGGAAAGAACTGCTTCCTGCTGAACAGGATTACTGGAATGCTCATCTGCAAATGTGAAAGCTTCCAGAGCTTTAATATAATCGTGTTCAGCAAACTCAATATTTCCTTTTAATAAGAATCTATCAAACAGGTATTTTGGATCTGTTGGGACATTCTCCAAAGATTCTTTAGCTTTATGATATTTTTGTTGAATGAAATAAATATGGGCAATCCTTTCCCAAGTATATCCAAGATCGCAGATACCGTCCAGAGCATCTTGATAATATTCTAAAGCTTCTGAATGATCACCATTATTAAAACTTATCTCACCCAGATAATAATTACTCATTCCAGACTTTTCAGACTGGGGAAATTCTTTTTTAACTGAATTAAAATTAGTATCAGCACTTTTGTAATCTTCATTTCTATAATTTATCAAACCGATCTTAAAATGAGCCTCATCTGAAAATTCTCCTCGAGGGAATAAGGATAGATAAAGCTGATATTTTTGTAATGCATCGTTTAAGTTGTTTACAAGATAGGCAGATTCAGCAATTAGATAGAATGTTTTCTCTTTTACAGCTCTGTACGCTTCATCATTACTGATATTATTACCTTTATCCTTTGCCTGGATAAAATAACTTAATGATCTATTAAAATCATTGTTTATAAAACTGTTATAGCCTAACAGATAATAAGCTACCGGAGAAAATTCATGCTCAGTATTTTCATCAATAAATTTTTGAAGTAATTCAACATTATTATCTATTCGAGCCAAATAAAAAGTACTGTTTGAGCTAATTTGTTTATCATTGGAATTAACTAATTCATTTAATATTGTTTTAGCCTTTTTTTCATTCTGCATTTCATAATAGCATAATGCAGAATAGTATTTCCCCTTATCAGAATCTAATTTCTCAAGTTTATTCAATGCATCTTCATATCTTCCAACTTGATAATAGGTAATTCCAAAGATCAAATTATGCTGGTTGTAATATTGGGAAGTTGAAGGTATTATATCTGGATCGATACAAAGTATTTTATCTGTTCTTCCATTAGTAAGATTGTAGTTTTGATATAATAAAATTGCTCTGAATTTATTCTCAGAATCTGATTTACCTATGATCTCATTCAATACTTCATCAATATCTGAAACTTTATTTTGAGCGATCTTCAATTCCAAAACTACTGATAATATCAAAGTGTTTTTATTAAACTTAAATGCCTTTTCCAAGTTTAATTGTGCCTTATCAAGATCATTCTCCTTTAAACTGATCTTTCCAAGATAATAATATGCCTTCCAGACCAATTCATTACTTACGTGCTCAATTACAAATTGTTCGAAAACAGCTTTTGCTTGAGTGTATTTATTTAAATAATAATCACTTTGACCCAGTCCTAAAACAACTTCAGCACGAATTGAAGGATGTGTAGAACTCGTATATAACTCGCTGAAATATTTTCCAGCTTCAGTATAATTTTCTTCGGCAATAGAAATATTACCAAGTAGAAATTTAATATCATTTTCTAAATTACTCTGCGGATAGTTTTCAAGAAATTTAGTTAGTTCTACCTTGGCTAATTTATAGTTATTATCTTTATATAATCCAACTGCAAATTGCAAATCTTCTTTTTGATCTGCAATCAGCGTTGTAGCAATAATGATCACTAAGCTTATGCTGAGGAACTTTCTCATTTATACCTCTAACCTACTGTTTTTCTAATGCATCTTTTATTACACTTTTTAATGCAGAAATATCTTTTTGCTCTATACATTTCAATGTACTATTTCCAAAATTCTTGCCCAGGAATACTTGGGTTATCCCAATATCAACAAATGTTCCGGCAATTTCAATTTTATCTGTTATTAAAATATCGCTATTCTTAGCCAGATTAAATAATTCCAAAAGATTAGTCACTTGTATAATTTCAATATTAATAAAATCTTTACTTGTTATGTTTTTACCGGTAAAATAAATGTTTGCTGCAAATTCATGTTTTACCGTCTGTATAATTGTTTCTATCATTTTTGTGGAAATTTCATTGCTGAAATGTAACACAAAATTCTTAAATCTATTCTTGATCAATTGATGATAAGCAACCATTAATTCTGATTTGGAAACATCTAGGTCATAATTAACAAGCTCCCAGGAAAAATCAAAAAAATCTGCAAATTTCTTAAGTAAGAGGACAGGATCTTGTGGAGCTGGGATAAATTGCATGTTCGCTGAATTATTGATATCCAGGATAGTAGAATTATTACAATGCTTAAGGATTTTATATATTTTTTTATTAGAATTAAAATTAAAAATGACTGCATTGTTAAAGGGTTTAACAATATCATTTAAATTAAGATAACAAATTTCTGCATCTACAGATACTCTATTAAAAAAGGGATAATCATAAGCAGGAAGGATTATCGAGATATTTGTGAAATGCTCTTTCCAATTTAATATATGTGATAATATTATTGTTGTCTGATAAGAATTTTCAGGACAAAAAACTACAATACTTTCACCCTTTGCAACTATTCCAGTGAAACTCTGCTGCTCCCATGCTAATTTGCGGCTAAATATATTTTTAAATAAACTCATTATTTTCCTATTACTTAAAAGGTACAACTACAAAAACTGTAGTTCCCTCATTTTCTTTACTATTTACCCAGATACGACCATTATGCAGATTGGCAATTAGTTTTGCGGTAGAAAGCCCAAGTCCTAACCCGCTGGAATGGAACTCTGTATCACCCGAACTATGAGAAATGATATCAGTAAGTTCGTAAAATTTTTGGAAGATCTTTTCCTGTTCATTTTCAGGAATTCCAATTCCATTATCGTTAACATATATTATTAAACTATCCTTACCGTTTATCTCTTCCTGCTGGAAAGCGGAATGCCTTGCACCAATAGTAATCGTTCCAAAATCTCTGGTAAATCGAATAGCATTATGCACAATATTGAACATCATCAGATAAAATGCATTCCAGTTAATATTCACTGGCTGCAGGGAAGATTCCACATTTAATTTAAAGATCATATTTCTGTTTTTAGATATATTTTCACCTTCCTCTTTTAATTCACTGAGAAGATCAATAATATTCACTTTCGCTTTCTGAAGTTTATTATACATCTGGTATTTATTAAAATTAATGATATCATTAATAGTTGTTTCCAGTTTATCTGTACTGGAAGATAGGGTATTAATGATCTCTTTCTCCTTTTTCTGGAGCTTTATCTTTTTTAACATTTTTACATAACCGTGTATTGCAACCAGCGGTGTTTTTAATTCATGTGAAACAATATTGATGAAATCTTTCTTTAGATCATCTAGTGAGCTTATCTCTTTATTGGTTTTCGTTAACAGCTCATATTGTTGGGCATTTTTTATAGCAGTAGAAATTTGAGTTAGTATTAATTTCAAAAAATTGGAATTGATCTGCATCTCATCTTTTTCAGCATTCAGGTTATCAAAATAAAGAAAACCATAAATCTTGCTGTCAACAATGAGTGGTGCACAATATATAGATAGAACCGCAGAATCAATATCATTTGTATTACTGAATAGGTTTTCCTCTTTAGCATTTGAAACATAAATAGGTTGTTTAATCCTCTGCACTTCACTTAAGATACTCTTACTTACATACACATAATCTCTTACAATTTGTTTGGAATCATCCATTGCAACTTTGTACGTATAATTTTCATATTGATCTTTTTTGATGAAAAATCCACGTGTACTATTTGTGAAATCTAATGTAAATGTCACGATCTCCTGTTCTAATTTATCCAACTGAAGAATTGCAAAAAACTTACGCGTTGTATCAATTAATTTTGACATTAATTCCATATCCTTATTCAGAGTGACAAACTCATTTATACGGATTAATATGGAAGTAAGATGCAGTTTTAATATCTTAACGATTTGGATCTCTTCATCCTGAAATGTAACTTCACCTTGATCAGCCAAAATTAAGCATCCAACTTCAGCAGTTTTGATCTTTAACGGAACGAATAAAACATGTGATCTATCTATCTTTCTGGATATTATCTCATTTTTTATTAGTGATTCCTTCATATAACTATCAATCTTACTAGAAAACAAATATTCGCTCTTTATATTAAGTTTCAAGAATGGATCTTTATGATTATCCATTTCATCTTTCAGTATTATTGCATAGTAATAAGGTGCTAATAATTTGGTGATCGTCTTATCTATGAAAAATTTCATCCGAGGTGTATTTTTTAATTTTAGTATATCGTATAATTCTTCCTGCCATTTTTCTGATGATTCAGTAAAACGAGGTTCTATTTTTACTGTTTTAAATCCTGAATAATTTTTCAGGTAATATTTAGTTTTTCTAAAATACAATTCTTTATCATGCTTAGGCAGATTTTTTATATTTTCTTGAACTGATTGTTTATATTTATCAAACAGCAAGGTAGCTTTTCTTTTTAAATTCAAATAAGAATATATCTGAACAATTAATCCATATATTTCTGTTTCAAGCAAAAATAGCTCATTTTTTTGAACATAACTAATTAAATTTAGTAGATTACGCAATATTACTCTTAAATTTAAATTCCCATCTAACAACTGAATTCTTACTTTTTTAATTTCCAGAACTGTTTCCCAGTACTTAAAATTATTTTTTTCACAAAGTTCTTCCGCTCTTTCACATGCCGATATAGCTTTTTGTATATTACCCAATCCAGCATAGCATTCAGAGAGATGAATATAATTTATTGTTTGAGCATAATCACTACTATTTTGTTTGGAATATGTAAATGCCTTATCAATTATTTTGAGTCCACCCGAAAAATCTGTTTTTATTATTTTAAGGAATCCAAGCATTTGGAAATAAAATTCATGTTCATGATTTTCAAAGAATACATCTTCGTTTTTTTTCAACATTTGTTCTATTAATTCATAATCCCCTATTTCATAAAGATAATAGAAAAATGTTTTTGTTAATGGTGTAACCTTATACATTTCACCACGAATCAGATTCGGAACATGCTCTTTGATGAATTTGTAATAGTAATAAAAGTTTTTTTTCTTACTTTTTGATATTGCCAGATTATTTATAATTGAGTTGTAAAATGGCTTTGTCTCTAATTTCTTAGAATAAGTATATGCCTCCTTCAGGAAGTTCTCCGCTATTTTAAAATTCCCCAGCTTTATATGTGCTTCCCCCTGATTTAGAAGAACCAAGACCCCATAACGTTTTGCATTAATTTGTTCAGAAATATTTTTGGCTTTCCTAAAATAAATAAATGCTTTGTTCGTATTACCTTTTGTTAATGCAACATCTCCGATATTATTATAAACAGCTACAAGTTGACGTTTATAGCTGATTCGTTCCCATATTTTTTTGGCAATTTCAAAATTTTTATCAGCTTCATCTAAAACTTTTTTATGTCTGTAAAGAACACCCAGGCTATTATGGAGTCTTCCTAATTTAATAAAATAATTAGGATTATTCTGAGTTTTGACATCCTGTAAATAATCCTCCATAATTGCTATACCTTCATTTAAACTTCCACTCAGACCGTAATAAAGACCCTTATTAACTATATAGCAAATTTTCTTATTCTCTGGTAGTGTATAAGATTCCAATTCAGCAATATATTTACCCATTTCTTCAATTTTATTCAGTAATAGCATGGTCCGACACAAATTTATGAGTATTTCAATTCGTAGTTTACCGGTAATTACCGTTTTTAATGCTTTCTTAAATCTATTTTCTGCCAGTGTCAATTTTTCTATCGTTAAATAGAATAGACCCATTATAATATGCTTTTCAGGGATATTGGGCATTTTTAATATATGTGATTTCAGCTCATCAGTTATTTGTTTTTCAGTTGCCCATTCGGATTTTTCTATTAAGAGCTGAAGATCGGAGATCAGGTTACATTCTTTGATATCAACTTCAGGTGAGAAATCAAGAATAACTACTTTTACCATCTGTTCAAAAGAGATCTCATGCTGTCCTCTTCGAGTAAATAGTTCAACAGAAAGCAGCAGATACTTGCGAACTGCTTCAAAGTCATTAATAAATTTTGCATGCTCTATAATACCGTCTAGAACAGAGAATAGAGTAATTTGTTTATCAACGAAATATTTTAATATTTTATTAGAGATGACCTTCTTTGTTCTATCAGGTAACTCTTGAGAAAAATGATCTTTTGCTTCTCTAAAAGTGAAATTGAAATATTCATCAACTTTTTTAAGAAGCTCATTGTTTACACAATCTGATATGAAAAAGAAGAGTGTTTTATCATCAATATTCAATATTGTTTGGATTAAAGTACTTGATAAAGGAGTTTCAATACACGCTATTTTTTTTAAATACTGATAACTTGATTTTGAAAGATGTTCAATGCGAAGATATACAGCATCCTGTAATTCTTTTGGCAGCTCATAATTATCCAGATCATAATCAAAATTGAATTTATTTGATTCTAAGATCAATCTTTTATTAGTTAGATCAATAAGTATCTGCTCAATAAACATTGGATTACCATTGGAACGCAACCATACTTTTTTAACAAAGTCAGCCGGTGGTATTTTCATTAATAATTTAGACATGTATATTTCAGTTTGATCGTATGTGAGCGCATCTATCGTCATTTGAGCTGGATGCATCAATCCTACTAATTTACGCGGATCATTAATACTAAGAATGATAAGGATCGGTCGCCTGGTTACCTCTTTTGATATATAATTTATAAATCGGAACACAACTTTGCTTAAGTGTTCTGCTTGCCTGATAATAAAGATTAGCGGCTTTTCTTCCGAAAGGTGATAAATAAAATTTGATGCTGCTTTAAAATCCAGGTCAAGATCATTGCCTTTACTTATAAGTTCTTCTACAGAATTTTCTGAATCAAATAAATATTTATTCAAGGAAGGAGATATTTTAGATAGATCTGATGCGATCTTTTTATTATTTTTTACAGCGTGATAAAATTCTTTTATTAAGGCAAAGAAAGGATCCTTGTCTGACTCACTGCATGAATAGTCAAAAATATAATATTTATCAGTTAATAAATGATACCGAAATAGTGTTAATACATTGCTTTTTCCTAAACCCTTACCAGCAGAGAGAGAAATAATTTTACCATTATCCTTACATACTATAGGTAGATAATCCAGCAATCTATGGGAATAATCTTCACGTACAATATAATCACTAAATTGGATATTGTTCACAATTGATCTTTTTCTGGAAAAAGGATATTTTTTGGGTTGTATCTGGTTAATCTGGTCAATAATACTTTCTGCATCTTGAAACCTGTCATTAGGATCCTTTTCCAACAATTTCAAAATAATTTTTTCCAGATCTTTTGGAATATCAGCATTTAATTCTGTCGGGAATTTAGGAAATAAATTGAATTCATCCCCAGCAAGAATTGATGAAAGTTGTTCTATTGTATATGGCAATGTTCCAGTTGTGATCTTATATAACATTACTCCAAGTGAATAAAAATCACTTTGTGTAACAGCTTTATTTTCGGTAAATACTTCAGGGGCAATATAAGGCAGTGCATTCCCAATCCGCTGATCATTTCTTTCAATATCAATCTTCGTAAAACCATAATCCATTAATTTAAGAACCGGCTGATTTTTTCTGATCTTATAAACAACATTGTTGGGTTTCAAATCTTTGTGAATAACATTTTGACTATGAAGTGCACTTAAAGCATAACAAATTTGTACAATAATATCATAAAAAAAACCCTCATTAGTTTTTTTATATCGGAAAGAAGAAAGTGTTTTACCCTCGTAATATTCACATAAGTAATATATATGATTTTCAAAATTGCCAAAATCATTAACCTGTATGAGATTTGGATGATGTAATTTGGTTATGTGATGCATGTTCTCAGCCGATAGTTTTTCATATAAGGTATCTGCATCAAGCGTTTGAAACAATTTAAGCACATATCTTTTTTGAGTTCTCAGATCAATTACTTTATATACTGTAGCCCAAACACCAGAACCCAATTTTTTTTCAACTTTGTATCGTGAGTCAATAATCATTAATCTCTCCTTCTACGTTTTACCTTATTAATTAGTTTATATTCGTTGTCAAGAAAGTGATAATGAAATTTGATATTATTATTAATTAGAAATTATTGAGTTACAAAAAAAAGGCGATGCATCTACATCGCCTTATCATATTTGTTAGTATTCAATTTAATTTGGAAGAAATCTTAGATACAATTTTTTGGAATTCTTTGGCAGATGTGCTAGTATTATTATCTTTTAGAAAAGCTTTCCCTGTATCTCCAGATTTTACTATGTTAACATCAATTGGAATGCTGCCTAAAACATCTATATTGAAATCTTTAGCAGCTTTTTCAATTCCAAGACCTGAGAAAATATCTGTCTTCTTACCACAATGAGGGCAGACAAATGTACTCATATTCTCAATAATTCCTAAAATTGGAACATTCATTTTTTGCGAGAATTTTATAGTTTTTCTTGCATCTAACAACGCAATATCCTGCGGAGTTGATACTATAATAGAACCATCAACATTCTTTAAAATTTGAACAACACTTAATGGCTCATCACCAGTACCTGGGGGAGAATCAACAATTAAGTAATCAAGCTCAGGCCATCTAATATCCTGCATGAATTGCTTTATTACACCCATTTTCATAGGTCCTCTCCAAATGATCGGATCATCAGGATTCCCAACTAAAGTTGCAATAGTTAATGCATATAGATTTTCCATAACTTTAATAGGCTCAGGAAACTCTTCATTTGCATTCATCTGTAGTTTTTCTCCTTCTATTCCCAACATTTTTGCTATGGAAGGACCATGAATATCTACATCAAGGATTCCAACTTTATTTCCCTGTAAAGCGAGTCCATAAGCAACATTTACAGCTACAGTGCTTTTCCCTACTCCGCCTTTACCACTTATCACGATCAGCTTATGTCTGATCCTGTCCAAGTTTGCTTCAATGCGTATTTCTTCTTTTGTTTGTTCTGGTTTTTTGATATCTACCGGTTCCATATTTCCTCCATATCTTACCATGACATTATAAGATATTATTTTTATTAATGGCAAATAATTATTTTCAATTTTATTGTCTATCAAATTGTAATAGTTTATATTATCAAAATTGAAATGTAGAAACAAAAAAATCATTGACTAATTGAACCATTCTGAAATAGGAAAAAGTAAATTAAATAAAAAAAGGAGAGAAATAATGAAAGCTGTCATTTTGGCTGCAGGTATGGGTAGCAGATTACAAAAAGTTTCCGGAGGATTACCAAAAAGCATGATCAAGATCGGTAAAAGTTCAATAATACATCACCAGCTTGAAAGTTGCTTGAAGGTTAATATTATTGAATTTGTGATCGTGCTAGGTTATAAAATGGAACAACTTAAGACCCACATTTTAGAAAAGATCAGTAGCGAACAAGTTACATTTATTGAGAATCCAATTTATGATACAACTAATACACTTTATTCTTTATGGCTTACCCATGAACTCTTAAATGATGATTTTATCTATTTCAATGCTGATGTCCTCTTTCAAAGTGACCTTTTGAAAAAAATATCAAATGATTCACAATATTCACAGCTATTATTAGAAACTAAATCCTGTGCAGAAGAAGAAGTTAAAATGATTATTGATGATGATATGCGAATTCAGCAAATAAGTAAACAACTTCCAATTGCGAAATGTGCAGGTGAGTTTATTGGTATTGGTAAATTCAACAAAAACATTCTCGAAAAATTTGTACATTATCTCCAATTTGGCGTAGATAATGGACAATCCAACAATTACTTTGAATATGCAGTTGATCTTCTAGCTAAAGATAAGGTATTGAAAGCAGTTCCTACAAATGGAATTTCCTGTATTGAAATTGATTTCCCTGAAGATCTGGTAAAAGCAAAGGAGATGTTCTCTCTTTAACGGTAAGGCAACTTAATGAAAAATCTTTTACTCGTTGGGATCAATGCACGATATACACATTTAAATCTGGCAATTCGATACCTCAGAAATTATGTAAAAGATCTCAATTATACAACAAAAATTTTAGAATTTTCTATTAACCAGAACATACTTGAAATTCTGGAATATATAGTAAAAGAGCAACCTAATATTATAGCTTTTTCTGTATATATCTGGAACACTGAGAAAGTTCGTTTGCTATTGCCGGAACTTAAGAAGCTGCTGCCGGAAAGTAAAGTAATAATGGGTGGCCCAGAAGTAAGTTATGATCCACATAATTGGCTGAAAGAATTTCCAGAAATTGACTTCATAATTTGCGGAGCTGGCGAATCCGGCTTAAGATCAATTTTAGAGAATAATTTGAATATTTCAGAAAGGGTAATCAAAAAGAAAAATCCACACTTCTCAGAAATCCCTTTTCCCTACTTAGCAGCAGATTTTCCTGAGATCAATGATAAATATATATATTATGAATCAAGTAGAGGTTGTTCATTTAAATGCAGTTATTGCCTATCTTCCCGATTAGATCAAGCTTTGGAATTTCGTGATACCGCCACTGTAAAAGAAGAACTATTATTTTTGATAAAACAGAAACCCAGGATATTAAAATTTGTTGATCGCACTTTCAATGCTAATAAAAAACATGCTCGTGATATTTGGAATTTTCTGATTGATCTTGCTCCAGATATGACATTTCATTTTGAGATCTATCCAGAATTACTTGAAGATAAAGATCTGCAGATCTTAAAGAATAGTCCAAAAGGATTATTCCAATTTGAGTTAGGTATTCAATCTACTAATCCTGATACGTTAAAAGCTATTCACAGAGCCAATAACTGGCAAAAGACTACTGACATTATTAAGAGGCTTATCTCCTTAGAGAACATCCATATTCACGTTGATATGATAGCTGGCTTACCATATGAAGATATAATAAGCTTTGAGAGATCATTCAATGATATCTTCAAGCTGCAGGCAGATAATTTTCAACTCGGTTTTCTTAAAGTTCTGCAGGGTACAGAAATGGCAGAAAATGCAGATAATTTTGGTATAGTTGCTACAAAAATTAGTCCCTATATTATTCTGAAGAGTAACTGGTTGTCTTTTACTGAACTGAATAAAATTCATAAGATAGAAACCTTGTTAAATGAATTCTCCAACTCAAACAAATTTAATACGACTCTAAAACATCTCATCCTTAAATATGATTCTCCCTACATGTTTTTCAAGCAGTTCTTAACTTTTCTGCAAATAAGAAAATTTGATCTGCAGACAAAGAACTGGCAGAAAAAAGCTGAAAAATTAGTAGATTTCATTAATACTGATTTTCCGAAAAGCAAAGAATTCTTTTTTGATTGTTTAAGATGGGATTGGTGTTTACAGGCTAGATCTCATTATTATCCGGAATTTATTAAAAACGATGTAAATTATAAAGCAAAACAAATCGGCTATGAGTATTTAAGTTCTTTAAAATTGAAAGATAAAATAAAATTGAATAGTATTGAGCTATCTGTTTCAGATATTAAGAAAGTAATATATTTCATACCAGTTACAGATAGATTTAAACAGGAACATTTACCAACTTCTAATATCGCAGCATTTTTACATGGCAAACAATTAGCAATATCACAGATAAATTAAAAAACATAAACTATCTTAATTTCTTTAAAACAAAAAACCCTCCAGCATTTGCCGAAGGGTTAATTTATTACTTTATCGTTAATTTTATTTCATCAAAAGCATTCGTCTGGAATATTCCGTTTTGTTTGTTTTCAAACGGTAGAGATAAACTCCAGTTGCCACACTTTTCCCGCTGGCATCAGTTCCATCCCAATATGCAGATTGAACCATGTCCGCTTCTGCTATTCCATCATAGATAGTTTTGATCCTCTGACCTTTAAGATTATAAATGGTCAGACGAACAGGACTGGTCTCATTGAGAGCAAAGTTGATGCGGGTATCCGGATTAAACGGATTAGGATAATTTTGTTTTAAGCCATAATCATCAGGTGCTGCAGGAGTACCGGTATTACCGCTTCCTTCCGGAATAAACAGGGAAACCGGTCCTATTATATCTGCTTCACCATCGGCATCAATACATTCCAGCCAGTAATAGTAATTCAGGTTTTCCAATACAGGATAATTATCTATATATGTATAATCTGTAGGTTCTGTAACAGTACCCTGACCCAGGATTACATCACCATAATTTAATTGTATTGCTTGTCCCATATTCTGGGATACAGCTCTGTATATATTCCAATAAGCATTATTTGTCTCAGTTTCAGTTGTCCAGTTTATTACCGGTTGACTTGAAAGATTAACAGTAAAACTGGTTAAAGTTACAGGTAGTGGATGTGTACTTCCCGTAATGGGGAATGTACCTATTATCGAAGTTGATGCTGTAATCCATCCATTTGTATTTATCGAAGCTCCTATTTCATCAATTCCAGTAGCTGTAGCAGAAACATCAACAGTCAAGAAATAGTATGCGCCGGTAGAAGTAATTTCTTCATCCGGGCTAAAATCAGGGATAAAATGATCTATGTTAGTTGTTTCTGTTATCAGCATGACATCCGTGGGAGTTCCATCGAAATTATCATCTGAAGATCTCCAAATTTTTAAATTCACAATATCACTAGTGCCAAATTCGCCAGTAAGATCGAATTCAATTTTATCTACCGTTGGATTAAGGCCAGTGCCACTTTTTTGTAAATGAATCCAGAAAAAAGCATTGTTGGTAGATGGTGAACCAAAGCTGGTTCCTGCATTATAATCTCCACCAGATGCTTGTATAATGACAGCATTATATGTTATATTTGTATGTAAATCACTTGCTACAGTATTTTCTGCAAGATCCTGATATTCTATCATAATTGTATACTCTGCACCATCTGCTAAATAGTCATTGCTAGTGAGAGATGTTACATATGTCGTACCATCAAGATCAGCAGCTTTAAAAGGAATTGTTAAATTTGTTCCGGAAACTTCACTAGCTACTTCTAATCTATGAGGAGCATTAATATCAGTTATTGGATCATCTGTATTAGTGAATGTTATTATTACTGAACCTTCTAAAGCAGTTTCAGGTTGATCATATTGTATTGTAAATGAATCAGCAATAATTGAATAAGATACTGGTAGATCTAAGATTGGTGCTTCAGTGGATGGGTCAAGAATAAATTCCATATATGTGTAATAGCCGGTGGGAGCATCATTAACAGCGGTAAAACTGCTAAAATCTTTTCCTGAAGTGTTCAAATCTCCATAAAAAGGAGGACTAAAGCCATCGGGTGCTTTTAGACCAAAAAAGATTTGATAGTATGTAATTATATTGCCACCAGTTGGTGCAGAAGGTAATATAAAATCAAAAGATCCATTACCTGTTCCACTGCTTCCACTAGACAAAAAGTTGCTTACAGAAATCCCATCATCAAAAGATTCGTAACTTGCGCTTGACCAGCTAGATCCTGAATACCATAAAACCACAATCTCATCATCTAGATTTCCTGATCCTGTATTATTATAAACATGATTTGGATTATCAACATCAGTGTAACTATAATCAAATGAAACTGAGATTGTTTCGCCTATTATTCCTTCGTAATCACTACTACCACCAGAACCCCTTAGTCCCATTTTTGTAAATGAAATATCATCTTGCCCAAAAGCTAAAGAACTTAAAACTAAAACTATAAATAAAACCAATAAATATTTCTTCATATTTCCTCCTAATTTAGGAATATGCAATTTTTCTTTTTTATGTACATGTGTATAAATAATTAATCCGATTCTACTGTCAATCTAAAATTTTCTTTCTATAAAGACCTAAGTTATTCTATTATGCAATATTTAATCCATATTTGTTATTTTTTCCTTAAATAAGCATAGTTTAGTACGTAATAACTTAATACGAAATACATTATACTGATAATAGATTATAAGTCCTTATCCTATAAGCTTCATATTTACATTGTAATATGACATAAATTGGGTATTTTCTGACATAAATGTCGTGAAATCATTACAGAGAATATGTAATTGTTAATCCTGTTTCATGTAAGTCATATTCTTTATCAACAACAACATTTGAGTAAGGAGAGCTTGTATCTCTTAACTTATATTCATAAAAATATTTTAGAGAAAGATTTTTTGATATTTTGTAATTAACATCCGAGTTAAAAGCTGCAATCACATCTTCCCTGCCATAATGATATTCATCCAGTTCATTATCAGATTGGAAGAATGTATGTTCAACTTTTGTTCCAAGTTTTAGAGTAACCGGTGATGAAGAGATTGATATAACTTCCGGAAATAACAATGAGAGTTCAAAGATATCAGATATATAAGATCCATCTTTTATAATAGTAACTAATTCAGGATCTTCAAATGCATCACCTGCCTGTGCCTTTGATATTTTATAGGAGTAATCAGCCTTTACTCTCAGCCACACTGAGGGAGTTATACCTATACCAATTTCATTTTCAAAGTTATCAGCATCATACTCTGTGAAATATTTATTATAAAAAAGCTGAGATAAACTAAATTTATAATTGAATTGATATTTTGAATTCAGGCTGTAGTTAATTTTAGCAAGATAATTATTTTTTGAATAGGAAAAATCACGGAAAATATTTTCATCATCTAAAACACTGTCATATCTATTCACGAAAGTTTCAGGATAAAAATAGTAATAAAATCCAAAATTAAGTTTTTTACTGAGATACTGTTTTAAGGCAAATTCGAAATAGTAATTATCCGCAAAATCATTATTAAGTAATTTATTGTATTTTACAGCAAACCGGTTTATCTGAGTATGACCTGCCAGGAGTTTATGTTTCAAATTTAATTCAACTTTGGCAGAAGTGATGAGATCATCTGATGTTTCCAGAAGGAACTTATCGGGTTCATTTCCACTTTCAAACCTTTTCAGATCATTTTCTGACAGACTGAGGATATTGCTGTTATATGTTGTCTCTACTGATATACCGGGATTAAATGTAAAATTCTTAGCAACCAGTGAGGTAGTAAGTAAAATTAAGATAATTATAATATATTTTTTCATTGTTTTTCAATCTCAACTGATGATTTATTTATATAAAATCTAAAGATCAGCTCTCTGTTATTATCATTATCTTCAATTGTAATGTGGTGTATTCCTTCAGGTAATTTTATAATATTCACATCACCTGTTGATGGAGTTATATCAGATTCATTTTTAAGCCAGTTTTTTTTAGATTTATAAGCTTTTTCGGAAAATTCTGCAAATAACACACGGTTATCAAACACTTTGAAACGGTAGCCGGAGTTATTAATGAAATTAGTATTGAATAACATTCTGCTGATTATTTTTAATACAATTGGCCCTTCCAGCGTAAGATGAATTTTATTAGCTTTTGGTGTATAATAGGTGTATTCTTTTTCATCGAGAACAAGAATTTTTTCATCACCGTAGAAAATTGGTGTAAATCGGATATAATCTATTTCTTTATTTGAAGTAATAATATTACTCCCGATAATTTTAAATACAAGGTCATTCTGGGAAATATTAGTTATTTCGACTGAAGTTTTTTCATTAAGAATATTCGTTGAAAATTTATTATAGCTGGAAACCCTTTCTCCATTTACTCCTCTGCTGGTTTTACTTAAGCTTGCAGATTTATCCAGAATTCTCTCTTCAGCACCGATCACGAGTTTATATTGATAATCCAATAAGGAATTTCTGCTCACAATTGTACGTGAATATACATTAAGGGTATCAACATTCAGCAGAGCACAAGATATGTTCTCGGAAGGTTTCAAAATAATATAATTATATAGTTTACTATTCCTTCTATTGAATATAAGGAAATCTTTCGGTTCAGAATTATAATTAATTTCCGCTGCAAAAGCTGAGAGCATTATTGCCAGTAATGCAATAAAAAGAAAAATCTTTTTTTTACTAAACATTGATCTCATCATCTTTTATTTTTAATTCTCTATGATCAAAGAAAATTACCATTAAAATCAAGAACAATAATATAACAAATGATATGGTAGCAATTGTTAAATTATATTTTTCATCTTCGAACATATTCCCATTGCCAGGCTTAGGAAGCGGATCCGGTGCAATTGGAAGATCTTTACTTTCCGCCAGTCTAGTAATATCCAATAGATGGATAATTGGTATACCTTCATCCGCAAAAAGAAGCATCGTGCCTTTAATAGGGGGATTGGATAACGAAAGATACCTATGGAAACCAGGTGTAATAAGTCTTCCATTCAGGGTAGCGCCAATACTGGAAAGACCGCCGCCAATATTAACATATAACGCTATTTCATTGTTACTGATAGTATTGTAAATTTCCATTTTTTTTGCAATATTCTGTTCTAGTGTCTCGCCATGAACTAACTGAATATTGTGTTTATTAATATTTTTAATTATAAGCTCACGTCCATTCTTACTCAATCCTCTGCCCAGATCTCGTCCACCACCAATGGAAGTAGCAACACTTTTATAATTAAATATATTTTTCTGGATGAAAAATTCTTCCATATCAAGCCAGGTAAAATCAGGGTCAGTAGCTCCGAACATTGAAGCGCCGATTGACGAGATGATAATTGGATCTAATCCCATAACTTTTGCAGCACTTAAAACAGCAATATTAAGAGCAGGAAAGGAACCTGTGCAGCTTATTGCGATCTTATCACCTTTTTTCAAATTTGCTTCTTTGAACATTTCTACGATCACTGCAGCAAAATTAGGGTTTAAGCTTGTCAGTTTAGAGGTAAGATCACCGCGATCAGTTACAATTGGTGATTGCTTATCACCTATCATTGCAGTTCTATTCGGGTCATTTACTTCATCTATGTATATACCTAGGTCATTTCTATAATCCTTAATAGCCGATTCAGCTTCCTGCATTAATTTAGCTGCCATAAGTTTCTCTTCATAATATTCATCACTCACAAAAACTCGTGAGTTTTCTACCCGTATAAATAATGCTAAAGCGATCAGCATCAATGAGATTAAACTAAATTTTGATTTTGCACTGGGAATAAACATGATTCTCCTTATCCTATGATTTCTCCACCAAATATCAACACTAACAAAAAGCGCACTACTACAGCAGCAATAACCATAATTGAAAGCGTTTTTATAATACCTTGTTTTTCCATTGCATTAGCAATAAGACCAGGGATAATAAATCCAATGACATTAACAGAATAATCTGTTGAAAAATGTGCAAATACACTGTACTGCCTGGTCATCCAACCAATAACAAATCCAAGCAGAACGGTAATAACCATTCGCCTTCTTCCGTAAATAAACATGAACTTCCCAAGAATTTTGACAATGATGAGCACTACAATACTAATTGATAATGTAGCTAAAATTGTAATCGGTTGATGTAAATACATTGCTACATAACCTGCCACCACAATTCCGCCGGCAGCTGCTCCAAAAGTCTCTAAAAAGAACAGACTGATCAACACTCCTAACCCAATCGCGACTTCAAACATTTTTATTCCTTTCTTTATAAACTTGATTTATTATCTTACAACTATTTTCAATAACTATTTGCATTTTTCCTCTTTTAAATAAATAATCAATTAGATTTAATTTCAGGAAGATCTGTTTTACGTCTTCCTCCAAGCCTATTCGGTCCTCTTCTATCATGATTTCTAAACCGTGCTTGATGCACACTTAAAACATTACCAAAATATTCTTTATTATCAAGTGCAGAGATAGCTTTCCAAGCTTCTTTTTTCGGCATATCAATAAATGCATATGCTTTCAATTCATCATTAATCTTATCTGTGTGGATATTGATAGTTTTTACATCTCCATAATCTGAAAATAAAGCTTTTAATGATTTTTTTTCAACATCTTTAGGCATATTGCCAACAAAAATTTTCATTGCTATCTCTTCAGAATAATAATTTACAATAATTCCACCGTTCCCGCCAATATTACCTATACCAAGCATTAGTATCTCTTTCGCAGGTAATTTTACCACATATTTTGTCAACTCTTCTCCGGTAACCCAACCACAGTCAGTGATCTTTTTCTTAGCTAATTTATTAGTCATTGCATAAGAATAGATCGTATTAGTCTGTTTACCGATCAAATAGAGGTGATCATAATGAACTTCTTTAAGCATGCGAATAAGCTGTTTAGAACGGAAGATCCTGTCATCTCTTGTATTCAGCACAATTGCAACAGCATGAGTACGGGGATAAAGCTCTTTTACAGAGTTGATAACAAATTCTGTAGATTCCGGATCGTTAGCAGCAAAAGCATGAACAAAATGCAATTCTGTATCTTTGCTCTTATTCAAATAGATCTCCATTGCTCCAATATCTGGTTGTGCTGTATACATACCCTCCAAAGCTGTTTTTTTATCAATCCCAAAATGTTCACAAACCTTTAATGATAGAGCAACATTATCCTTATGCTCAATATGAGAAAATCCCTGCATATCTTCCTTAGATATTCCTGAATCATCAGATTGGATAATCTCGCAATGCATTTTTTTAGCTTCTTTTTTAATAAGAGGAAAAACTTTTTTCTCAGCCGTAAATAGTATTCCGTGTCTGGGAATTGTATTACAGAGAGATAAAGTTACATTTTTAAGCCCTGGTCCCATAACATCCAGGTGATCTAATCGGGAATTTGTGATAATACCAATATTAGATTGTACTATCTCATGTTCTGTAACCCATTGATATTCTGGGGTAACAGCCATACACTCAAGAACAAGAATATCAATTTTTCTTTTAGCTGCAAATTTTATTATCTTGATCTGTTCTTTGATGTTTGCACCATGATGTCTGACAATTGGAGTTTCACTTCCATTCTCGAAAATTAAAGCCGGAGCTGAACCTGTAGTTTTTGCAATTATTCTCTTCCCACCGGCGCGAAGTCCGGCAGCAATTAAACGAGTAACACTAGATTTACCTCTAGTTCCGTTTATATGGATGATCATGGGAATTTTTTTTCTACTGATCTTACATTTTTGGAATTCATAGATACCATAAGAGATCAGAAGTAAGAGTCCAAGTATTAAACCAAGCATATTATTCCACTGTTAGTGTTCCATTCATAATCTCAATTTCGTTAAAATTAGATATTGGTTCACCGTTTTCGTCCAACATCTGAACGTTTTCAAAACTTAAACTACTGCTACCTGCTTGTAAACCTATCACTTTAAAAGTTAAAAGCTCTTCATTACCATTGATCTCATCAATTCCCGGAGTTTGCTGTAAACTAATTGCTACATTAATTCTTCCATTTTCCAACACAATCAATTCTACAACATCATTACCCCAAATCGATCCAATTGTTAACATATCAGGCACTGGTTCAATTATAGAATTATCGAAAATGATCTCAGCTGAAAAAGCAAAAAGTTCACTTACATTTTCTACTTGAATAGAAACCTCCAATTCCTCATCTATATTGATAACACTCTCATACGGAGAAATTAGTAGTTCTAGTTGATTAATAAGAGTTACAGTGATTTCTGTTGAAGTTGCTGAATTATCTGAACTGTCAAATGCTTTAGCATAGATCGTATGCTCTCCAAACATATCGGTAGTATCCCAATCATATTGATATGGGCTTTCTTCATCAGTAAATACTAAATTAGAATCTATGTACAATTCTACAGAATCAATTTCTTCGTTATCCTGAGCATCTATTGTAATAGTAACTATAGAATTAGAAGCTAAAACCGCATTATCTATCGGACTAGAAATACCAACAGTTGGTATTTCTGTATCAGGATTCGTACTATTATTTCCACATGAAATTATTATCATTAATGTAATTATTATAAGAATGAGTAAATTAACTCTTTTCATTTTATTCTCCATTATGTTATTTTAATAAGATCATTTTCTTAGTATCTATAGTCTTACCATCAATCTTTAACTTGTAAAGATATAAGCCACTGCTTACTTTCCGATTAGAATTATCATTCCCTTGCCAGACGATTGTATGTTCCCCGGCATTCATCTGGGATCTTACAAGTTCTTTTACTAATTGACCCTTAATATTGTAGATTGATAATTCCACTAATCCAGCCTGATTAATTGAATAGAATATATTTGTTTCAGGATTGAATGGATTTGGATAATTCTGTTTTAGATAATTTAAGGCTGCGGGTTTTATGATAGGCAAATCAAACTCGCGTGCAATATAATTTTTCATCAACAGTTCATTTCCTGTATTTCCCAAGGAATAATATATCTCTTCAAAGTTAGAACGATTTGCTTCCAATTCCTCCCAGCTGAAAGGTGGTAAACTCAGGGAAGTCGTATGATTTTCACCCCAATTTAAACCAATTGCCAGAACATCTGCTATATTTACTTCTCCATTACCGTCACAATCTGCGAGTGATGCAACATCAATTTCCCATTCTCCCGGATAATCATTAGCTTCCCAGACGAGAGATGGCGTTAAACGGGCATTACCAGTTTGACGCCAGTAAAGACCAATTGGGAGTATGTCTTCAGCATTGACAAAACCATCAAGATTAGTATCTCCAGGCCAGATGAGATCCTGTGTGGAGAATGTATTAATATAATCAGTTTTAGTTATTTCATCTGAACCTTCAATATTTTCCACAGTTAAAGTTACATCATAACTTCCAGGGTCAGCATAGGTATGAACTGGATGCCTCTCTTCTGAAATTACACTATTATCACCAAAATCCCATGTGAATTCATTATAAAAGTAAGGTGGAGAAGTAAGATTTTCAAAGCTTACTTCATATGGTGCAATACCATAAGTTCTTTCAGTAGTGAAATCAGCATCAGGTGCAGATGGAGTTGCAAATTCAGGTGCTTGGGTTGTAAATTTAATTGAAAACTCATTTTGTAAATGTGTGGCACTCTGAGGATAAATATTAGCATAAGTATAAAGTAATCCTCCAGATTGTTCGTAATTCTCGATTCCGACTGTTACATAATTACTCCCAAAATCAGGATTATTGGCAAATTTATAATTAAATTGCATCTCTCCATTACCACTTGCAGTTGGATATGAAGCAGGATTATAAAGAACCAGCTCAAACTTTTCTACTGAAACCAAATCGACTCTATTCACGCATTTATTCCATTCTACAATAAATATGTCCTCAACATTATCATAATAATAACAGATTCTCATATCAGCATATTGTCCATATCCTATTTCTTCTCCGATAAGGTCATCCCAATATGGAGCGATCATTCCATAAGGTCCCAGAGCAGAAGGAATATTCCAATTTCTGAAATAAGTTTCCCAAGTTGGCTGAAGAGAAACCCAGCCATTTGTACAGATAGTTAAGCTGTCGCTAATTTCACCATAGAATTGGAATTCAAACGGCATTGGAATTGTTTCTGATCTATCATCTCCCAGTTCAAAGACCTGCCCGTTTCCGCCTTCCAGCGGATCAATCTCGATCCATTCATATTCAGGACAATTTATATAAAATTGGTCACTGCTGTCATAGGCGTAATAACCATAAGTATCGGGACCTGTAGGTGCATAATTATCAATATCCCCAATTTCCAAACTAAAATAAACGTTGGTAGAATGACCAGAAGCATCGGTTATCTCTATTTGGAAAGGAATGTTTTTCCCGACAAAACAATCTTCTGAGACTTGAATTGTAAATTCTGCAGTTGCTGTTTCATTTATATTAACATCACCGATATCAAAAGAAGAATTTGTAACCGTTACATCTCCTGATAAAGAAATTAGCTCTGCATTTATCAATGTTGCGTTAAAAGAACCTACATTATTGAGTTCAACTAAGATATCACTTTCTTCATTGGGTTCCAGTATGCCATTTTCATCATCAACAACTACATTTTCATATTCGAAAACCAAGCTGCTAATAATAATTTGAAATTTATAAATTCCGCCCTCAGAATCTATAAGATCAAATTGTACGATCTCATTATTGGGACAATCTGAATCTATCTCAATATTATAGCCCTCCGTGGCTGAATTTCCTGCTGCAATATCTCCAAAATCAGCAGACACTGTAGCAACTGTTACATAGCTATTATCTGTTGCTAAATCAGCTGAAACAGAATTTGCTGTTTGAGTACCAAAATTCTTTAAAGTTATATCAAGCTCTACCGTTGCACCGGCAACAAGAGCACTTAATGGAGTAACACTTCCTAAACCAAGATCAATATTAGATTGTACAACATCAATTGTCTGCTGGAACGGGTAACAATTTGGTTTAGTAATTGTAATTAATATGTCCCCTACTGATTGAGAATCAAGATCAATTAGAGCAGATCCATCTTCAACAATTGTAATATTAAAAAATTCATCATCCTTAATAGCTGTTACTATAGCTCCATCTAAGCCAGAAAGATTAATTTCAATAAAATTAGTTCCTACGTTAACTTCATCTGGAATTGTACAGGTAATATCTTGCGGAACTGTCGTCCATATAGTTAAGGATGGATCTCCCAATATGTTGTAAACATTAAAATAGAATTCTACAAATCCACCAGGTTCTCTATCTAAAGGGAAGTTCTCAAATAATTCATATTTCCCGCGAAGAACGGCACTACCAAAAGTAAGATTATCTTCATCCAGAACACTATACCAGAAACCTGAGAAAATTGAATTATTTAATTTTGTACTTGTATGCAAATCAGACGGACCAACAAAAACCACACCCCCTGCTAAGTTTCCAGGATTACCAAGCCTCAGCCATGCTTCACCAAAGCAAGGATCGACAACGTTTGCAAAATCTCCCGTATTACATACAATTGATGTCATTATTGGCAGCATAGATCCATTATTCAAGTTAGCCATATGCTCTGTATGGTAGAGTGGATAATGCCAGCCATTGGCGTCTCCCCAGCCTCGATAACTAACTACACCCACTCCATCATTAATAGACCCTGTAATCTGAGATGAACCAGGAACATTATAATACGGGGGCCAATAATAGAATTCATCAATATTCTGATAACCATAATTAACCATTTTATCTTTAAGCCATTTTGTCGCTTTTACAGGAGTAGTTGGCATAGGAGGGGATGAACTGTAATTTCCTGCCACTAAAGTAGCATTTTGAAACCAATGTGTACTATCCATGAAAGGTTGTTTTTCATAGGATAGTATTTTTGCGATAATAGTTTGAAACTCTATTAAACTATCAAATGACAGTCTCCCAATGATCATTTCAGGAAAATAATCATCTCCTTCTAACAATGTATATGGATAATCGGTCACATTACTATCTCCACTTGTTGGGCTAACTATATAATATGAAGGTAGTTCAAAGAGATCATCCGAATCACCAGTAAGAAGAATATAGTCAGGTGGAATTTCAGATGTATCATAAATATTTTGTATATAGGCTTTTATCTGGCTACTAGTGCTTCCAATATCTTCTAAGGTTACAACCTCGGTTTCAATTCCCTTTTGGTTCTTCCAATCAGTAAAATCAAGCATTTGCGGATGATTCGATAAACTATCATGAGTTATTATAAGCATTTTAGAAGGAGCTACAGTTGCATCCCTTAAGTATGAACGATCATAATTATCTACAATTGACCGATAGATAGGTAAAAAAGCGCCAGATATTGTTTCTGGAATTAGAACAGGATCTATCATTTTAAGTTCTACATCTATACTTTTCAGAATAGTTGTTATACCATCATTTTTCTTCAGTTTATTAATTTTTAAATGATGTGCATATAGATCACGCATGATAAAACTATTTTGTAAACTAACATAATCTGTTCCATCCGTTGTATAAGTTCTTAGTAGTTGATTCTCGTCAGAGTAATCAGCTACTTCACATTCATTTATAATCACTTCAACGCCTTTCGATGGTAAGGCGATAATTTGTTCCAGATCATCTTGTTCAAATAGTCTGGAATCATTTACTACTGATATTCGCATACCATCATCTATTTTTTGATATTCCACATCCGCAAAAAGTGAATATAACGTGAACAACATCAATGTTAGAAAAATTAATTTCTTCACATTCCCTCCAATTATTTTATCAACATCATTTTTTTAATTTGAACTACTTCAGAAGTATTGAACCTGTATAAGTAGATCCCACTAGCTACTTTTTTGCTATTATGATCTTTCCCATCCCAAACAACGGAATGGAATCCTGCTTCCTTATCTCCGTCAACAAGATTTTTCACTTTCGCTCCTTTTACATTATAAATAGCAATATTTACAAATGTTGGTTCTGAAATTGAATATGAGATCGTTGTTGTTGGATTAAACGGATTCGGATAATTACTATTAAGTTCAGTATTGGCAGGGATCAAAGGATCATCAACATTTGTAAGATCAATAGTGACTTCGTTTGTCGGCTCAGATTCATATACTCCATATATCCCAGTAACAAAATATGTATAAATATCGGCTGGAAGATCTGTATCAATGTAAGTTGTCTCAGTTATATCAATAATTGAGACACCATTACGATATATTCTATAACCTGTAAGACTTCTGGAGATAGCCGCAGCATCCCAATCTAATATAATATTTGGATCTTGAGCTTCAGCACTTAAGTTTGTAGGAGCGTCCAGAACAACTGTGATCAATTGTGTGTTAGTTGGCAACGATTCATTATTATCACTGTATAATGCCGTTACGTAATAAGAATAGTCTCCTGAATTTAATCCATTATCTGAATAGGTTAATTGAGCTGGATCTTCTATTTCAACGATCTCTATATTATTTCTATAAACCTTGAAACCAATAAGTGAACGGTTCAATGTTTGAATAGGATTGGATTCTTCATTTTGTATTTCATTTCTGGAAGATAATTTATCGATTGTTTCTTTAGCAGGTTTTGTTTTAGAAGTTCTCATTGTTGTCATATTCCATTCCAGAGAGACATCATTACTTGCCACAGAAGCTACCAGATCTGTAGGTGCCTGCAAGTATGTGAGTTCAAAATTAATTGTTGAGGTCTGGTTTGGCAGGACCTCAACATCATACTCAGTCATCGTTTCATAGCCCTCTAAACTGGCTATCACATTATATGTATCACCCGGAAGAGGGATTATATAGTTTCCCCCGTCATCAGGTGAAGTGATATAATCACCGGCAGTTATCACGACATCCTCAACCACACCAACTCCACCATCAAGAGTAATAAGACCATCAATAAAACCTACAGATGTTCCTTGTCCGCCTTCCATATGAATATTATCAATATACCAATAATTCAAATTGTAAGAATTACCATCAAAAACAAAAGCTATCTGGAAATCTTGCGATCCTACATCTGGAGTTAAAACTTCAATTTGTACTAATTCCGCGTTGATATTTCCATTTGGATCTATCTCCCAGGCAATATTCCAAGTACTTCCACCATCTGATGTTGTTCTTAAGCTTAATACATAGTTTTGTCCATTATAATCATTTAGATAATGTCTGAATTCAAAATCAAGAGATGTAGAACCGGAAGTATTCATGATTGGTGAAACCAGCCTTGATACTCCTGTAAATGATGGTGACCAGTTAAATACCGCTTCGGGAGAAGAACCTCCTGAATTATTTGTTGTAGATTGAGACCAATTACCAGTATTTTGCCCAGATAGTGTCCAGCCGTCAGGTGGGAAAGTTCCTGCAAAGTCCTCATCCAAGAGAACTGGTACCTGAGATATTATTAAATTGAATGAACCATTTGCATTATAGTTATTGTCTCCGGACATTGTCCAGTTTACATTTGCTGAATGTCCAATGGGAGCAGAAGAAGATGCTGTAACGTTAAACATACATGTGGATATAGTCCCACCATTCAGAGTTATAAAAGTATGTGTAGATGAATTTAATGTTACGTATGGATCTGATTCAGTTAATTCAGTTATCACATTTGTTGCATCAGATCCTCCATTATTTATGTAAGAAACGTACATATCAGCGGTTTCACCAGGATCAAGAATGTTATTTCCACCATCATCAATGAATAATGAATGGAATTCAATTACGGGTGCATTTAATGTTAATGTAAAATGAAGTATCCAGCTATTCTCATCACTTGTAACAATCATTTCGAAACTTGCCACATGTCCATCAGGGCTGTCTTCAGCCACTGTTATTTCAAAGTCTATCTGGCTGTTAGCAGATCCACCTCCCTGTATATTATTGAAAGTTGATGTATTCTGATTCATTGTAATAAATTCATCTGTTGAGCTTATAACAGCTGAAATATTTGTGGCAGGGTTGTTACCGAGATTATTCAATAAAACATCGATTGCAACATCCTCACCAAAATCTGCAAGACCGTTTCCATTTTCATCGAATAATGTAACACCGCCTAAAACCAAGAATGGTTCTTCCAGCGGGATTGTAGGTCCAGTAATTTTTAAAGCCATCTCATTCTGCAAATGTTTAGCTGCAGCAGGATAGGAATTATTAAAAGTATATTCTAAACCCATTGTCCCTGTGTTATCTTCAATCCCAACTGAGGAATACTGACCATGTTGGGAAGGATATGAACCCGGGTTTGTATTATTTATAACTTTATACTGGAATACAATTTCACTGTCACCGGTTGTGGTTGGATAGTAATTTGCATCATATAAAATTACCTGGAAGGTTTCTTCATCATTATTATAATCATTTTGCATATGATCCCATTCAACGATCATAATGTGTAAAGATGAATCATAATACCAATATACACCTCCACTTCCTGTTTTCAGATCATCCCAGAAAGGTGCTATCATTGGTGAAGGTCCTTGCGGTCCAGGTATTGGACTATTCATGAAAGAAGCTTGTGAACTACCTCCAGGAGCTATCCAGCCATTGGAACACACTGTTGCTGAATCATACTCTTCACCATACATTCTAAATGTGATCGGGAGATCACTTATCGTTTGACTATCGCCATCATCTCCGCTATCATATAAATTGAGGTTTGTACCAATATTATTTATTTCTATCCAATCATAAGTAGGAACACTGAGATAATCTAAATCTTGATCATCATAACAAAAGTATCCGTAAGTATCAGGTCCTACTGGATCTGTAATTGATACTTCCCCAATTCCAAGAATAAACTGCACTGTTGAATCATATCCGGTAGTATTATACAAGTGAAGTTCCATCATGATTTGCGTTCCTACTACAAGCTGTGCGCTTGCAGTAACTTCAAACATATCTGAAGTATTGGAAGCCATTCCACCTTCTCCGGTAACTGTTGCAAAATATCCTTCTGCATCGGTAACGGTTAAACGAATATCTGTTGAAACAAGTTGTCCATAAACCATATTTGCTATAACAAGACCATTATTTTGAATCTCAACGACCATCTCTTCGGTTTCACCAGGATCAAGATAACCATTACTATCTTCTATTGTATAATTTGTTACAACTATATTTGGTCCTTCTACAACCAGATAAATTATATCATTCCATGAATTACCGGCATTATCTTCTATCACAATATCAAGTTTGATCTCTGTACCGCCTAATACATCTTCATCTATTGAAATATCAAAATCATCTGTACAGAAAGCCGAGTTGCCGGAAGCAATTGAGCCAAAGTCTTCCACTGCATCCGTTATCGTAATAAAATCGTTATCAGTTGATATGGTTGCAACTACTGAATTTGCTGTAAGAGAACCATGATTTTTTAAACTTACCTTGAGTTCAATATCTTCCCCTGGGTTTAGCATACCATCGTCATTACCTGATGATGTCCCAGAGTTATCATCATCGATCTCAATATCTTGTACATTTACAAATCTATTTACTTCTCCAACATCAAATCCGCCAAGATGTGGTATGTAGTTATGCTTTGTTACAGTAAGATTTGCTGAACCTTCTTGATTCGCATTGATCTCAATTGCAGCATAACCAGTTACATCTGTATATCCGGTAACAAATATCACATCATCACCCATTAGTGCACTTACCCAAGCATTTTCCTGGGGTGCTCCGTTATCATCTGTTACTGTAACTTCCAGATAATTCGTTCCGGGAGAAACGTTTGTTTCATACTCTACAACAAGATCCTGTGGGACTCCAGTCCAAAGTTCTACTCCAGGATCTCCCATCAAAGTATTCATATGTGAAAAATTGTCTACATAACCTCCTGGATTTTGAGGATAATGTTCATAAAGAGCCAATTTACCTCTATTTAGTGCCCCACCAGGATTGTGTATGCCATCTGCAAAAAGTCCATAATAAATACCTGCATCAACACAGTTATTAAAGTTTGTATGCGTCCCAATGGTAGCTGTTCCAACTGCTGCAATCGCACCGGTTGGATTACCAGCTGAACCAGCTCTGATAAAGGCTTCGCTACGGCATTCAGTGTCAGATTTAAAACTTCCGGTATCACAAGTAAGAAAAACTGCGAAGGGTAACACCCGATCATTTGTAAGAGCATTTATATTTGATTCCGTGAAACCACTCATTCCCCAATATCCACGATAATTAAAATAACTTACTCCTGAGTTTAGGTTATTAACCATTTCGTTGGCATAATTTCCAGAATAAACTTCAGTTGCTACAATGTTAGGAGCATATTGTTGCATTAATTCTGCCACAAACTGATTTGTGAATATTGTTGAAGGACCGGAACTGGATGGGTCACCCACTAAAACTGCTCGATCATACCAATCTGTTTCTCCCATAAACGGTTCTTTCTCATAATTCAATATTTTTGAGACATAAGTTTGCAGATCATTGAGATCAGATATTGAAATACGACCAATAAATACATCTTCCAATACATCATTTCCTTCTAACTGAGCATAAGGATGATCCCCTTCGGCATTGTAATAACCTATATCGAATGTTGGAATAATAAAAGAACCTGTGACATCACCAACAAGACAAACAAATTCCGGTGGGTTTTCCCACGTATCATAGGCATTCTGGATATAATTCTTAATGGAGTTACTTGTTGTCCCAGTTTCAGTTGTACTTGCTAAAGTCACTTCAAAACCTTTCTGATGTTTCCAGTCCGATATATACTCAAGATTAGTTAGTACATTAGCATCATTCGGGTAGATGAACAGATAACTCGGATCCTGATAGACCAGATCACGTGATACTGTAGAATCATAGTTCATAATTGCTGATCTATAAATAGGCTCAAAGAAGCGGGATACTTTACGATCTGTATCCTTTATGTTACTCCCACCTTTATCAGAGGAACTAACTGCAATGTCTACATTTTTTACAATGTGTAATGTCCTGCTTTGTGGATCATACTGAAATGGATTGACAGATACACTTACAACCCGCTGATCCCGCAATATTACAGGTTCTCCAATCTCGACAATGTTAGATGGATAAAGAGTTCCATTGGTATAATATACTTCATCTTTCGCAAACTTAAATGGCTTCCTGTCACTCTCGTTTTGTAATACCTGAGTCGGATAAATATCTATATCTTCAATAATTTCAGTTTCTGTAACTATGACCTCAAAATTTATTGTACCTTCAGCGGGAACTGCTAATAATCTGGTGAATTTCGGCAGATCAGGTTTACCAACTGCTAATAAATTTCCTTCGTTGATATAAGTGATCTTCTGGTAATCTATCTCATTCTCTCGCATAGTTTCAATTTCATATCCATTTAATGAGAAATAAACCTCGGTGTATGCCTTACTAGATGATGTGTGATCAAATAATTCTACTTCCTTATTTTCTTCTATGTCTATCCATTTGGCACTGAGCATGGAAAACGTTGCTAGTAATAATATCAATAATAATTTTTTCATTTAATTCCAATTCCTTCTTTATTTTTAACTATATTCATAAATGCAATAAACATTCCAAAATGTATCTCTATTCAAACTAAATTATAAAAAAAGCACCCGATCCGGGTGCTCAAATGTGAATATTAATATGAAATTAATTGATCTTCTATTTCATTAAAATCATTTTCTTGGTCTTAGTATAATCTCCATTTTTCATTTTGTAAAAGTAAATCCCTGATGTTACTGATCTACCGGAATTATTTTTACCATCCCAGACAACAGTATGCGATCCCGACGACAACTCATTGTTAATAAGCATTTTAACTATTTGTCCTTTAATATTATAGATCTCAAGATTCACCAATGTTGCTGGTTGTGCTACAGTAAAAGAGATCGTTGTGGTAGGATTAAACGGATTAGGGTAATTATTATATAGTTTCGACTCATAAACAGGTATATCATTATCTACTGACGCACCAGTAGATGCAACTATTCCTATATCATCAATCCACCAGCCTGGGTCATTTATTGATTCATCAGCTATAATTTTAAAACGTAGATATGCATAATTATCAACAAACTCCGGAATAAATATAAATTCCTGGACCCAATCATTACTAACACCTGAATATTGAGCTAATTCAGTCCAGTTTGATCCATTGAATGAATACTCAACAATACAAAAATCATAATCGTGTTCTACATAATATTTATGCCAGAAAGTAAGACATATATCATTACTTACACTGTTAAAATTAATCGGAAGTGCAGTAGTTAATGTAGCAGTAGAACCATCTTCATAAAATTCATCAGGACTATCAGTTACTGAATAATCACCCAAAATTGAAGCATCCACTATTGCCCAGTCTCCGTCAATCGACCATCCACTAAGATCAACTTCCCAATCTTCCGACAATACTACTACAGCTTCAGAGAGATCAATATTGAGATCATAAATACCGGCTGGATAATCTATTAACTGGCTGGCTGGTACACAATTTTCAGCATATACTGTTATAAAATGTTCACCTTCATAATTTGAAAAAGAAAAGGTTCCATTTATAACATTAATTGTATCAGCAGGAAAATAAATTCCATTATCAACTACAATAGTTCCATCAATAGGATTTCCATCCGAGCTTAATGTTCCATTTACAATAATTTCTGGGATTGGAGTGAGTTGAGCATTTTCAATTTTCCATCCTGAACTATTTACAGTTACATTTTCAATTATTTTTTCTTCATATCCTTTTTTCACAACTCGCATTGTATAAGTTCCAGGTAACAAAGGACGCCAATACCTTCCATAAAGTTGATCTGAATTTCTTGGATCAAAGTATGATGCATCTGCTTCTTCAATGATAACCTCAGCAACTAGGGGATCACCTGAATCTGCATCAGTAATATGACCGGTAAGCATAGCTCCGGGAGCATTATATCCAAGTGCTCTATCAAGAAGCCAATAAGCCCCAACACTGCACCTTTCACAGGTATCGTCTACTAAATACAAGGGAGGATCATTATTAGGCTGCAGATTTCGTGTTCCACATTCAATTAGAAGCTGAATCGTGCCGTGGGCTTTGTAGAACCAATCATGAGCATTTCCTTTTCTTCCAGAAGATGCATAGGGTTCATATGGAGCTGAGTGAGCTTGATTCATTATTAAGTCTGCAACATTTTCACCAATTGTTTGACTAACTCCAAGATCAGGAGTTGGTTTTACGCCTGCCCAATTGGATGGATAATACACTTTTTGAGAGAAATCACCTGTTCTGGAAGAGTGCCAATTAATTGAATAGATAAAATGTTGTTGTTCAGCTAAAGATCGTATTGCTTGCGTTCCACCTTCAGAAAATGGACCTGGTCCACGATAGTAATCGTTCCACTCCTGGGGGCCACCCACACCATACGGATCACCTTGAATCCAGTTAAAACCATAATTTCGATTTGGATCAACACCATCTACATCTCCACCGGCTCCAACTTCAAAATCAAATACACCATTTTCATTATTATCTCTTTTATTTTTCCGATAGGTTAGATCCCATCCATCCATCACAACCTGCAAGCCTTCCGGGTTATAGGTTGGAACGAACCACATTTCGAGGTTATCCAGCCAAACATCATAGGGATCAACCATGCGGTTTTCTACAATATCATTTATCATGTACATTACAATCTCAATGCCAAGAATTTCTTCTGCATGACATTGACCGGCATACATAACGGAAGGTTCATCCTCATCAACTCCCACATTATTAGAAAGTTTAACAGCATAAATGGGAATTGGGTCCTGGTACGGATCCGCACCTAATGTAGAACCAATAACTTGAACCATAACAATATCAGGGTAATTATTTTGAAGTTCACTAATTTCTTGAACTATCTCTTCATAAGTATGATAGCGTGGATCAAGCACTACTTGGGCAGAAAGACCAGCTACAAGCAGTACAATTAAAACTGTAAATATTTTTCTCATAATACACCTACTTCAAAAGAATCATTTTTTTCACACTTGTATAATCTCCATTCTCATGCTCAGATTCAAATTTAGAGAAATATATACCACTGGAAACACTTTTCCCGGATTCATTTTTCCCATTCCAGACAATATTATGAAAACCTGCCTGCATATCATCAGCAACCAATGTTTTTACTATCTGACCTTTAACATTATAAATCTGAAGTGAAACATAAGAATCTTCTTTTATACTGAAATCAATATTTGTTGTTGGATTGAAGGGATTAGGATAATTTTGCATTAATTCATTTCCATTATGAACAACTTGCTGATCATCAGCATCAACAGGTTCAAACATAACTTTTTGAATATAAATATTATAAATATCTGTTTTCCCGCTTGAGCGAGTATCTTGCCAGATCACGTAGGAATATTCTCCATCATTTACAGCTTTAGGTGCATTCTGATTTCTTATCTCACTACATATAGTCCAGCCATTGTTAGGCCAGGTTTTTCCACCATTTTCATCCAGTAGCTGTCCTAATAATTCTGATTCATCTTCATTGCTATAATCTTCCCAGAAAACCATAAAATCTGTTCCATTACTTACCAGGTATGGTGCCTGTTGATTACTATTCTGAACAACAACTTCTACACCATCAGTTTGCCAGGTTTCGTTACCATCCATATCAAATTTCTGCATGTAAACGTCATAATGTACACCTGTTCTAAAGTCTTCCCAAACAAGATAAACAGCATTGTTACTGTAGATCATATTGGAATAATACTGGTCATTCTCTACATCTACGAGTGGAATCCCACCATCTGCCCATAAAGTTGTGCCCTCGGGAGTTACGATTTGTCCATATATGTCTATACTGCCATTCCTTTTATCATCCCAAACAATAAGTAAACCTTCAGGAACTTCCATGATCCTGGCTTTTTCCTGGTCACCATCTTTAACACAAACTTCTAATCCATCAGCACTCCAGCCAGTAGCTGGATCACCATTCTCATCTACCCTGATACAAAAAATATTTTTATTATTATAACCGACGCTTTGCCAAACATAATAACTTTGAGATACATCACAGAGTTCATCATTACCTTCTCTATCGACAATAATTTTACCACCTGTACCCCATTCCATATTTCCATTTATTATTTTCTGACCTAAAATTCTAGTATCCATAAAATCAGTATAGTCTTCCCAACCTACGTAATATTCATAAGTTCCACCATAATATACAGATGAGATCTTCGGTTTTTCTTGTTGAGCATTAGACTCTCCAAGCTGCAAACCCGCATTTGTAGACCAGATCATATTGCCTTCAAAATCCACTGCCTGTCCATATATCTGCTTAAATCCAAGTTGATTCTCTTCCCAGACCATAGTCAGAAGATCAGAATCAGGATAAATATCAGCATCCATGCTTTCCTGATCATAACCAGTAAGTGTTGTTACAGATTGCCCATTGTTATCAAGTTCAAAACTACCGTCATCATTTACCACCTGGTAATATATCTGAAAACCTAAACCGGCATTTCTAGTATCTTCCCAAATCACGATCTTCTTTTCATTATTAGTGAGGATCCTTTGGTTATGAGCATCACCGCACAGGCCATAATAAATAATTTCTCCATCTTCATCCAACAAAATATTGCCGGAATAATCTAATAATTGCAAATATAAACCTGTAGAACCAGTCCTATTGTCTCCCCAAACACAAAATACTTTATTTTCAGAAAGTTTCACCAATGGAGAGAATTGCCAACCTTCAGCTGAGCAAACATCAAACCCATTAGCAGACAATTCAAAGGTTCCATTTGAGTCCACATGCTGCAGATAAATATCTTCATAAGGATGGTTGTTCACTCTACCGTCTTCCCAGATAATCCAGGCACCACCATTATCATCACCACTTAATCGTGGATTGAGCTGATCATTCAAAGCTTGTACAATTTCAATACCGGAAGAATTCCATTGCAAAGCACCGCTGATGTTCAGTTTCTGTGCATATAGGTCTTTATAATTTTCGCTGATTTCATTTCTACCGTCTTCCCATACAATAATAGCCCCATTATCAGAAGATTTTGTAATCCGAGCATTTCGCTGAATTCCCTCACCAATGTAAACATCAACTTCATTTGCCCATAGTAAGTTACCATCCATATCAACTCTTTGAGCTTTTATATCGCCAAAATTATCAACTCCCATATCACGCCATGAGAAGATAAAATTTCCAGTTCCATCAGGAGTAATTTTTGGTTTTTCCTGCGGACCAACAGCTCCAGCTAACAAATTTCCATCTTGATCCCAGAGCAGATCACCATTTGAAGCGATCCTCTGCATATAAATATCTGCATCATCAGGATTCCTTACATCGTGCCATGCTACAACTGCTCCATTAGATCCATCTTCCCAGAAAGTATGCTGGTTCTGGTTACCACTTATACTGATAATGGCATTACCATCAGCTGCCCAGCCAGAAACTATATTACCATTTGTATTAATATGATTTCCATATATATCAGATCCACCCGGATTTCTGCTGTCCAACCAGATCACATAAGCACCACCATTCCCATCAGTTACGATATTCAACGAGATTTGAATTCCATCAAATAAACAGAGAGGAACTCCTTCTGCTGCCCATTGCAGTAGACCATCATTAGAGATCTTTTGTGCATAAATATCTCCAGCTTCTTCATTTCTAAAATCTACCCAGGCAATTATTACATCCCCAGTTCCCGATTCTATTATCACTGGATCTTCCTGTCGGCTAAATTCACCATTAACCAATAATCCGTCTTCAGCCCACATCTTGTTTCCGGCAGCATCATATTTTTGAGCCCAAACATCTCTTACGCCTGTTCGAGTATCAGACCAGACAAAAACAACCCCGCCATCTACAGAATTTGCAGATCTATACCATTCAATATTTACCCCTTGCCTTATCGGGAGCTCTTCATTCCATTCTAATTGTGCACTCAATAATGTAACAGTTGCAACAAAAAGAAATATTAATGTTTTTCTCATTTTTTACCTCAATTCCTTATTTTATTAATAACATTTTATTAATTCTATGATATTTTTTTGTATCAAATTTATAGAAATAGACTCCTGATGCTACTTTTCTTCCAGAATAATCTTTTCCGTTCCAAACAACGTTGTACTCTCCCACTTCCATGATTTTATTTACTAGAGTTTTTACTTTTTGCCCTTTAATATTGAATATTTCAAGTTGTACATGCTTAGAATTATCTGCAATAGAGAAAGCGATCGTTGTCTCAGGATTAAATGGATTAGGATAATTTTTTCCTACTTTAGTAACCAGTGGAAGCTGATCATCAATATCGGCAGGATGATTTCCATTACCTGTTAACGATACTTCATATTGGGAATTATATGGGTCATTACTTTCGATGATCAATACATCTTCATAAAGCAATTCTTCCAGTGCAGTAAAAGTAACTATTACCTCTTCTGTTTCTCCCGGTGTGAGTGTAAAACTAACTGGAGAAGCAGAAAATTCTGCTAGACCGTTTGTAATATCAGTTACTTCAAGATCCATCTCGCCCAGGTTACTTACAAAAAGCGTGTCGGAAGAATCAACTCCGATTAATACATCCCCAAAATTAAGAATATCAGTAGATAGACTAATTATCGGAACATTCGTATCTACGTGCAGATTTATCGGGATAGTGATCGAATTTGCATCAGGATCATTGGTTACAATAAATAGATCACATAAGAAATCTCCGATATTAAGTTCTTCAGCAGAGACATTTATTGATATAGTATTAGATTCACCGCCGGGAATATATCCAAAAGTTTGATCTAAATTCACCCAATCTATAATTCGTTCTATGTAAACAACATAATTATTTTCAACAAAGTTTCCATTATATACCATTTGTAAAGCTATGTTCCCTACTTCATTTTGTAATCCTATCGTAGCTGAATCTAATGTGCCATCCATGGTACGGTATTGATAAAGTATTGTACCATCTTCATAAATGATAACTTGAAAATCATAGGTTCCATTATATGTACCGGGAAAATGGATAACATCATCAAACCAAATAATTAAACTATCGGCAGTACTGTAATAATATACATTCCCTCCCTGTAAAGGATCCAGGTCATCCCAGAATGGGATCAAGGCAGGACGTGGACTATTTGGATGTGGAAGCGATAAATTGTTCCATTCCTCATTATCATCTCCGAATCCTATCCAGCCATTTGGATTAATTCTGAACTCTGAATAGAATTCACCATAATAAATAAAATCAAAACCTATAGGCATAAGATCAGTTCCTACATCATTATGTGTAAAAATAACTTCAGTTGCAACTCCTGAAATATCGCGCCAACTATATTCAGGACCAGTTATTTCATCGCTATCTGTCCAGATATATCCATAAGAATCAGGACCGCCGGATCCTTCTTCAGGTTGTTCATAATTTTTAGAAATATTATAAACAAGATTTGCTTCTCCGGTATTGGAAATTTCCAGATATTTTGTATCAATACTTCCAGGTGATAACACAAAATTAAAACTATCATAGTTAAAGTTAGAAATTGGAGGATCCTGTATAATAGATCCTGCAGTAGTGAATTTTAAAGCAAGATCATTTTGAAGGTGTATTGCTGCAGTAGGATATGAATTATTAAAGGTATATTCTAATCCAACAGTTCCTGTATGATCTTCAAGACCAACTGAAGAATACTGACCATGGTCATGATGATAAGACGAATAATCACCGGAACTAGTATTATTTACAACCTTGTATTGAAAAATTATTTCAGCATCACCCGTTGGAGTTGAATAGTATAGTGGATCCAATATCATCATTTGGAATGTCTCTTCATCACTTGTTTGATCAGTTTGCAAATGAGACCACTCAACAATGAACATATGAAGAGTAGTATCGTGAAAATAAAATACATTACCACTTCCGGTTTTCAGATCATCCCAGAAAGGAGAGATCATAGGTGAAGGACCTTGAGGTCCCGGGATAGGACTGTTCATGAAAGAGCCTTGAGTACTTCCACCTGGTACAGCCCAGCCATTGGAACATACGCTGACCATATTATAAGGTCTGCCATAGAAATTGAATGAGAAAGGTACATCAACATCCTCTGTATCTCCAGTATCTCCGCCATCATACAGATTTAAAGAAATTCCAGAACCGCCATATGACGGATCAATTTCTATCCAATTATAAACTGGGGCAGAATCATATCCGATATCATCACTATCGTAACAATAATA
The DNA here is from genome assembly GCA_030765535.1 of Candidatus Tenebribacter davisii. Taxonomy (GTDB): domain Bacteria; phylum Cloacimonadota; class Cloacimonadia; order Cloacimonadales; family TCS61; genus Tenebribacter; species Tenebribacter davisii. The sequence goes on from JAVCCH010000025.1 coordinate 89,269, forward strand.
GCCATAATCATCTGGTCCGAGAGGATCCTCCAGTGAAACAACACCTACTTCAATAATGAAAGAGATCGTATTGTTATAACCTTCCGAATTCGTTAACTCCAGCGTAAAAGGTATCTGTGAACCGGGAAGAATTTGATAACTAGCTTCAACAGAAAATTTGTCATTATTGTTATTCCCACTATTACCTGCTGAAATGGTTTCAAAAATTCCTATACTGTCCGAAATAGTAATTCCAGAATTATTACATCTCAGGAGCCCTTCAATCCCAGTTGCATTAACCGATCCAAGATTAGAAAGGGTAACAGAAATTTCAACATCTTCACCCGGATCAAATACACCATTTCCACTATTAAATACAATATAATCTGTTGCATATAGATTTATACCTTCTACCATAAGGAATAGAACCTCATTCCACTGGTTTCCACTTCCGTCTTCAATAAGAATATCTAGTTGGATTAAAGTTCCACCTAACACATCTTCATCTATTGAAATATCAAAATCATCTGTACAGAAAGCCGAACTGCCGGAAGCAATTGAACCAAAGTCTTCCACTGCATCCGCTATCGTAATAAAATCGTTATCAGTTGATATGGTTGCAGTTATTGAGCTTGCAGTTTGAGAACCATAATTTTTTAAACTTACCTTGAGCTCAATATCTTCACCTGGATTTATCATTTCATCTTCATTACCTGAAGATGTTCCGGAGTTATCATCATCAACCATATAATTATAAACAGAAATTGCTAAAGCCTCATTTGAAATTTGTACCATGCCCAGATGAGGAATAAAATTATGTTTAGTAATTGTTAAATTCATTTCGCCAGTTGTATTTGCCTCAATTGGCAGATAAACTACTCCGTTTGCATCTGTATATCCGGTAACAAATATCACATCATCACCCATTAGTGCACTTACCCAGGCATTTCCCTGGGGTATTCCGTTATCATCTGTTACCGTTACTTCCAGATAATTCGTACCCGGGAATATTTGTGTTTCATAATCTGCAACAATTTCTTGCGGGACTCCTGTCCAAAGTTCTACTCCTGGATCTCCTATCAGTGTGTTCCAATGTGAAAATATATCAACGTAATTACCAGGATTCTGCGGGTAGTGTTCATATAGAGCAAGTTTTCCTCTATTCACTGCTCCACCTGGATTGTAGAGTCCATCGGCAAAAATACCATAATAAATTCCGGCATCCATACAATTATTGAAATTTGTATGTGTACCGCTAGTTGCTGTACCAATAGCTGCAATTGCTCCTTTCTGATTTCCTACCGAACCGGCTCTGATAAATGCTTCACTACGACTTTCACCGGAAGCGAAATTACCGGTTGAACAAGTTAAAAAAACAGCAAAAGGTAATTTCCGATAATTAGTTAAAGAATTAATATTTGAATTATCAAAACCACTCATACCAATCCATCCACGATAATTTAAATATGTAACTCCTAAATTCAGGTTACTGATCATTGCATTGGCATAATTACCGGAATATACTTCTGTAGTTATAATATTTGGTGCATATTGATGCATTAATTCTGCTACGAACTGATTAGTGAAAATTGTTGAAGGACCGGAACTGGATGGGTCACCCACTAAAACTGCTCGATCATACCAATCTGTTTCTCCCATAAATGGCTCTTTCTCATATTTCAAAACTTTTGCAGCATATGTCTGCATATCTACAATATCACCTATTGAAATACGGCCAAGAAATACATCCTCCAATACATCATTTCCTTCCAGCTGAGCATAAGGATGATCTCCTTCTCCGCTGTATCCTGAGTATGTATCAGAGAAAGTGGGAATACTAAAATAGCCGCCTACATCACCAACAAGACAAACAAATTCCGGGGGATTTTCCCACGTATCATAGGCAAGTTGAATATAAGTCTTAATGGAATTATTTGTTGTCCCGGTTTCAGTTGTACTGGCTAAAGTCACTTCAAATCCTTTCTGATGTTTCCAGTCTGATATATCCTCAAGATAAGATAGTACAGCATCCGGGTAGATAAACAGATAACTCGGATCCTGATAGACAAGATCACGTGATACTGTAGAATCATAGTTCATAATTGCTGATCTATAAATAGGCTCAAAGAAGCGGGATACTTTACGATCTGTATCCTTTATGTTAC
>JAVCCH010000122.1 GCA_030765535.1 Candidatus Tenebribacter davisii
TTATGAAATAAGTAAATTTCGCCCCGACCTTTAATAGGAAGGGGCAACTTTTTCTAACTTATGAAATAAGTAAATTTCGCCCCGACCTTTAATAGGAAGGGGCAACTTTTTCTAACTTATGAAATAAAAATTAACTGTTAGCAATTAGCAGTTAGCGAATAGCCCCGACAAACTAGGGCTATTTTTTTTGATAAAATATCTCAATAGTTACTTAATTAGAGATCAGACAATCATAAATCATTTTTGAATATCATTATTGATAAATTACTAGTATTAGATGCTCTCAGATTATTAGTAAAATCTTCTGTTACTTAATCTTGTTTTGCATCATTATGTAAAAATATATTAATTCTCTAGATCGACTATTAATAATATTGCTACAACAATACATATAAAAGAGATAGATTATATTAGATGGAATAATAACAAACAAACTTCCATCCCAAATTTGTGAAAATGCTCAATTATTAATTCCCAGGAAATAGAATTATAAGTTAAGAGCTAAATTATCAATATAGTTTAAGGCAGATAAATTATTAGAATCGGTATATTAATATACGTGAGTATAATAAAGAAATGGGGAATAGAATATAATTCATACAGTGAATTATATTAATTTAAGTAATACATAATATATTAAAAAATAATATTGAAATGCAATACATATAACCTAGCAAGTTTTATAACATACTATTATAGAAAACTAATGATACCTTAATTTAATGTAGGAATGAATTTTAGAAACATTATACCATGGTAAAAATATCTTACGAAGAGTATGTTATATGCACAGAATGCTTTACTATATCAATTCCTATGAGTGTTCTTTGTTAAAAAGACCTTCTAAGTTACTCTGGATGTGAATTTACCATAATAACATGCAGAGATTAATCAACCTAGAGTGAAAGTTGATTAATAAAGACAAAATATAATAATCAGTTCAAATATTTTAAAATATATACCTGTCAAATAAGCACTAATATCAGATGAATAATAATGATAAATCTAAAACATTTAAATTAAGTATTAATAGTTTATGATAGTTATAGGTATAACAAATTAACTTGTTATTAATAATTACTAACAAAAAAAGAGATGCTGAAAATCCAGCATCTCTTTCTATACAATTTATAACTTATGGAATTTCATTTAATATCTGGTTCATCATGGTTGTTACTTGACCTTTATCCATGAAAGACAGTGGAAAACCTATAATATAACATGAGTTATTTGTAGTTTCATATTTCAATGCTATCGGTAATCCATTATATTGATCGTATTCTGCTTGGGTAGGATTTATATGGTAAGGACAACCAGGAGGATCATCAGCAACCTCTTTGCATCCATACGTATATATTACTTCACCCTCAAAATCATTGAAGTAAGCTACTGGTCCAAGACCGTTACAACTTAAGAAAGGTACATTTGGATTCGTAATTGCATTATTAAATGGATTTGGCAGCAGTAGCTCAATATCATTTAAATTCCCTTGAGCTTTAGCTTCAATAAAGAAGGGGTTTTCGGTGTATAAAGTTGATACACGTCCTATTGGGTTACCATTCGATGGAATACCAAAATATTCTTGGAAAATGCTAAATCCATTTTCGTCGCATTTTCCATGAACAAATTTTATTGAACTTCCACCACTAAGTATTAAGTTACCACCTTGTAACAAATAAATTTTGAATGGTTCAAACTCTTTCCAGAAACTAAATTCTGCAGTTCCATTATCAGAGTGGTAAATAACAACTTTATATTTTTGCATGTCTGTTGGAGAAATGATCGCTTTTCCAAAGTGAAGTCCGCCCATTGATGCAGATCCTATCATAGCATTCAATTCTTCTTTATTAATAACTTCTGTAGTTGTACCTGTTGCAGCTGCATAGTCTGCAGTGATATCGGTATATAAAGTGTCAACATAGAGTTCAGGTAACGTATTATTTGCAGGTGCATCATCATCAATTATCAATACACCGAATTTTTCTTCTTTTGGTATAGGGGTGACAACAGTGAATGTAAACTCATGAGGAGTTTCGTCAACAGCTCCCTGCAAATCAACCGCTCTTACCGTAAATGTATGTTCACCATATAGATTATCCAAGGAACCGCCAAAGCTGGTTAATGTTATTGTTGTTGATTGACCAATAGGGGAATTAAAAGGAATCCTTAACCACTGAATTCCATCATTATCAACGATAAGGTTATCTCCTTCTGCTGGAATGGGTGGATAATAGTAAGGTGTTCCATCAAGTCTGAGATCATAATAACTAATTTCACAAAAGTAAGGTTCTCCTGTTAATTCATCCAAAGTTACATCAACTCTTTCCTTATGCGGATTATTAGTAAAATCTGTAGGTGCTGTTGGTGAAGTTATACCAAATTCACCATCATATCCCCATCTCATGTAAATCTTAAGATCGTTACTCCCAATTACTGTGTATTTTTCTTCCAGATCATACCAGAAAGGAGTTGCATTATGTACACCATCAGAAGTTTGAACTGAAGGCAATATATCATCAAGTGCTTCATCTAAATATGTTACAAACTGCCAGGCTCCAAGTGCATATATTCCATTAGCTTCTCCATTGCTTTCACCATAATAGATCACAGTACCAGGATAAAATCCCTCTTTAACATTAAATGATATCTCTACTTCTTCAGATAGAATTAGTGCTGAGTCTATTGCTCTTGCAACAAGGAAAGTAGAGTCCTGTCCAGCTTCGTTAGGTATCAAACCGTTTCCGTTTAGCTCACTGTGAAGGGATAATGAAATATCTGAATTTTCTAAAGTTGATATCCATTCATCAGTATATCCGCCTTCGTTCACAGTTAATACAGTACCTGTTACATTATCTCTTCGTTGTAATTTATATTCGAAATAATATGGAAGTGAACCAACAACCGGATCATCATCATCCATTTGAAACTGAAATACAATGGCAGTACCTACAGTTTCTCCTTGAATATTATTTATTATTAAAGAAGTTGGGGTATTGGATTCTGCTTGGAAATATTTACTGGCTATAACACTTTCAGTTCCTGCATTATCAATACACTTAACTTGGAAATTACTAATTATATTAGTACTATCCCCATTTGCATTTGCAGCTGGGAAATTAACAGTAGCATAGCTGTTATCTTGCCAAATTGTTGTTTGAGCTGATTGGCTTAGAGGTATAGTCTGGTCTGCACTGGGAGTATAGAATTTAACCCATCCATTCTCATCAGAGTTATCATAACCTTCGGTGATAACATCATACCCGGGAGTTGTTATTGGATCACCATCTTCGTTCAGTATTCTAAATGCATATCCTACTACAACACCATCTTCGTCTGAACCGCTCCATTGAATCGTTTGCTGGAATAATTGAGGTTCTGTGATCTGGTTAATGCTATCTGCGCCAAAATAATTAGTAATAGTAATATTAGGTTGTAAATTTGCGTTCAAAGTACCCTTTCTTGCATCCATACAAGATGTAACAAAAACAAGTACTGCAATAGTTACAAAAATTAAATATATTGCACTTTTTTTTGTAAACATTTCTTCCTCCTATTTATCAGTAACTTTTTAAGATCATACTTTATTTAGTCAATAAAATAATTGTTTTCTTACATTTTTATATTTATATAAAAATCCTTATCAAAACATTGCAAAAAATAAACTATTAAAATATTACATTCTTACAGTTATAGGATCGGATATTCTACATCCAGAAGATATAATCCATTTGGGGGAGCGGTAGATATAAGTTTATTGTCCGGAGTTTTAGCAGAAATCAATTGTTTAATTATAACTGGTTCGGATTGTGTATTTGAAATGTTAATTATTGTACCAATAATTCGCCTTACCATGTTATGTAAAAATCTGTTTGATTGAATTAAAAATTTATAATCTTCATTTGTCTCTTCTACTACAAATTTAGAGATATTGCAAAAATAATTATTCAAATCCGGATTATATTTTGCAAAGGAAATAAAATCATGTTTTCCTATGAAATGTTCGAGACATTTTTCTATTATTTCTGTATTGATTTTTACTCTCGGAATAAAACTTTTATAATTTCTATTAAAAGGTGACCTTTCTTTGGCGAGGATATATTGATATATTCTACTCTTAGCATCGTAACGGGCACTGAAATCATCGCTGACTTCTCGTATGTGAATTATGGAAACATCACTTGGGAGATTTGACCTGAGCGCAAGTCTGATCTGATCAGTTGACATGGGTATGGGGAAATGGAAATTTGCGTATTGACCTAAGGCGTGGACTCTTGCATCAGTACGCCCAGCTGAAGTAACCTTGATATCTGTTTTAGCAATTACAGATAAAGCGCCTTCTATAACTTGCTGTACAGTTCTTCCTTCCTTTTGAATTTGCCACCCTTTAAATTCCGTTCCGTCATAAGATATCTTTGCCAAAAAATTTTTCATTTTCATATTCTTAAATCGCTTTTGCATTAGTAACTTTGTAGTAATTTATTCATAAAAAATAACACCTATTATTATAGCTAAGCTAGGAAAAATTACCAGTAATGACAGATACATATTTGCTAGAAGTGAAGGTTCTTTTACTGAATTTTTAATTGTTATCCTACTTAGAATTATTTTTTCAACATTATTTATCTCTGCTAAACAATCTTCCATTGATACAATAATTATATTAACCAAGTTATTATTATTAATTTTATTTTCTTTGAACTTACTGGTAAATATAGGAATGAAATGTACAGTTGCTGCAACAAGAAAATTGAATTTAAACCAAAATCTTGAGCAGTATTTTGGCTCTTTCATTATAAATGAGGTAATTGATGAAGTTTCAATTAGGAATACGGAAATCAATAAAATATAGCTGATTCTTATAGAAAGATAACATTGCTCTGGAAACGGAATTCTGAAGATTACTCCGAATATAAATAAGGATATAAAAAAAGGAATAATTTTAATTAATGTTAATATCCACTTAATATATATCTTAGGATAAACTAGTAAATACAAAATTGTAAAAGCAAAAATAATTATAAAATAATTATAAGATAATACAGAAGATAAAATAACTAAAAAAAAACTGATTATAACTTTTAATAACGAATTTTGCTGAAAAAGGATGTTATTCTTTTTGTTCATTAGAGTTGCCTTTATCTGGAGATTTTGATTCAGATTTACCTGGCTTATTATCGAGTAGATCTTTCTGCTCTTTTTCCTTTTCAGTTTCTTCTAATTCTTTATCTGTATTTTCTTGTTCTTCTTGTTCAGCTTTCTCTTTATTCAATTGATTTTGGATCATCTGTTCAATATATGGGAGTCGGTCAATTTTGATAAATTTATCACCATCATAAAATTTTTCTACTTCATTACTATAGGCAGGATACTTCTTATTTGTGAGCACGGAATCTAAATATGGTTTTGCCGCTAAACTATCAGATAGAATGAAATAATTTATATACCCCAAACTATAGAATGCTTTATTTCTATACTCATTGTCTACGTCTTCCGTAATTGGGAGTAGACTTTCGATTGCTTCTTCAGGTCGGGTTTCAAATTGCCTTATAGCTGCATTATATTGGGTAGTCTCTCCAATATGTTTTCTTGTAGTAATAATAATGGAATCCTGTCCGGCCAGGAACTGATCAGCTGCATAAGTATATTTATTATCAGGATATTCTGATTTCAATTCATTATAGATCGATTCTATTTTAGCGGAGTCAATCAAAACTTCCTTATAAAGCCATAACTTAGCAAATTTTGCAAAGGGTACAAACTCAATTTGGTAGAGTAACATATTCTCTTGAGTATTCTCTATTAATAATTTCTGGGAATCGTATTCAGCCTGAATATTTATTTTTGTAATTTCAGAATTATCAGTTTCCATTGAATCTGATTTTGTTTCCTGCATCAACGAATCAGATTTTGTTTCCTGCATCAACGAATCAGTTTCAACCTTAGAATTGATCATTACAGCCAGAGAATCCAGTTTTAACTGCATTGAATCAAGTGTTGTTTCGAACCTATTTTCCTGTTCGATAATGCTATTGTATACTATCAAAGCAGAATCTGGCATATTGAGATATTCAATATAGAATTCTGCAAGTTTGAATTGTTGATTGATCAATTCCTCTGTTGAGATCTTTGAATCTGGATTATAGTATTGTATAATCTGACTGGCAATAGCACTCTGCAAGATTGAATTTTCTAAATATTCCGAATTACGATCTTCATTTTTTACTTTATTATAATATTCAATAGCAGTAGTATAGTCATTAAGTTTATGAAAACTAATTTCTCCTAAGAAATAAAAAGCTGCTGCTGATAAACTTGTTCTTTTATTATCCTCTGTTATTGCTTCAAGTAAAGAAATTGCGTCATCAATTTTACCTAACTCAGCTAAACTTCTAGCCTCTACAAGCCGGATACGGGATATTTTACTATCTCTATATTCATCTTTGAGAAGTTTTTTTGAATAATCAGAAGCATTTTTATATTCTTCTAATAGTAGATAGTTCATAGCTATATAGTATCTTGCATCAAATTTAGTTTTTCTTGTTACTCGAGATTTTAATAGTTTAAAGAAAATTTCATTAGATTTATCATATTGTTCTGCTTCATATTGAGATTTTCCCTGTAAGAAAAAAGCTTTTTCATATTCGTCCGAATCAGGAAAATCTTCAATCAATTTATTCAGGTAATAATCAGTCTGAACATAATCTCTTTCTCTCAGTTTATAATTAGCTAGAATACTCAATGCTTCTGCATGATGATCTTTGAAGTCCTTATTTAAGAGGAAATCATGAAGAAGTTTATATGCTTCTTCAGTTTGACCAAATTCGTAATTAGCACGAGCTGTATATAAAAATGCTTCTGGAACATGTTCACTATCGGGATAAAATTTTATCATATCCTCAAGCGTTGATATCGTCTGGGTGTAGTTTCTGCCAATATAGAAAAATGATTTAGCCATTAATAACAGAGCATCATCAGAATATTTACTACCTTCGTAATAATCTAATACAATTCCACATTTCTTAATAACTTTATTATATTTTTGAATAGCAGTGGAAGTTGGTCTTCCCTCGTTACTAAGTTCTATTTCTTGAGCTTCTTTAAACCATTTTTCAGCGTTATAAAAAGTGTTATAATAAACACATCCGAAACCAAACATGATAAGGATGAACAGTATTATAAACTTAATTTTCACTTTTGTGCCTATTCTACATCAATAAATTTATTAACAATGTCAAGTATCAAATCTGAATCAACAATAAGTGTCAGATTATTTATATCAATATTCATTATTCGGTCATGATCAAGATGTTTTACAGTTTTGCGGATCTCATGTTTTACGGCTTCAATTGCAGGTGATGACTTGATTCCTCTGCAGTCTAGTGCTTGGCAAGCTGTCATTAATTCGATAGCAAAAACCACAGTAACATTATTAATTATGGTTCTTGCTTTCATTGCTCCAATTGTTCCCATGCTTACATGATCTTCCTGGTTTGCAGAAGTAGGAATAGAATCCACTGATGATGGGTGAGCAAGAATTTTATTTTCAGAAACAAGAGCAGCTGAAGTTACCTGGGCTATCATAAAACCTGAATCTAATCCCGGGCGAGGAGCTAGAAATGGATGAAGATCATTATTTAACGCTGGATCTAATAACTGCTCTATTCTACGATCTGAAATATTTGCAAGTTCAGAAACCGTAAAAGCCATTGTATCCATCGCAAATGCAATTGGTTCTCCATGGAAATTTCCACCCGAAATAACTTTATCTTCTTCGGGAAAAATAAGTGGATTATCAGTAGCTGAGTTCATCTCTATTTCAATTGTTTTACGAATATATTCTAATGCATCGCGAACTGCACCATTCACTTGAGGAGTACAGCGCAAACTATATGCATCCTGAACTTTACTACAATGTCTATGAGAATAATTCAGATCACTATTTTTAAGTAAGGAATTTAAATTTCTGGCAGAAATTATTTGACCTTTATGAGGGCGAAGCTCGTGGATATGTGGCTCAAATGCTGCTGCAGTCCCTTTGAGTGCATCAACGGTCATACTGGCAACTATATCTGCAATACGGCATAACCTTTCAGACCGTAGCAGATTCAGGGCTCCCACTCCAGTCATTACCTGAGTTCCATTATTAAGAGCAAGACCTTCTTTAGCTTTTAAAACAACCGGTTCAATTCCTGCTATTTTGAGTACTTCTTTACCTGGGATGATCTTTCCATTATATTCAGCTTCTCCTTTTCCAAGCAATACCAGAGCCAGATGTGAAAGTGGTGCCAGATCTCCACTTGCACCAACCGATCCTTTTTCTGGGATGCAGGGATGAATCCCTTTATTCAGCATATCTATCAATGTTTGCAATGTACTCAATCTGATCCCTGAATATCCTTTTGCAAGCACATTGATCCTGAGTAACATCACAGCTCTGGTTTCTTCTATCGATAGATTTGGGCCTACGCCGGTGCAGTGACTTAATATTAGATTTTTCTGTAATTCTTCAATATCTTCAGTTGGAATTCGAATAGTGGCAAATTTACCGAACCCAGTTGTAAGGCCATATACAACTCGGTTTTCCTTTACAATTTTTTCAACATAATCTCGGCATTTAATAATTTTTTTAATAGCATCTTGATCTAATTCGATCTTCTCTCTATTATATACGATTTTACTCAGATCATCTAAAGTAAGATCGTTTCCATTAAGTATTATAGACACAGTTTTTTCTCCCTTTATTAATATGTATTTAATTCTCCAATTGCTTCTTCAACAGCATGGAGTATAATCCTTTCTTTTACAGCTTTCATCATATTATTATGATCTTTATAAAGTGGTCTGTCCACATCAAGATGATCTACGATTTTTCTTACTGCTTTATGTGCTGAGCGAGTTCCTTTTCCCGGTGTATAATCTCTAAAATCGAGAGCTTGAGCAGCTGCAATGAATTCAATTCCTAAAATGCCATATGCGTTATCAAGGATCTTACGGGTTTTGAGAGATGTATTCATTCCCATACTAACAAAATCTTCCTGATCTGCTGCTGCAGGTATCGATTGAATTGAAGCAGGTGCAGAGAGGATTTTATTTTCTACGATCAGCATATCAGCTGTATATTGACTAAGCATGTGACCCGAAAACATACCGGCACCTTCTGTTAGAAAAGCTGGTAATCCAACACTTAAAGCAGGATTAAGAAGACGGTTTAATCTTCTCTCTGAAATCACACAAACCATAGTTATAACACTACCAAGCATATCCATAGGTACACTAACAGGTGATCCCTGGAAATTTGCACCGGTAAGAACAA
>JAVCCH010000015.1 GCA_030765535.1 Candidatus Tenebribacter davisii
CAGCTATAGTGTCAATTACAACAAAAAATTACTTTTTACCCTTTTTGAGATATATATACCCCTATATTTAACTTTCTTGTCAGCCTATGGCTGATTATATTACATTTAATTTTACATTTTCAATTTTCAATTATTCTCCATTCACCTGGTTCCCTTGCTATCAATTAAATTCGTAGCTTAATCTTTCCAGATTAAGTATTTATTTTTTCTCCAAACTCTCTAACAGCCTCTTACCCTTAGCAGTAAAACGGTATCTCTGAAGTTTACTTACAATTACTTTTCTCTTAAATCTATTCTGGAAAATAATATCAGCATATTTATTCCCAAGCCTAACTTGTTGTCCAATTAGTTTAAATCCTGACTTCGGAAAAAACTCATTTGGATATTTTGCAATCAAGTTTTCAATATCTTTTTCAAGCATATTTCACCTTCTTTATCTTAATTAGGCATGATGTTGGCATGCGCAGCGATTCTTACTGCTTTTCTTCTTGCTGAGTGTGAATATGCTTGTTAACAAAAGATATCTTGAAATTATTGTTGAGTCCACTCTAAAAACTAAGGTATCGTGCAAATACCTCTGAATTAGTCTGTGATTATGACCAAAAAATATTTTCTCTCCCATTAAAAAGTCTAATTCTAATCCATTTAAGCCATTTTTGAAAATAAGGGCTTTTTAGAGTGGACTCATTGTTATTATTAAATAGGGCTTTCATTGGTTTTCAATGTATCCTGAACTTGTTTCGACAATGCATCTATTATAGAGATACAATTTTTTATAAATTCTAATGGAAATTCCTTTTCAATGATCAGTTTATTATCCACTTCTTTTAAAGCATTAACGGACTTAATGAATTTTACTACTTTATGATTTTCATCATAATTTAATAAATCACCTGATCCATGAATCAAGCAATTGCGGATAGTGTTACTATTGTTCAGAAATGACCACTCTTTAGTATCATCTGGGAAACTTAATTTTTTTACTTTTTTTATAAATATTTTTGCCTTAACAATCCCTTTGTCCTTTATCTCATTAAGTGTCATATTATCTTCACTTTCATCCTGTAAAGAATTACAAATATCCATTAATGATTTCTCAAATATTGAATATGCTGTCAGGAAAATTGATGACCAAAGTATGTTTGGATATAAGTTTGATAAATCGTAATAGTGCTCATTATGCATTAAAGTTTGTAATGGATTATTCTTTTCATTTAATACTAAGTCTAAAAGAGAATATGGTTTTCCAGATTCACTCTTCAATAAATCATCCAATAGTGAAATCAATTTCACTATCTGACCATATTTCTCGATTACGCTAACTACTACTTGCATTATTTCTTCATTCTTTTCCATTCGATCCCTATCATTTCTATTTAAAACAATACGTAACTGCCGAATTGACATCAGCAATATTATTTTACTCTATATTGCATAGAGTTTTATTAACTTTAAAAATCATCCACATGAAATGAAATTAGCCAATACGTTCTCTTGTTTTTACAAATCTATTAAGATTCCAATCGTAATTCCAAATAGTTCCTGTTTTTGTGTTTAGCAAGATATAACCTCCTTTCGAATCCTTACTTCCAGAAACTGGTATTAGCTCGTAAGTATTTGCTGTATTTTTACACGATATTAAAAGTGTAACTAATAAAAGTATAACTAATATAATCAGACCGAAGATTATATAATCTTTCTTTTTCATCTGTCCCTCCATACTTCCAATAGCATTTTAAATAAAATCCCTGTCAAATAAAATCTTAATTTTAATACTATTTATTTTCTGACAAAATAATCAATATTACTTTTTTAATGCAAGATCCCAACTTCTTATCTTTTCCCCTTCCAATTCTCATTTCACTGCATACCAAAGAGTAAAAATTATATAATTATATTGCAGAATATTTTACAGCATTATTGTTTTTTTTACTTGACAAGGAATTCATTAGTTTCCGCATAAAAGTATTTAATAGTAAATCATTGAAGGAGGTGGAATCATGAAACATTGTATTATTCTAATTTTAATTAGTTGTATCGTGTTTTTCTTTGGTTGTGAGAATGCACTTAGTGATTCAAACAACCAAAATCAGACTGATGTTTATGGATGTACAGATCCAGATGCAGTTAACTACAACTCTGAAGCAACAATAGATGATGGCAGTTGCGAATATGAAACACAACCTGCGAATATATCAAATACATGGGGAAACAACCCCAATGAAACATCAAGCCCAATTATAATTAATGGAACAGTAAAAAATAATGGTGGAACTACAGCAAGTAATGTTACAGCATCAATTACAATAAACTATTTATGTAATCAAGGTTTTGCTAATGGTATTCCTGGTAATCATAATTACCAAACTAAATACTTAGGATCTATAAGCCCAAATCAAACAACAACCTATTCAACTGAGTCTTATGATCCAGGTTGTCACATTGCAGCATACCAAATATTACCATCGATTCATTTATCTTATGAATAGGTGATGCGGATAGACTATCAAAAAACTTGAGATTAAACATATTTTTCATCTCTGCGAGAAGTAGATAAAAAATAGTAATGTACATAATTGATAGCTTTAGCGGTTATCAATTGGATTAAAATTTATCTGGTTAAATGGTTAGCAAAAGTAGAAGGATATAAATATTGAATAGTGATTATTTGAATAATTTGGAGATAATTTGAACATAGAATTAATAGAGAATAAAAGTTTTCTGGAAATGTATTCATTAATAAAGAGCTAAAAAATATTGCAAAAAATTCAAATATTTGCAGGTAGAGAAAAAATTGAACTTGACTATAATATCTTTGAATAAACAAATTGATGATTAGAGAAAGGAAATATTATGAAAAAACAAGAACTTAAAAACAGGATTATTGATTGGGCTTACGAATATGCGAAAACAGGGGATTATGAAAATTACCAAGCTATAGAATTTCAACTATGCTATGTTGATGGATATCTAATTGCCCGAACGGTTTTAGATGATTATTTTATAAGAGATGAGTTGAATGAATTTTGTCAGGAAGCAAGACGTAAAAAACAGGAGAAAGTATGAGAAAACAAACTTATACAAACCAACCAACAGATGATGTGCTGGAGATTATTGAAGGGATCGTGAAGATTAAGCGAGAAGGTAGATTTGAGGAAGCAAACAAGAAATATATGGAGCTTTCAATTGAAGAGAAGGACGATAAGCACAATTATCCATATATATTGAAAAGTTGGGCAAAGGTTTTAGTTTGTCTTGGAAAATATGAAACTGCGATAGAATACTTTGGCAATGCTGCAGAATTATTCAATAATAGTGGAAACAAAACAGATGAATGGCAATGCAGAGATCAATCAAAAAAAATAAGAAAGAGAGATGAATATAGAGATGATTTCATTGATTATGTGAGAGGTGTAAGTGGAGGTCAAATAGAATATCCATTAAATTATAATGGTAATAATATTTATGATTATATCTCTTTAGGTATTCAAAACGCAAAAAATGGCAATCATGAAAAGGCAATAGCTAATTTTAATAAGGCGATAGAGAAGAAACCTGAGTATGCAGAAGCATATTACAATGTAGGATTATCATATTGTTATTTAGGGAATTATAATCAAGCAATATCGTATTTTAACAAAGCATTAGATATTGATCCTGATACTACTGAAGTTTACCATTTTTTAAGCTTTGCTTATGATCAAATGGGAAATCAAAAAAAGGCTATATATTGTCGCGAAATGATAGATAAAATCAATAGAAAAATAGCAGTAGAAACATTAGAGAGATTTTTATAAGTAATTGAATATAACATATTCATAATATGACAGAAGGTATAATAGTTTCAATTACAAGCAAAATGGTATTCCCGGAAATCATAATTACCAAACTATGTACTTAGTATCTATAAGCCCAAATCAAACAACAACCTATTCAGCGGAACCTTATGAACCAGGTTGTCAGTATGAAGCATACCAAATATTACATCGATTCATTTTTCTTATGAATAGGTGATGCGGATAGACTATCAAACAACTTAAGATTCAACAAATATTTCATCTCTGCGAGTGAGAGAGGAAGAGTAGAGATGTACTTAATTGATAGCTTTAGCGGTATTCAAAGCTATGTTTGAATAATCTGACGGGAGAGAGCCACGTGTCCGCACTTTTAGAGCCACTCCTCCGAAGAAATAGAGCCACATTTAAAAAGGACACTTTTGAGTTTTTTAGAGGCATAACCAAAATGAGTATATAAAAAAGGGAGTACGACAAATTAATCGCACTCCACTCATTTTGTATTCAGCTATCCCTGGCAGGTTGCTCTCCAGCAGTGCCTACTTCC
>JAVCCH010000153.1 GCA_030765535.1 Candidatus Tenebribacter davisii
ATTCAAATTTTCACATTCCAGGATTTTTCCAGCTAATTCTGCTGCAGCTTCTGGTTCCACACCAAATTTGCTTTCTTCACCAGATGTGTTCACCTGCAATAAAATATCCTGAATTTTGCCTGCAGCAACAAGCCGAGAATTTAATTTCTCTGCCAGGTGCAGATTGTCAATAGAGTGGATCAGTGAAGGATTCAGGTTTAATAGTTTATTAATTTTATTAGTCTGCAAATGCCCAATATAGTGAAATTCTTTATACAATCCTGTCAGAAGGGGTATTTTGGTTCCCGCTTCCTGTACTTTATTCTCTCCAATGAATTCTATCCCAGCAGATAACGCAGCTTTAATCACATCCACACCATGTGTTTTGGTAACAGCTAAAAGCTTTATGTCGCTCCGCTTTCTGCCAGTGCGTTCAGCTGCTCTATCAATCCTTATTTCCACTTCCTCAACTCTTGCTCTAATATCCATATTTATCCACTTCCAATTTTTGGGAAACAGAATTTTTTATCTACCAGTATGTCAAGATAATTGCCTGCAAAGTCGGAAATCGTGAGTCGTAAACTGGAAATCGTGAGAAGTGAAAAGTGAGAAGTGAGAAGTAAACTTGGCTGGTACTTCATAATTTGTTCGGTTTGTTCGCGTTTGTCTTGATGAACTGTAATATATGAAAGCTATTCGCGGCTAAAGAAATTGAAAGTTAGAAGGTTTGACGATTAGACAATTAGACAATTAGCCGGAAACTTGACTGGTATTTCTTAATTGTTCGCGCTTGTTCGCGGCTAAAAAGTTTTACATTACATTATCTTCTTCTTATGGACATAGTGGACAAAGTGGACAGTTGACGTAGTGGACGCAACTATAAAATACCAAAATCATCCCTTCCCACTATAATAAATCTCACATTACATTATCTGTGCTAATCCGTGTAATCTGTGGCTAAAAGTTTTACATTACATTTTATTTTACATTTACTATTCTTTCTCTGTGTTCTCTGGTGCGTCACGAAGTGGTGTACCTCTAACTGGTGAAAGTCCAGTCCGGCTAATTTTCTGTTCAGCCGGAAGTGAAAAAGATGGTTATTTCCAGTAATGGAATAGTCAAAGCTCTTTGAATCGGTAAGTAAGCCGTAGTGTAAGCGAACGGGTTTAGCTTCGTTAAACATTGCAGTCGGTGAGTCTGTCGGAGATGATGAAACCTGTAATCTGGTAGGAAGAAACAGAAATAAGCACTACCAGGGGCTGTCGGAGTTATAACTGATGGCGTGCTTGCAAAAGGAGGTATGCTAAACGTGAGAGAGCCTTATGTTGAGGTTGGCAACCTTAATGAAACCCTATAAGTGTAAACGAAATGGAATTCAGGCATATAGGCAGTCGGAGATGCTCGTAGTAGTGATGATAGCTGTGCAACATAACGCAGCAGGAGCGAAGGGGCATTACTTCAAAGAAATCTACAAGAAAAAGGAGAATATTGTGATTGATGGAAATCTAACAAACAAACCAAAATCAGCCATGAAGGCTGAAGACAGAGTTCGCTCTTTTCAACGTAAATTATATTCCAAAGCCAAACAGGAAACGGAATTTCGATTTTATGTTTTGTATGACAAACTAAGTCTTCCTTTCTTTTTGAAGGAAGCATGGAGACGTGTAAAAGCAAATAAAGGGGTAGCCGGATACGACAAAGTAACCTTTTCTGACGTAATAAAATACGGAGTCGAACAATATCTCGCTGAAATAGCAGAAGAACTTAAAACTGAAACTTACAAAGCTCAACCTATATTACGAGTTTACATACCTAAATCCAATGGAAAATTACGACCATTAGGTATCCCGACAATCAAAGACAGAATAGTTCAGATGTGCTGCAAACTGGTGATTGAGCCGATATACGAAGCCGACTTTGAGGACTGCTCATTCGGATTTCGTCCTAAACGCTCAGCCCAAGGTGCAATACAGTCTATCAAGTCAAACCTGAAAGAAGGGAGAAGTGAAGTGTATGATGCTGATTTATCTGGCTTCTTTGATAATATTCCCCACGACAAATTAATACTCCTGGTGGAACAAAGAATCACAGACAAACGCATTATTAAGCTGATAAAACAGTGGTTGAAAGCCCCATATTTCGAGGATAACAAGCTTCATAAGAACAAAAAGGGAACACCGCAGGGTGGAGTTATATCTCCGCTTCTGGCTAATATCTACCTCAATCTGGTTGATAAAGCCGTTAAGAGGAAAGATGGTTACTTTTATAAGTACGGAGTTCGTATCGTGAGGTATGCAGATGATTTCATTCTGATGGCAAACAAGATACCAGATCATTGTCTGGAGTATCTTAACAATATGCTGGATAGAATGGAACTAACTGTAAACCAAGACAAAACAAAGCTTGTTAAAGCGACACAAGAACCTTTTGGGTTTTTGGGTTTTACATTCCGCTATGACCGAGATTTACATGGCAGAAATTACAAATATCTCAACATTTGTCCCAGCAAGAAAAGTGAAATCAACTTGAGAAGCAAAATAAAGGAATATCTGCGTTATAATGGTCATAAGAATCCTCGAGAAGTAGCCAAAGGCTTGAATCCAATCATTCGAGGTTGGTTCAATTATTATTCCATACGTGGAGTTAGCTATCCAAACAAGTCAAAGAGAAACATCAGGTATTATCTCATGCAGAAACTGAATCGATTTTACCGTAGAAAGAGTCAGCGAAAATGTAAGCTTTCCCGCCAGAACGCTTATGAGAAGTTGGTAAAATACTATGGTCTATATGATCTCTCAAGCAGGTTCGGTTGATGAACCTGTGAAAGCTTGGAAAGAACTTTGTCGGAAAGCCGTGTGCGGGAAAACCGCATGCACGGTTTGATGAGGGGGACAGGTGGATAAAAATTTGAAACCTGTCTCTACTCTACTGGCATTAGTGGTTGATAGTCTTCTTCTTTTTTTTTAACCACGAAAACCACGAATTGGCCCAAGTCTGACAAGTTGGTACGAAAGGGAGAGAATAACAACCTGTTTAATCTGTAACAACTGATATTTCCGACATGTCGTAACTGGAAGAAATACGATCACTTATATCCTTAATGCGAAATCCTCGGTATTCTATAGTTAACTGATAAATAAACAGATAGATGACCATGCTATTTTTCATTTTAGTGATTTAAGCATCACGGCATAAATATTTGTGACTTTTAACTTGCGCTTTCAAAT
>JAVCCH010000166.1 GCA_030765535.1 Candidatus Tenebribacter davisii
AGGTCGAAGATACGAGAGTGTTTTGTTTTTTCTAACTTCTGCTAATCTTTGTGAAAGTTTGTGAGCAAAAGCAATCGTCATCGGCATTAATTCAGGGGTTTCATCGCAGGCATAACCAAACATCATACCCTGATCACCAGCTCCTTGTTCGTGATCTTTATGCTTATCAACTCCCAGAGCAATATCTGTTGACTGCTTATCTATTGATGTGAGTACAGCACAAGTTTTATAACCAATTCCATAATCCACATTGGTATAACCTATATCTTTAATTGTATTCCGTACAATACTGGGAATATCAACATAACAATCAGTTGTAATCTCACCGGCGATCACAGCCATTCCGGTTGTGAGAAAAGTTTCACAAGCAACTCTACCATCAGGATCTTTTTCTAAAATGGCATCTAAGATAGCATCTGAGATCTGATCAGCCATTTTATCTGGATGACCTTCTGTTACAGATTCAGATGTAAATAAATGTTTCTCGTTTTTCATATTTTATCCCTATTTTATTAATTTATCAACTTCTTCCGAAGTTTTACAAGCAAGAATTTTATCTAATTTTGGTTTAATTTTACTAATATCGCAATTAATAATTTCTTTTTTAATCGCTAATAATCTTCCCGGGCTTACACTAAGCTCATCTACACCAAGAGCCAGCAATAATTTAATATATTTATTTTCAGAAGCCATCTCACCACAAACTGCAACTTTCTTTCCCAGTTGATGCGCATTATCTACAGTTAATTTTATTAATTTTAACACAGCCGGATGAGTCGGTTTATAGTAATCTGATATAGCTTGGTTATTCCTGTCAACAGCTAAAGTATATTGTATAAGGTCATTAGTTCCAATGCTTAAGAAGTCACAAACTTCAGCTATAGAATCTGAAATAACTGCAGCAGATGGAATCTCAATCATAGCGCCAAGTTCAATCTCAGAATTATATGGAATTCCAGCTTTACTGAGCTCTTCACTACATGTTTTAATAATTTTCTTACATTCAATGATCTCATTTACTCCTGATATCATTGGGAACATGATCTTTATATTTCCCTGCATGTTTGCTCGTAAGATAGCGCGAATTTGCTGTTTAAATATCGGGATATTCTTCAGTGATATTCTAATCCCGCGACATCCAAGATTAGGATTATCTTCTGAGGCGATATTCAAAATCCGTGAAAGCTTATCACCTCCCACATCAATCGTTCTTATCACAACTGAATTGGGATTTGATTGTTCTGCTATACTTTTATATATTTCATACTGTTCCTCTTCAGATGGCAGATCTTCGAAATCTATGAATAGAAATTCAGTGCGGAAAAGTCCAATTCCAGCACTATGAAATTTTACGACTTGATCTATCTCCTGTGGGATTTCAATATTACTCATCAACTTAATTATTTTGCCATCAATTGTGACAGGCTCAACATCAATCAATTTCAGTAATTTTGTTCTTACGTTTTGCTCTTTTGAGTATATTGTTTTATATTTTTCTAATATTTTTTTGGTAGGATCTATTATTAAATAACCATTGTTACCATCAACAATAATATCTCCGCCATCTTTAATATTTCCCATCAAACCCATGGTGTTAACCAGCATTGGAAGATTCATAGATCTTGCAATTATACTGCTATGAGAATTTTTACTTCCTCGTTCAGTACATAATCCATGAATGTTTTTCTTAAAAACTTTAGTTACGAAAGATGGTGTTATATTTTCCATGATCAAGATCGAATTTTCTTCGATATCTTCCAAGACATCCTTTTTAACACCGAGAATATGACTCAGCAATCTATAAGATACATCTTCCAGATCGTTCACCCGATGAGAAAGATACATATCATTCATGCTGTTAAAAACTTCAACTGCTTCGGAGAAATATGAACTTACAGCATGTTCTAAACTATTTAGATCCTTAGTAATTAATTTTGATACTTTCTTATCAAATTCAGGATCCTGTAAGATCATTTTGTGGGATTCTAGAATATCTCTGTTTTCCTGTGAATAGGAGAAATCCTGTATAAGTTTATCTAATTCATTACTTACAAATTTTACGTCTTTTTTGAATCTGGAAAGTTCAACTTTTACTTCATCTTTATGGATCTTCCTGCGTTCGATATACAGATCTCTCTTTCTTATGATCTTTGCTTTACCGATCGCAACTCCTGATGAAACCGAATTACCTTGTATTTTTTTCACTTATCTAATCTTCTCCAAATTTAGCAGCAAATAATTCAGTGATCTCTTTTATTAAAAATTTTTCGTCAACACCATCAGCTACTAACTCTAATTCTGAACCAAATTCTGCTGCTAATGTCATTACTCCCATTATACTTTTACCGTTTATTTCCATATCAGATTTTATTATCTTGAATTCTGATCTGAACTTCGTTGCAGTTTTTACGATCAAAGTAGCAGGACGTGCATGCATTCCAAGTTTATTAACGATCTTTATTTTTTTTCTTATCATATAATTACATTTTATCCTTTATCAGCAATATGCTTTTCGCGTATTTTTGCTTTTCTCTTCAGGTCTTCCTGCAATTTATCAGTATACTCTTTTGCTGCATCATAGCCAAATAATTTTGATATATGATTCATTGCCACGACCTCGACTATTACAGCGATATTTTTCCCAGGTGAAATAGGAAGGTAAATTATCGGGATACTATTTCCCAGGATCTCTACATTGTTATTACTTAGCCCAATCCTCTCATAATCCATATTATCTTTCCATGGCATCAGTTCGATCTGGACATCGATCCTTTTTTTAATTCGTACTGCCTGTATCCCAAACATCTTTGCCACATCAATAAGACCGATCCCTCTAACTTCCATAAAATGACCATAATTATTTGTAGCGCTGCCAACTAAAATATCTTCTTTTGAAGTAATTTTAACAACATCATCAGTTATTAGTCTCTGACCACGTTCAACCAATTCCAATGCACATTCACTTTTACCTATACCACTTTTACCGGTAAGAAGAATTCCAACTCCGAAAACATCAATTAGAGTACCATGAATTGTTTTCGATTGTGCAAAGAAACTTTGTAAAAAGATCCTGAGAGAATTAAATAACTTATCTGTAGATAATCGGGAAGAAAATATTGGGATCTTCATTTCATTAGCCAAGAATTCGATCTGCTTGGGAATAGTTAATCCTTTAGTAATAATAATAGCCGGAATATCATAGACAAGGGTTTCTTTGACGTTATTATAAAGGTCTTCCTCTTTTAATGATTGTAAATAACTAATCTCAGTTTCACCGAGAATTTGAATACGATTATAATCAAATCTCTCAAAATACCCGGTTAAAGCAAGTCCTGGTCTATTTAAAAATGAAGTAGTGATCTCACCTTGCATTGTATCGGGATTTGTTATCAACGTAAGTGAAAGATCCTTTTTCTTTAGTTCGTATAACACTTTTACACTAATTTTTTTCATATTCCCTACTTTTTATTGTGAACCCGTTCCCGTCAAGAGGAACGGGTTCATTACAACTTCTTTTATGCTTCAATTAACTTATAATGTTCCTCATCTTTTCTTACTAAAACATTAACTTTATCAGTCTCTAAATTCTTGAATACCAAATACATATCGTTTATATTATCGAATTTTTCCAGTGCTTCTTCAACTGTCAAATTCTCTGCTAAAATTCTTTTAATTTTAACTCTCTTTTTGCCTTCATTTCTTTCAATTAGGTCGGCATAAACAAAATGAAGGTTTTCTTTTAAACTTTTCTTATTATGATCAGACCATTTATCCTTCATTTTCTTGATTTGCTGCTCCATTTTATCTACAGCATTATCAATTGCCAAATACATATCTTTTTCAACAGTTTCACATTTCAAGTTATGCTTTGGCGCATGAACAATAAGTTCAACCTTATTCCCATTTTTTTCAAATGAAAGAATAAAATTTGCTGTGATAATATTTTCAAAATACCTCTCTAATTTTGAACATGATCCATAGATATGATCTCTGATCGCGTTCGTCAAATCAAAATGACGAGCAGTAATTGTAATTTGCATAATTATCTCCTTTTAATACCATAGGATTAAAAACATCCTATGGCTTCTTGTTTAAGATTTTTTTTGCCTTTTCTGCATGATATGAACTGCGAACAAGAGGGGCAGATTCCACTAATTTAAAGCCCATTCTTTCTCCCTCTTTTTTATAAAATTCAAAAGTGTCTGGATGTACATATTCTACAAC
The DNA here is from genome assembly GCA_030765535.1 of Candidatus Tenebribacter davisii. GTDB lineage: Bacteria > Cloacimonadota > Cloacimonadia > Cloacimonadales > TCS61 > Tenebribacter > Tenebribacter davisii. The sequence continues at coordinate 4,225 of JAVCCH010000166.1, forward strand.
TGGAAAATGCGTTTTTGAAGGAGCTATATATTGTCCAATTGTAATTATATCCACATCTATCTTACGTAATTCGGCCAGCAGATCAAGCACTTCATCTTTAGTTTCTCCAAGTCCAACCATGAAACCACTTTTTGTAAGTATGGAACTATCAACTTTTTTGGCTGTTTGAAGAACTTTTAACGACCGTTCAAAGTCTGCCATTGGGCGTACTAAATGGTAGAGACGAGGAATGGTCTCGACATTATGATTCAAAACATCCGGACTAGCATTAACAATTTTCTTCACCTGTTCCAGATCACCATTAAGATCCGAAATTAATAATTCAATTGATATATCAGGATCACAAATTGACCTGATCTGTTTTATAACTTCAATAAATTGAGAAGCACCCCCATCAGAGAGATCATCTCTTGTTACGGTAGTGACAACAACATATTTCAATCCAAGTTCTTTTGATAATTCTGCAATAGCTTTTGGTTCATTTTTATCAGGTGGATCAAGTTTTTTTCTGGTTTTATCTATTGCACAAAACGTGCAGTTCCTGGTACAAGTTTCTCCCAGGATCATAAAAGTAGCAGTACCATTTTCAAAGCACTCACCCTGATTCGGACATTTTGCACTTTCACATACAGTATGCAAATTGTATTTTCTTAACTTATTAATTATCTCACGTGCTTTTCTAGCACCTAACTTTTTTGATTTTAACCAATTCGGCTTTCTTATTACTTCCATATTTCCCTAAAATTTATTTTTACACTTTATATTTTGTGGATAGCAAGTTTCTCAAGATCCTCAACTGCTTCCATTACAATTTCCGATAAAGTCGGATGAGCAAAAATTACTTTTTTTACATCATCAACTGTTGCTTCTAAACCAATTAATACTCCTGCTTGTGCTATTAATTCCGTCGCTTGCTGTCCAATAATATGAACACCCAGTATTTTCTTGGATATCTCAGAAGCAATTACTTTTACAAATCCGAAAGTTGCTCCCATTCCCAATGCTTTCCCATTTGCTGAGTAGGGAAATTTCCCGACAATTATCTCTCCAAATCTTTCTTCAGCTTCTTTTTGTGAATAGCCTACTGAAGCTATCTCAGGATTTGTAAAAGTACAGGCAGGTATTTTTTTATAATCAAGCTCAATTACATCTATATCCTTCTCATTTAATTCATTCTGAATAATATCTGCTACGATCAATCCCTGCTTACTTGCAGTGTGAGCCAGCATAAGTTTGCCAGTTACATCTCCAATGGCAAATACATTTTCCAGATTCGTTCTCATAAAATTATCAATATTCACAAATCCTTTTTCAATATTAAGTTCACAATTTTCAAAAGTAATATTCATTACAGGTTCTCTTCCAATGCTTACAAGCACTTTTTCTGCTTCAATTTCTTTTCCACTTGATAATTTCAGAATTATTCCCTTAGAAATTTCCTGATAATCTTCAACAGCTGTTTTGAGATGTAATTTTATTCCACTTCGCTTTAGCGACATTCCCAATCTTTTTGATATTTCAGAATCTTCCTGATTTATCAATGACGGTAAAAATTCAACAATTTCTACATCCACGCCAAGTTGATTATAAATCGAAGCAAATTCACAACCTATTACTCCACCACCAATAACAACCAGTTTTTTGGGAAGTTCTTCCATTTTTAAGATCTCTTTCGAAGATAGAATATTGCTGTTGTTAAATTGAATAAATGGTAACTCTTTGGGTTTTGAACCGGTTGCAAGAATTACATAATCAGCAAAATACTCTTCATTGTTCACAATTATCTTATATCCTGAATTAATTTTCTCAATTTTTGTAACAACTTCTTTAAAAACTTGGATCTTCCTTTTTTGGAACATAAACTCAACACCGGATACCAGTTTTTCTACAACTTTATTCTTTCTTTGCCAGATTTCTTTATAATTAATATTTACATTTTCTACTAAGATTCCAAAATTTTCTGATTCCTTGATCTCTGAATATAGTTCAGCAACCTTAACAAGAGATTTCGTTGGTATACATCCATGATTTAGACATACACCTCCCAATCTTTCTTTTTCAAATACTGCAACTTCAATACCATATTGCTGAAGCCGGATCGCTGAAACATATCCACCCGGACCACCACCAATAATTACAACTTTGAACCTATTCACTCTTTTCTCCTCAATCTACTATTAAGAATGCCCTTTGCTTTTCTATATTTTGCTATTACCCGGCGTGAAACATTAATATTCATCCCTACAAGTTTTTCTGCAATATCCTGATCACTAAGTGGATTCGTAGTATCTTCTTTATCAATCATTTGGGTTATTTTCTGTTCCACATTATGCCTGGAAATGGAATTATAATTATTATCCTTACCGGCTTTACTGGTAAAGAAGTCTTTCAGACACATAACACCAAAAGGTGTATCGGCATATTTTATACGAACAACACGAGAAATCGTAGACTCATTAACCTGAAGTTCCTGAGCGATCTCTGAATATGTGAGTGGTCTCAGAACTCTATTCTCTCCATAAAAGAAATCCGGTTGATGATGCAAAATAGATTTTGTTACGCGTTCAAGCGTCCTTCCTCTTAAATAAATGGATTTTATTAGAAATTTTGCAGAGTTTATCTTACTTCTAACGTAATCTAGAGCTTCTTTATCTGTCTTAACCTGTTGAAGGATTTTATTATATCTTCTACTTAGTCTTATTCTAGGGAATGAATAGTCGTTTATCACAACTTCGTATTCATTTCCTATCCTCTTAATAATCACATCAGGGATAATATAGTTAGAATGATTTGTTAGTAGACGTAATCCAGGTTTTGGATCTAATTTTGCTATTTGTTTCTTCCAATTTAAAATAGTTGTAATAGAAGTACCAAATTGTGATGCTATGATTTTATACCTTTTATGAATAAGATCAACAAAATGATCTGAAACAAGGTTTAAGATATTTTCATTACAATTTTCGGGATTGAGTTGAGCTAATAAGCACTCCTGAATATTCCTGGCAGTGATACCACATGGCTCTAAATGAAGGATCATTAGATGAATCTCTTCAGCTCTGAGAATATCAATATCAAATTCATCTGTAACTTTTTCCATGCTAAAATCTTTTGGTAAAAACCCGTGTGCATCTATGCTATCAAATAATTCGTTTGCAAATTCCAGTTCTTCTTCAGTAAGGTCTAACTTCTCAATTTTGAATACAAATTCATCCTTCTTATTATGTGATTCTTTTGCTACTTGATCGAAGTTTATTCCTTCAGGTGCACTTGATAAGCCAGAACTTCCCTGATAGTACTCTGAATATGAATCTAATATTTCACTTAACTCTTTCGTCTCTTCCAGAGTTTTCTTAAGTTCTTCATTTTCAGCTTCCTTTTTGATCTCATCTTCAATTTTTTCTTTAACTTCTTCATTTTTTAAAACTGGTAATTCATCATCTTCGTGGAGTTCAGCAAGTTCCAGCATTGGATTACTTATCATCTCTTGTTTTAAATGTGTTTCTAATTGCATTAATGGCATAGCAAGCATTTCCAAAGATTGAAGCATTTTAGGCTTCAATAATAAATTTTGCGTTTGTTTTTGAACTAATATTTGCTTAAATTTAGCCATTATTAACTCTTAGTAATTATTCATTAATAAAAGGATTTGTAAATCTATCACCAAGATATACTTCACGCGCTTTATCATCTTTAACAAGTTCTCTTGAAGTTCCACTGAATAAAATTTCTCCTTCAAAAATAATATAAGCTCTTTCAGTGATTTTCAAAGTTTCAAGTACATTATGATCGGTAATTAAAATTCCTATACTCTTCTTTTTTAGTTTCCTGATGATATCCTGAATGTCTGCAACTGCAAGAGGATCAACTCCGGCAAACGGTTCATCCATTAACAAAAAAGAGGGAGAAGTTACAAGTGAACGTGTTATTTCAAGTTTTCTACGTTCTCCTCCAGATAATGTATAAGCTTTCTGCTTTGCTAATTTTGTCAGATTAAGTTCTTCAAGATGTTCTTCTAACCTTATTTTTCTCTCTTTTTTGGATATATTCAATGTTTCCAGGATTGCCATTATATTCTGTTCAACAGTTAATTTATGGAATATAGATGGTTCTTGAGCCAGATAACCAATCCCCAGTTGTGCACGTTTGTACATGGGTAAATTTGTGATTTGTTTTTCATCAAAATAAACATTCCCACTGTTAACTTTTATTAATCCCAGGATCATGTAGAAAGTTGTTGATTTCCCGGCTCCATTGGGTCCAAGAATCCCAACAACTTCACCTTGCTGCAAATTAATACTAACATTATTTACAACTTTTCTCTTACCATAAATTTTTGTTAAATTCTCAGTTTTTATGCTCTTCATATTAAATAAATTTAATTAATTCTATTTTATTGTCAAGCGAATACTACAATTAATTTTCATCTTTGGAATAGAATATGCAATCCAGTGAATCTAACTTGTTTTTGTTTATTTAATTATATAATTATTACCAATTCTTATGCATAAATTTATAAATCCCATGTGCATTTTCTTTTAGTGATATTCTTTTTATCTTATTTTTCTCACCCATCTTTAATATAAGATATTCACCTACTGAATTATTTGCTGAAGAATCTTCTATTTCTTCACCATCATTTTCAAAATAGGATCTAACATTTCCAAATGCTTCGCAAGAAGTAATATCTCCCATAATAAAATCAAATTCCATTTGATCACCAACAGCCCAATTCTTTTTAATGCCATTTTTGGAATCGGAAAATTGTACATAACATGAATCTTGCAGTATTGCTTTTTTTATTTTTTGTTCTTCAAAGAAAATACGAAATTCTAAGGCAGAAGCATCTGAAAAATCGGAAGTAAATTCAGGCTCTCCCAGGTAAACAGCTTTTTCTTCATCTGCAAAATATAAGAGAAAGTCACTCGACATAACAAAGTCTTTTGAAAAAGTTCTCACATTGAATGTAGCAACAACCTTTTTATAATTTTTAAAATACTCAATCTTTTCGGCAGAAATGGAAAGTGTATCCTTATTCGAAACAGATAGCATAGGCTCTTTCATCAAGTAACCATAACCATCATTTAAAAAATAAGTTAATTCACCACATGTACCGTGCATATTTTCTCGTTCATCATAAGTTATGACATCCTTTTTTGCAAAAAACTCTCGCGAATTCCTAAGATATTCTACTTCTTCCGCTTCAAATGTTCTTATGGTAGAATCAATATGAGCCTCTGTTGCCAGGACATTCCCATACAGAAACAGACGTTCTTTCTTTCTGAAATAATCTACATTATCAGCAAGTAAACTTAAGGTATCTTCATAAACTTTCACATTCCCCTGCATCCGAACTATTTTCTGTAATTCAAATATATCCGCTCTATCACTAAAGAACTCAGTCTCACCGTAAAAAAAATGTACGTTTCCATACAAATTTGTTATATATTCATTATTAATTTTGTTAATGATCAATTTATCTGCATTTATCAATTTGTAAGGACGTAATTCTTCTTCAGCATAGAGATTTGAAAGTAATGTAATAGCAAAATATAAGAACAATATGGTAAATGGGTTACCAGTTAATTTCTTCTTCATTTAGCTTTCCTTCTGCTGACACTTTTGTAATTTCCACTCTATCAAGATCTAAATTAGATTTCATCTCTTCACCAACTATAGTATTACTCTCTCGTTGCAAGATTACACCATTTTTCGCATATAAGGTATTTGAGTTTCTATCCAAGATCATGATCGGAGCTCTCATTGTACCTTTATCGCTTACAACTACTACATCACCAATCCCGGTTAATGTATTCTTAACATCATCTACTTCTGCTTTATTACATTTTAAAGTTGATTTTATGGAGCCATCAGCATTAAAAAAAGTTACAAATACCGTATCGGCAAAGGTTTGTTTTGTACTATAATACTTATAAAAATGTACGGCTGTTAATTCATATTCTATTATATTTTTGTTAGTAGAAATAACTCTGACCGAATCAGCCATTTCATCCGGTATTTTCCCGCTGATAGGTAAATCGGATGTTTCTTCTTTTTCATTACATGAAATTAGGAGAAATAAACTAATGAGACTTAAGATAATCAAGAAGCTTTTGCAAACTCTCTTCATACTTTCCCTGTTTTTTTAAGATAAGTTCGATCAATTCTCTAACTGCACCCTCTCCGCCCTTTCGGTTTGTTACAAGATCTACTCTACTCTTGATATCATCAAACGCATCTGCAGGAACTGCTGAAAGATTACATTTTTCCATAACAGGGAAATCATTCCAATCATCTCCCAGGTAAGCTACATTATCCCATTGTAAATTCAGTTCTTCCAATAATTCAGAAGTCTTTTTTAGCTTATTCCTAACTCCTTGAAATAGCAGTTTTATCTGAAGATCATCACATCTTTTTTCTACAATATCAGAAACTCGCCCAGTAATGATCGCAAGCTTAATATCGCTGAACTGGAGGAGCTTAATACCTAAACCATCCTTCGCATTAAAATTTTTTGATTCTAATTTATTGTTGTCATAAATTATTTTCCCATCACTAAGGACTCCATCATTATCAAGAATTAATAATTTGATCTTACTAAAATCCATTTCTCCCTCATTTTCCCTTAATTTTTATACAGGCATCAAGCAGTTCAGGAAGTTTATTAAGTGCAAGCATTGAACTTGCGTCACTGAGTGCTTTAGCAGGATTCGGATGTGTTTCAATAAAGAGACCATCTACTTTACCTGTGGCTAAAGCTGCATTCGCCATCATATTTGCATATTGTGGTGAGCCTCCAGAAGTATTTTGCACAGATGGTTTTTGCAAACTATGGGTCACATCATAAATCACAGGAAAGCCAAGATCCTTCATGATCGCAAAACTACGGAAATCCACTACTAAATCATGATAACCAAAGCTTGTTCCACGCTCTGTAAGTAAAATATTATCATTTCCTGCCGTTAAAACTTTTTCAGCTGCTTTCTTCATATCTTCCGGGGCCATGAATTGCCCTTTTTTAATATTTACAATTCTACCCGTCTTTGCAGCCGCAAATATGAGATCTGATTGTCGCGATAAAAAAGCCGGGATTTGCAATATGTCAGCAACTTCAGCAACTTCATGAACTTCAGCAACTTCATGAACATCCGTAATAATAGGAATATTGAACTCATTTTTAATTTTCAATAATATTTCAAGACCTTTCTTTATTCCTGGACCAATCGGTGATTCAATCGAGGTTCTATTTGCCTTTTTATAAGATGACTTAAAAATGAATTGTATCCCTCGTTCACTGGTCATTTCTATTAGATCACTGGCAATCTGCATCATCAATTTCTCATCTTCTACAACACAAGGACCTGCAATAAGAAAGAACTTATTACTTTCCAATATCTTTTTATACAGTTTCATTATTACTCCATTTGTAGATCACAAAAGATCATTTCAATTAAACTTATATAACATAACTAATTAAACAATAATGACATCTGAAAGTCACAAAATATTGTGTCCAGATTTTTTTTGCTTGCTTTATTTATCAACCTAAAATTTATCACTTTTATATAAATTATGAAGAAAATTTTAATATTAATTGTTTTATGTAATTGCTGCTTCTTAAATGCAGTTGAAAATGAACATCAAATTGCCCGGCTGCATTACAAAGGTGGTGGTGATTGGTATAATGACCAGGATATTATACCGAATATTGTCACATTCCTAAATAGTTCTTTACAGACAAATTTCTCAATAATTGAAGCTACAGTAACTCCTGATGATCAAAAACTTTTTGATTATCCATTTATATTTATGACAGGGCATGGGACAATGCATTTTAACCAGACAGAAGCTGATAATATCCGAACCTATTTGGATCGGGGTGGATTTCTCTATGTGGACGATGATTATGGATTAGATAATTCATTTCAGAACGAAATTAAAAAGGTGTTCCCACAAAAAGAAATGATTGAGTTACCAGCTAGCCACGAAATATTTCATTGTTTTTACGATTTTCCGGAAGGTTTGCCAAAGATACATAAACATGACGACAAGAGACCCCAGGCATTCGGGATATTCGATGATAATGGACGTCTGCTCCTACTCTATACTTATGAATCCAATATTTCTGACGGATGGAGTAATGTTCATGAAGATCCGGAAAACATAAAAGAACTTGCCTTTAAATTTGGGGTAAATTTATTTTATTATATTATGACACAATAAAAAGGAAAAAATATGAATGTATATATCGTATCTGATTTTCACTTAAAATTTGTAGAAAATTCAGAAGAGATAAAACGCAGAGAAAAAGTGTTAGATTTTTTAGACAGCATCAAAAATGATGCTGATCTATTGATCTTAAATGGTGACATATTTGATCTCTGGTATGTTTGGAAAAAATTTATAATTAAGGGTTACTTTCCATTATTATTAAAACTTCATCAACTTAGAGAAATGGGAGTAAGAATTGTATTCACAGCCGGGAATCATGATTTTTGGTTCAAAGATTTTCTTACAGGAACATTAGGAATTGAAGTTTATGAAGATTATTTTTTCGAAACGATCGATGGAGTGAGAACATTTGTTTCTCATGGTGACAGATACACTACAAATGATCTACGCTACCAGCTTTTTAGAAAATTGATCCGCAATAAATTTGTCATGTGGGTATTTGGAAGTCTGCACCCTAACTTAGCTTTAAGTATCGGATCAAATATGAGTAGATCAAGCCGCAAACAACAGGTAGCAGATAACAAACTGAATAGACGTGAACAAGGTCTTATCCAATTTGCCAAAGATAAATTGAAGGATACAGATTTAGTTATTCTGGGGCATTCTCATCTTCCCAAAATAGAAAAATTTGAAAATGGCATTTACGCCAATGCAGGAGATTGGATCAATAATTATACCTATTTACAAATGAAAGATGGAAAGATAAAATTACATAAATATAATAAGGAGAATGTTTAAAATGGAAAAGAAACTATTTGTGATTATCACAATAATACTAATTGGAGTGTGTACAATGAGTAATTTATTAGCAGAGGAAAATTTACTGGTAAAAATGGTAACGAGCAAGGGTACTATCGAAATAGAACTTTATGCAGAGAAAGCACCTGCAACCGTTGAAAACTTTGTAAAATATGTTGAGGACGGTTTTTTCAGTGGGACTGTATTTCATAGAGTAATTAATAGTTTTATGATACAGGCTGGCGGATTTGATATTGAGGGAAACCAGAAATCTTCTACCTACGATCAAATTCAAAACGAAGCAGATAATATGCTTTCTAACGAGATCGGAACGATAGCAATGGCAAGAACTAATTATCCGCATTCTGCTACAAGTCAGTTCTTTATTAATGTAAAAGATAATAAGTTTCTTGATCATAAGGACAAAAAACAAGGCTGGGGTTATTGTGTATTTGGCAAAGTAACTAAAGGGATGGATGTAGTAACTGCGATTAAAGCAGTTCCTACACAAGTTAACCCAAAAACTGGAATGCAGGACTGGCCTGTTGAAAATATTATTATCGAATCTGTTGAAGTACTAAAATAGTTAGATATTAAAAAGTTAATTATGCCTACATGATCTAATAAATTTTGTAGGCATTGTTAATTCTCTTTTTTACCTCTTGGATGGGTTCGTTCATATACTTTTTTTAGATCTTTTAATGTGAGATGAGTATAGATCTCTGTAGTAGATAAATTGCTGTGTCCCAACATTTCCTGAACCGCTCGTAAATCTGCTCCCCGTGCCAATAAATGAGTTGCAAAAGAATGCCTGATAGAATGCGGTGAATAACCTTTGGTTTTTGCTACCAGGTTCAGATAGCGGGATAATATTTCTCTTACCTCATTTGGAGATAGTGGTCTTCCACTTTTGGATAAGAAGTAGCTCTCACCACTAAATCTTGAAGTAAATTTATCGCGTATATTCTCATAATTTCTTAGAGATATCTTTGCTTTAGAACTTATTGGAACAATACGTTCCTTGTTCCCTTTTCCAATAATTTTAATTATCTTCTCATCCAGATCAATCTGCCCCATTTTGCAAGTAGATATTTCACTTATTCTTAAACCGCTTGAATAGATCAATTCTAATATAGCTCGATTACGAATACCAAATTTACTGGAAAGGTCAGGAATATTCAATAATTCTTCCATCTCTTTCTCTGAAAAGTATTTTGGTAATTTTTTCTCAAATTTAGGAATATGAAGATTTTTGGCAGGATTTTTTTCTAGTAATTTATTCTTTTCACAGAATTGAAAAAAATTCTTCATTGTTGTCGCCTTACGGGCAAGAGTACGGTTGTTACGATCATTATCACTTAAGTAACGCATAAAATCCCGAAGAAATAAACGCGTGATCTGAACTAATTTGACCTTTTCATCTTCAAAATATTTTTTTAAGAATTCCTGCAGTTGTAACAAATCTTTTTTATAAGCAGTTATTGTGTTCTCTGAAAGTCCTCTAGAGATCAGGATATTAATATACTCATCTATTGCTTTTTGCATATCAAAGCCTAATTTGAACCAGGAATATTAAAATTAACCTTTTCCCATCTTTCTCGGATTTTCCCGTTTTGATATTTAAGATGTAATTTCCCATAACTTCCATCCCCGGTAAGAATACTATAAAATTTCGTTATCAAATTAGATAAAGATTCATTCTTTTTTTTCTGATAATCAAAACTTACAACTGCATCTACATCAAGGTTCTTAACAATATCATTATCAATATATTTTGATAAGTTTGAAAGCATAATAATATAATCTGTTTTTGGTGCTAAAAATAAAACTTGTTCTTTAGCTATTCCGAAAACGTCAGTGTAAAGTTTTGCATGTTCAGCAGTATTATTCTTAACTGTAAAATCGGGTGTATAAATAGAGAATATTCCAACCTTAAAGGAATCACATACTATTATTTTATTTTTAATGATGTGAATAGAATCACTTTCAATATTGGAAATCAGCAGATCATTATCAATGGTCTTATCAAAGAAATAGTAATCTTCCGGAGAAACTATTTCCGGTTTCAATGTGTTGATAAAATATACTGTTAAACTATCTGATTGAGGTTCTTTTAATAACCTTCCTGCAAACGCATTTACTTGCCTGACAGTGTCATTCCTTATATTCTTAACTAAAAAGTTTATCATATTCACCTGAGAATGTTCAAACTGAGGATCTATAAAGAAGTTGATATCAAGATAATCCTCTGCAGCGAGAGAACTCAATATTATTAATAAAAATACAAATAAAATTACTTTTTTCAAATTAATTCCTACCTTATTTATTACTTTCTTAAATTTATGCTTATATTGTCAAAAAGATTTTTTGACATTTATTGTTATTAAGAGAAATTTGTCGAAAATAATATTAAGATTGAGGAAATATGAAAAATAAACTTATCATTGTAATTGGAGCTTTTGGTAGTGGTAAAAGCGAATATTCAATAAACCTAGCCAGAGAATATTCTAAACAGGGAGAAAAAGTTACATTAGTAGATCTGGATGTAGTTAATCCATATTTCCGAAGTAGAGATGTGAGAGACATATTTGCAGAAGAAGGTATTATTGTTATTGCACCGGAGGGAGAATTCCAATATGCTGATCTGCCAATGCTTTCACCCAGGATCATGGGAGCAGTTCAAAATTTTGAGAGTACTGTTATCCTCGATGTTGGAGGAGATCCGGCAGGATGCAGAACATTAGCCAGATACGTTCAGAATATTAATAAACGTGGATACGAAATGCATCTGGTAATCAATACAAAACGACCATTTACTGCTGATGAAACAGGAATTACAGAAATGCTGAATATGTTAAGGACAGCATCAAAACTTGAAGTAACAGAGTTCATCTGCAACACAAATTTAATGGAACATACAACTCCTGATATTATTGCTGAAGGTATAAATATTATCGATAATGTTGCAAAAAAAGAAAATATAAAATTTGAAAAATATACAGTTCTTGATAAGTATGCCAATGATGTACCACTCAATTTCAAGGGAAAGACCAGAATTAGCTTGAACTATTTTCTTTCAAAACCCTGGGAGATGAATAACAAAGTTCATCATCCGGGTATTTAATATAATTATTATTTTTTATTAGTATCTAATTAATATCTATATTGATAAACTTTTTCCTTTGACACAGATAAATCGAATCTGCAAGTTTGATCTATTGTTTTATAAATAGTAGAATTGTGTTATTTTAGATAACATAATTATTTTCTAAAGAAGGTAAAAAATGAAAATTAGAAATAGAATAACATATACTTTTTTATCCATTCTATTTATTTCCCTCTTAGTGCTAAGTGTTATTTCTTATGTTATCGTAAAAGATTTAGTTATTACTAGTACATTGAAAAATATAGAATCTATTTCAGACGAACAACTTTATAAATTAAATAATATAAATGAGCAGAATCGGGAAAGACTAAAATTAGTAAGCAGCAGAACTCAGTTACGTAAGATCTTGAAAAATTATAACCTTAATCACAAAAAATCTTCCCAGGTTACAATGAATAAAATATTAAATGATGCTCTTATAACTATACCGGATTTCGAAGATTTAACTGTTATAACTCTAAATGGCATTGTTGTTGCTTCTACAAATAATGCTGCTATTGGCAAAGATTACCCTGATAAATCCTGTTTTATTAAAGGGCAAAATGATGAGATAACAAATCATTTCTTTTTTGATGACCAGATGGCTTTGAAATTTCACCTTACTGGTCCATTAATAATTGATAATGAACTTCTTGGAGTACTTGTAATAACTGTCTCTGAAGATAAGATCACAAATTTAACTACTGATTACTCATTATTTGGAGAAACCGGATACATACTTCTCGTAATAAAAACTCATGAAGATAATAAATATATAATTTCTACAAGAAGAGATGCGAATGAATCAACAAACTATATCTATGCTTCCTATGATGAACTTGGACAAATTTCAAAAAAAGTCATTGCAAAAGAGAAGAATACATATAGCAAAATTCATGACTATAGAAACAAACTGATGTTTGCTGCAGTAAATTATTGTGAGAAACTTGATATTGGATTTTCTGTTAGAATAGATCGAGAAGAGATTCTAAAGCCAGTAGTTAAACATAGAAATTTATCTTTAATTATATTATTTTCGTCAACTTTGGTAATGTTATTGTTTATAAGAACAGGATCGAGATTAATAACAAAACCCATAGAAAAGCTTATATTATACACACAGAAGATCAGTCAGGGTGATCTAGATCAAAAAATAGAAACTACATCTAAGGATGAAATTGGATTACTGAGTAAATCCTTTAATTCAATGGCAGAAAATCTTAGAGATGATATAACAAAACGAGAACAAATCGAAAGTGATCTTAGGGAAAGTGAGAAGAAATATAGAATTATTTTCGAAAACACCGGAACAGCTACAATAATTGTTGAAGAAAATAATATAATTTCTTTAGCTAATACAAAATTTTCTGAACTTTCCGGTTATTCAAAAGAGGAAATTGAAGGTAAAAAGAATTGGAGTGAATTTATTTTACCTACAGATTTGAAAAAAATGCAGAAACAGCATAAACTCAGAATTGAAAACAAATCTGCTCTAAATAGCTATGAATTCGGTTTAATAAATAGAAATAACCAGGTTAGAAATATAATATTAACAATTGATATGATCCCTGGAACAAAGAAAAGTGTCGCCTCTTTACTTGATATAACAGAACATAATCTAACAAAAAAGAAAATAGATCACTTAAATCGTGTGCTACGTTCAATTAGCGATATCAACCAGCTAATCATCAAAGTAAAAGATCCTAAAAAATTAATTGAGGGTGCTTGCCGGAATTTTGTGAAAAACCAGAGCTATTACAATGCCTGGATTGCACTATTAGATGAATCATATCATTGCACGATATTTGCTGAAATGGGACTAGGAGAAAAATCCATAATTCTTAAAAAAATGCTGAGAGACGGAAAACTTACCGAATGTGGAAAAGAGGTCTTAGAAACAGATATAATCATCAGAAAAAATCCAATCAGTGAATGTAAGGATTGTCCTTTGTCCAAAGAGTATAAAGATAGGGCTGCAATGGTATTACGTCTTGAATACGGAGGAGTTATCTATGGCATAATATCGGTTTCTGTGGCAAGAGAGATCGTAGAAAATGATGAAGAAATAACTTTATTCAAAGAGGTTGCAGCAGATATCGCCTTTGCCATGTATAGTATTAATCTGGAACATCAGCAAAAGAAGGCTGAAGAAGCTTTAAAGCATAGTGAATTGAGATTCCGTAGTTTCTATGATAACTCGGTTATGGGATTATATCGGACAAATCCAGCTGGAGATATCTTAGATGTCAATCCCACTTTATTGAGTATGCTAAGTTTTACTTCTTTAAAAGATTTACAAAGCAGAAATTTGGAGCAGGAAGGATATGTAGATGATTATGGTCGCGAGCTCTTCAAACAGAGATTAAAGAAAGACGGAAAAGTAATTGGGTTAGAATCTGCCTGGACCCGGAAAGATGGATCAGTCATTTATTTAAGAGAAAATGCAATTGCTATTAAAAATAAAGAAAACAAAGTATTGTCCTATGAAGGTTCTGTAGAGAATATAACTGAAACTAAAATAGCGGAAAAAGCACTGAGAGAAAGTGAGGAACGTTTCAAGAAACTTTCCAATCTTACCTTTGAAGGGATATTGATCCATGATAAAGGAATTATTATTGATACAAATGAATCTCTATTAGAAATGTTTGAATTTAGCCGAGAAGAAGTCGTTGGCAAAAATATCATTAAGTTAGGTTTATTGCCAGAGTATCTTAAAATAGTACAGGAAAATATAATAAAAAACAAAGTGGAACCTTACGAAGTAATGGCTAAGAAAAAGGATGGTACTATTATTTCAATAGAGATTGAATCTCGAAACGTTGAATATGATGAGGAAGAAACCCGTGTTACAGCGATAAGAGATATTACGATGCGAGTGAAAACTGAAAATGAGCTAAAACAGAAAATGAACGAACTTGAGATCTTTAATGATTCTGCTGTAGATAGAGAATTAATAATAAATCAATTGAGAACAGAAATTAATGAATTACTTATAAAATTAGATAAAAACCCACGATATGATATTATTGAGTAATTATTTAATGTATATAAGTTTAATAAATTTGCATGTATTTATATAAAAAAGGAAAAAAAATAATGAAGAAAAAACTGTTTATTTTTATTTTCATAATATTATCTTTTATGTTATTTGCAGCAGAAGAGCTTACAACTGAGGAGATAGAATGGCTTTCTAATCATAAAACCATCAGAATTGCACCTGATCCGGATTTCCATCCTATAGAGTTTATTAATGATAATGGAATTTACGGAGGAATCTCCTCTGAGTTTATGAATTTAGTTTCTAAAGAACTAGATATTGAATTTGAAGTTGTTCCTTGTAAAAACTGGGAAGATGTACTGCAAAAAGCCAGAAATCGAGAAGTGGATATGCTGCCTGCAGCTGCCCAAACGTCTTTAAGAGCTGAATATATGGATTTTTCTTCACCATATCTGGTCTTTCCTGGAGTTATCATTACAAAAAACAACCAGCAAGATATAATGACCACAGATCAATTATATGGTAAAGAAGTTGTAGTTGTATCTGGATATGTTTGGCACGAGATGATATCACTTAATCATCCTGATATAGATATTGTTCCCGTAAATTCTCTTATAGCTGGACTTCGTGATGTTTCTATGGGCTTTCATGATGTTTTAATTGCCACATTACCAATTGCTCTATATTATATTGATAAAGAAGGTATTACAAATCTACGCGTTACAGGAGAAACAGGTTATTATACTAAATTATCTATACTTACCCGTAATGATTGGCCAATACTGGGATCTATAATGCAGAAAACCTTATCTAATATTCCGGCTCATAAAAAGACTTCAATTACCAAGAAATGGATCACGATTAGAGGAAATACAATCTTTCACAGCAGGTATTTTCAGATTATTGCCCTAACAATTATAAGTTTAGGCAGTATTGTAATCCTTGTAATATATATCTGGAATATGACACTGAGACGAATTGTTGATAAAAGAACCTTTGAATTAGAAGAGGATATTGAGCAACGCAAAAAGGCAGAAATTGCACTTGGTAAAAGTGAACAAAAATTTCGTGAGATCTTCAACTCTACTAATGAAGCTATTTTCATTGACGATGTAATAAGCGGTAAGATTATCGAGTGTAATAATCGAGCTTTTGAGATGTTCGGATATGAATCTAAAGAGGAGTTTTTACAAAGTAATTATAGTAAATTTACCGTTGATAGTGTTACATATAATAAGGAAACTGGCCGGCAACTGGTAACTAAAACATTGAAAGAAGGACCTCAAATATTTGATTGGTTGGCCCAAAAGAAAAATGGAGAAGATTTCTGGGCTGAAGTCAGTATGAGAAGCTTTGGGCTCGGAGATAAAAACAAAGTATTAGCAGTGGTTAGAGATATCTCAGAGCGTAAGCAGGCAGAGAACATTCTGCAAAATAATGAAAATAATTTTCATGATCTGGTAGACAACCTTTTAGATGGAGTGGTTATTGTAGGTGACAATGATAAGCATCTCTACGTTAATCAAAGATTCGTAGAGATGACAGGATTCAGCAGGGAAGAATTACTTAACATGACAGAATGGGATTTCACCCGCACGGAGGATATTCCCAAGCTTAAACAAAGAATAAAAAAACGGAAAGAAAGTAAAAAAGTTAAAGAGCATTATGAACGTAATATTACCAAGAAGGATGGTATAGAAATATCTGTAGAGTTATCTACAACAACTACGATCTGGCAAGGAATAACTAGGCAAATGGTAAATTTTCACGATATTACCGAACGTAAGAAAACTGAAAAAGCTTTAGAGGAATCAGAACTTAATTTACGATCACTTTTTAATGCTATGTCTGATGTGATATTTGAAATTGATACGACTGGTAAGTACCTTTATGTTGCACCGACTTCACCGAAACTATTGTATAAACCCGCTTCAGAAATTATTGGAAAAACATTAAAAGAAATATACCCCAAACAAAAAGCTGATGAGTTCCTTTCTGCAATTCATAAAGTGCTCAAGGAAAAGCATACTGTCAAGTTACAATATACTCTAAAGATTGGTGAAACAGAGCTCTGGTTTGATGCCAATATAACTCCCAAGACTAAGAATTCTGTTATCTTTGTGGCTCGTGATATTACAGAACGTAAACGAATTGAGGAGAGCATCAAAGCTTCAGAATCAAAATTCAGAGCAATTTTTGAAGGTATAAATGATGCAGTGTTCATTCATCCCTTAAAAACAGAGGGATATAATAATTTTATTGAAGTTAATGATATTGCTTGTAAACGTCTTGGGTACAATAGAGAAGAGCTGCTTAAATTATCACCTCTTGATATTAGCAAATCCAAAGATACTGAAATTAATGGCAGTAAAAAAAACAGAGCAAAACTTGAGATAAATAAATGGTCAGTATTTGAAGGTATCCAAATAACTAAAAAAGGAAAACTAATACCTGTTGAAATAAGTTCCAATATTTTCCAATTAGGCAATGAAAAACTAATTATGTCTCTAGCAAGAGATATTACCAAACGGAAAAGAGCTGAAGAAGAGATAAAGAAAAGATCTATTGAGCTAAAAGGACATCTTGAAAAAAGTGAAAAACAGAGAAGAGCCAGCTTAGTGATCTTAAATGATCTTAATAAAACGACAAAAAAACTTAAGTCCGAAATCAATGAACGGAAAAGAGCAGAGAAAATCCAAAGAACCTTGTATAATATATCCAATGCATTAAATCTCACGGATAATATGCTAGAACTTTATTCTCAAATCAGAAAATACCTGGGTGAGATCATTGATGTTACTAATTTCTATGTTGCCTTATATGATGAAGAAAAAGATATAATAACTCTTCCATATCACGTCGATGAAAAAGGTCTTATAGAGGAATTCCCTGCTGGTAAAACTCTTACTAAATATGTTCTTAATACTGGTAAACCTTTATTTGCAACAAACGAAATTGTTGATAATTTAAGAAAAAAGGGAGAGGTTGAAACCTTTGGTCACGATTCAGCTGTCTGGATCGGTGTTCCCTTGAAAACAAACAATAAAGTTATTGGAATTATATCGTTACAGAGCTATGATGATCCGGATCTTTATACAGAAAAAGATATTGATATCCTTACATTTATCTCAGAAGAAATTGCTCAAGCTATCCAGAAAAAGCAAGCTGAGAAAGATTTGATCGACAGCGAACAATTATCAATGGCCGTTATAGAAGATTCACCATTGGGCATTTCAGTACGTGATAAACATGGAACTCTTATTCTTCACAACAAGGCCTGGGAACAAATCTGGAACTATACTGAGAAGAAGCTTAAATTAAGTCAAATTAGACGAAATAAATTGAACATGAATGAAAAAGATAATTATTTAGGTGAACATATTGATAAAGTAAAAGAAATATATACTAAGGGTGGTACATATCTCATTCCTGAGGTAGAAATAATAACAGGTGAAAACAAAAATATTAAATGGATCAGGCAAAGATTCTATGCTATTCAAAATGAAAATAATGAAGTAGAAAGAGTAGTGATCCTAACTTCTGATATCAGTGATTGGAAAAAATCTGTTTTAGTACAAGATGTTTTATATAGCATTACACACCAGGTAAATAAATCTATCGGTCTTGACCAATTATACAAAGTAACCCAAAGAGAATTAAGTAAAATAATTAGTACTCAAAACTTTATTATTGCCTTGAAGTATGGAGATTCAAATCAAGTTCATGTTGTATATTATAAAGATGAGATGGATGGAGACAAAAAAGGAATTATCTCTGAAAAAACGTTAAGTTCTTATGTTATTAATACAGGTAAACCATTATTAGTAACAGAAAAAGATATTGCTGTGATGCAGGCAAAAGGGATGATTGACAGTGTGGGTACTGATTGCAAGATATGGCTTGGTGTTCCACTGATACTAAGCAATAAGCCTATTGGAGTTATAGCTCTTCAGAGCTACACAAATCCTGATCTTTTTAATGAAAGCGATATGGAGATATTATCTTTTGTTTCTAATGAAATTGCTCTTGCCATTGACAATAAACAAGCAGAAGAGCAAATTAGAAAAAACCTAAGAGAGAAGGAAACATTATTACAGGAAGTTTATCATCGAACAAAAAATAACATGGCAATGGTTTCAGCAATGCTCTCAATGCAATCCAGACGTTCTGACAATGAATATGTACATACCACATTCAAAGAGATCAGAAATAAGATAAGAACTATGTCATTAGTCCACCAAAAATTGTATCAGTCAAAAGATCTCTCCAGTATAAATCTCAAAGATTATATTAAAGATCTTGTTAATCTGTTAATGGCAAGTTATGGAATTAAAAAAGAAAAAGTTGCCCTTACTTTTGAGCTGAAAGACGTATTTGTTCTTATTGATGTTGCTATCCCATTGGGTCTTGTCTTGAATGAACTTATCTCAAATATATTTAAGCATGCCTTCCCACATAGTAAAAATGATGAGATCAGTCTAAAACTGTTTAGAGATAAAGATAATGATATACATGTTTTACTCAGTGATAATGGAAAGGGAGTTCCGCAAGGTCTTGATCTGGAAAAATCTCAATCCATGGGTCTGCAAACTGTATTTGCCCTGATCAAGGATCAAATGAATGGTACAGTGTCATATCAAACCAAAAACGGATTACATTGGAACTTCAGTATAAAAGATGATATGTATAAAGAGAGAATCTAATAATGTTAATAATTATAATTACATCATTAAGCCGCATAACATGGAGGATTGATTTATGAAAAAAAAGATCAAGATTCTTCTTGCTGAAGATGAATTACTAATAGCCCAATGCTTAAAGATGGAATTAGAAATGGCTGGCTATGAAGTATGCAATTATGCTTCAAGCGGTGAAGAAGCAATATCATTGGCACAAGAAGAAGATCCTGATATTGTATTGATGGATATTCATCTTTCTGGTGATATGGATGGTATAAAGGCAGCGCAAAAGATCATAGAACATAAAAAAATTCCAATAGTATTCATGACAGGTTATAATGATATAAATATCCATAACCGGGCTGAAATTATCAAGCCTATCGCTATTCTTGAGAAACCTGTAGAATTATATGATTTAGAGCCAATTATTGATTCTATTTTTAACAAAAAATAATAAGAGAAAAAAATGAATAATAAACAAAGTAAAATAACCAACCAGGACTTGAAAGACAGGATCACAAAACTGAAAGAAGAGAAAAAAGAGTTAAAAGCAAGAATTGCAGCATTTAAAAAATCAAATACAGTTTGCAAATTAACTGAGGAATCTCTAAAAGAAAGTAAGGAAAAATTGCGCTTGATTATAGATAATTCCCGTATCGGTATTTGTGTTACAGATCTAAAAGGTAATTTCATCGATGTTAATAATGCTTTGACCAAAATGCTGGGTTATTCAAAAAAAGAAATGCTGGGAAAACATTTCAACCATTTCACACTTCCCGATGATAGAGTAGAAAATGATACCCTCTTTAAATCTTTAATAGATGGCAAGATATCATATTTCGATCTTGAGAAAAGGTACCTCCACAAAAATGGAAAAATCATTTATATATATCTTAGATCACAACTTGTTCGCAATGAAGATGGTAAACCAATTTCTGAAATTGCTGTAATGCAAGACATAACAGAGCGCATACAAGCAGAAAAGATCCGATTAGTTCAATATAATATTTCAAATGCTGTAAATACAACAAAGAATCTAGAAGAACTATATAAAATAATTCATCAAGAACTTGGAAAAATTATAGATACTACGAATTTCTATATTGCCTTGTATAATGAAAAAACAGATATGGTATATTCTCCATATTTTATATCAAAGAAAACTAACATTAATCAACCTGCAGAAATGCGTAAAAATGGTGTTTCAAAATATATTATTAATAATGCAAGATCTCTCTTCTTAACAGAAGATCTGCGTAAAGAGCTGATAAAAGAGGGAAAGATCTCGAATTATGATTGGTCCAGTAAGACATTACTGGGTGTCCCTCTGAGAATTGGAGAAAAAGTAGTTGGTTGCATTGTGGTTCGCAGTTCAAAAGAAGAGTCTGATTATTCTGTAAAAGATCTTAATTTATTAGAGTTCATTTCTAACCAGGTTGCTATAGCAATTTCACGCAAACAGTCAGAACATGAGTTACAGAAGACAAAGAATTTATTGGAAAGTACACTTAATAGTATCTCTGATGTAATTGGTATTCAGAACCAAAATTATGAGATGATCCGTTATAATAATGCAGGTTATGCTTTACTTAACATGACTCCAGATGAAATATCTGGTAAAAAATGTTATGAACTTATAGGAAGAGACAAACCCTGTGAGATTTGTGCAACATCAAATTGTTATAAATCAAAAAAACCAGAAAAAATTGAAATCTATTCAAATGAATTCGGAGGTTGGTTTGATATCCGTGCTTATCCTATTTTAGATAGCAATGGTAAATTAATTAATGTTGTTATATATCTACGTAATATCACTCAACAAAAAAATACAGATAAACAAATTCAAAAAAGTAGAGAACTTTTAAAATCTGTGACATCCATTTTACGTCATGATATCGCAAATGATTTAGCAGTTATTAAAAGTGCATTAAAATTGTATAGAAAAACTGCTGACGAGAAAATGTTAGATGAAATCAATAATAGAGTAACAAAAGGAATAAACACAATAGATACGCAGCGTAAGCAGGAATCTTTCATCGATCTTCATCAAAATCTAACTGAATTCAATATTAAAGATGTTATAATGGATTATTCCAGAAATTACCCGAATATAGAAATTAATGTTAGTGGAGACGCTTCCGTTTATGCTGATGATCAACTCTATTTAGCCATTGATAATCTGATCTCCAATTCCATAATACATGGAAAAGCTACCAAACTGAATGT
The DNA here is from genome assembly GCA_030765535.1 of Candidatus Tenebribacter davisii. GTDB lineage: Bacteria > Cloacimonadota > Cloacimonadia > Cloacimonadales > TCS61 > Tenebribacter > Tenebribacter davisii. The sequence goes on from JAVCCH010000166.1 coordinate 26,240, forward strand.
AAACATTGAATCAAAAAAAGATATGTGTGAAATAAAGTTCAGTGATAATGGTTCTGGAATACCCGAGAATATTAAGAGTCTTATTTTTGATGAAGAGTTCTCTTATGGAAAAATGAATCATAATGGGATGGGGTTACATATTGTAAAAAATATTATTAAAGATTACAGTGGGAATATACTGGTTAGTGATAATAAACCTAGAGGTACAGTTTTTACAATTCAGTTAAAAAATGTGATCAAAGATAACAGATAATAATAAGGAAAAAAGAATAATAGTTTTCTCTAGAATCTAAATGACCTTTCTAACATTATTTCTTGTGAATGTTCTTCTTCAAAAGGCATGATCTTATATTTGTAAATAATTCTAAATTTATATGGTAATTGATACCTTAATGATAATTCATGAAAGATCCCCATCTCAGAGTTTATTGCAACATCATTTGACCTTTCAAACCTGGTCTCATAATCAAGGAATAGATCACGAGTTACATACCTGCCCATGCTTACAGACAAGTTGTTCAAGAACAATTCAGATGAGAATTTTGCAATCTCATTAGTTTCATCGTAAACTTCATATTCTAATTTATCTTCGGATGAATAGCTGGCAAAAAGATTCTGAACAAGGTCTGTTTGCAGATGAAAATAATCTAATTTCAGAAACATTCTCAACCAATTTTCCACTGGAGATAATAGTGGATCCATAACTGCACTTTCCAATCCTATACCTGCTATTTGCAGCACTTCATCCTGCAACAGTGTTTTCTTTTGATCGGGAGAGATATTCTCCATGGATCTATTGTATCTCAATTTTGCCAGTATATCGGTTATCCTGTCATTCGGGTTATCACTGTTCAAAGAGAATTTTAAAGTTCCCATATCATCAGTTCCGGTAATTTCATTATAAACATTTAATGTGATCAACGAACCATCGGCAGTCTTTTTGTAAAATGTTCCGGAAATATTTGCGCCTTCAATAAATCTGCTTAACTGTACCTGCATATAATCCAAAGTCATCTCTGTACCAAAGATATCAACCGAACCTTCTTCCGCAATAAATAGAGCATCAGGAATTGAAAATTCCTCATTTTTATATACAATATTTAAATATCCACCTGAGTTTACTTTTACATCTACAGGATATGTAACATATTTTACATTCTCGCCAATGTTTATCATCAAATCAAAACTAAGTGGTAAAGAGGAAACCTCAACTTCCTTTTTCTCTCGAACTGTATTAAATAGTTTTAATAGATTTTCGGTATTTGGTGGATAGATGGCTCCCCCATTAGATACATTTAAATCTCCGATCATCATGATATCCTCAAAGGGACCTCTAACTTCAAAATACTCACTATCCCTTCCATTTATTACTACTTTAGCCACATTATTTTTTGGAATATAACCAGGCATATTGAATAGAATACCACCGTGATCAGTTTTTACTAACAACTTCCCCAGATTAAGTGTACCCAAGACAAAATCTTCACTGTTATTATTTATAACATTAGATATATAGCATCTGCCCTCACCCATACGAAATTTGAATTTATCAATAATAAATATGTTATTCTCAATCCCGAATTGAATTGTTATCTTATCAATATGCTCAGGTTGTCCTTTGATCTTCATAGTACCTTGAGTCAAAGCTAAATTACCTTGTTTAACAAATATCTTATTATCTTTTGTCCCAACTTTAAATTTGAAATCAGCTTCTGAACCAGCCACAGTTATTACCTTTGTTTGATCGGCCAATAGTTTTAATAAATCTCCATTAAATTTTATTGAAATGTTATTCGTGTCGGAAAAAACTTTACTATTAATGATATTGTAACCAATTACACCATTCGATCTTAAGCTGAATTCATTTTTCTTATAACATCTGATATCATTTACATATAATAGACTATCTTTTTGCAAAACATCGCATTTAATTAGATCAGCTTTGAAACTGTTAAATTTTAATTTGTCAATTTCCAGGTCTAGATGTAATTCATTATTATTCTGTTCTCTGGAAAACTCTAATCCGCCCTTAACGATCCCTTTTAAATTTCCTTCTGGAAGAATTTCGTCAATTAGGAGTGAATCAATTCTTCCATTTGCTGTAATTAACATTTCTGGTTCTAGTATCAAGGCACCTTGCAGATCAATTATTTTATGTTCATTTGTATTTATATAACCATCATGTAAACTAACCATGGTTTTATTGCCTGCAAAATTTAATTTGGCATCCAGTTTATTCATATCACCAATTCTAAAATCTTCACAGGTTATATTACCTATAATCAATCCATCTTCTAAATTATTTACTGTTGCATCAATACTTAAACTGCCATCCATTTGGTTAGAAGTATTATAATCTACAAAATATTTAGACAGCTGCCTGATCTTAATATCTTTCCCCAGTAATGATATCCCATATTTAAAATTTGGTTCTCTCTTGATCCATCCATTAATCTGGAGCATTTTATTTAACTGGCAATGTTTAATATAAAGACTATCTAATGATCCTTCCGCAAGAAGATCGATATTAAAGGGTTCATAATTATATTTAGCGTTATATGAACGCATATTTATTAATGACCGTTCATTTGAAAGATCTAATACAATATCGGTCTTTAATCTTCCACCTAACTTACCATAATTCATATCATATACCATAATATTAGAATTAGTTACAATACTATATGGATTAGCATTGATCTCAACATCACCAGTTATGATCGGGTAAGATTTTTTATTAAAAACAGTATTCAAATCTAAGCCGCGTAGTTTAATTTTGGCTATCATCTCTTTTGATGAGATATTCCCAATACTGGATAATCCAATATCATGTTCAGGGTGTGTAAGGTCTATAGTGAGATCATCTCCAAGCAGTTTCGCCTTGAGATCCAGGTTATTGATACCCATTTCATCTGCAATAATATCAATATCATTAAGATCAACATCAATTTCAGGTTTGTCTAGATAATTAATCGTAGAAGTAAAGTCTCCTGAAATTCTGATATTTCCCTTTTGCCAGTTAATATTGTTAGAATTAAGTTCAAGATGGAGATCTTTACCAAGCTTATAATACCCATCTCCAATTAATTGATTATCTTCCCACAAAGAATTATCCAAGCTAAATTCAATATTGTCATCTATCATTTTAGCTGAGACACTAATATCTGTAAATTCCTGATTTGCAGCAGTTAGCTTATTTGAGGATAATTCAGCTGTAATAACAGGTTTTGCTAACTTACCGTTAATATTTATTTTTGCCCTCATATTTCCAGTAATCTGATCAATATATTTCTCAAATGATACATCAGAAGTTGTTAATTCAGACTTAATGGTAGGATTATTAGAAAGCAATTTATTAATGACAGCATTCCCATATATTTTGTTATCATCTAGTATGGCATTATGAAGTGTAATATAAGATTTTTTATTATTTCCGGAAATTGATATGGAATCAATTGATGCTTTTTTATCAGCATATTGAGTATTAATATTTTTGATTGCAGCAGAATATCTTAATATATCATCTTCATAGATCAGATCAGCATCAAGCAGAAAATCTAAAGAAGTCAGTTGTGATATCTCAAATTTAGAAAGCTTAAGATCTTTTAATTTAAAATCAACCTTCTCTATTACACCCTTATTTAATTTACCTGATGCGAACAAACTAGATTCGGCTTGTGAAGTTGCGGTAAGGAGGATATCAGAGCTTGCTGTGTTTTTTATTGAGAGATCAATATTCTGCCAGCTGTTTTCCACTTCAACAATACTATTTTTATATTTTATATTAAATTTACCACTATAGATATTGAGCATTCTAAAGTATTCGGCAATATCAGGAATAGCAAATTCATTATTTTCCTTTTTCTTTTCATCTGTTTTTATAATTAAAGAAAACTCCGGCTCATAAATCTTAATATGTTTAATAGCTTTAAAATTCTTAAATTTTGAATATATCAGTTTTATTAAGTCATATTCGATATAAAGTTGGTTTATTTTTAGATCATAATTCCCACTGTTAACAATTCTTATCCCTGAAATATTCATCTGTGTATCATTGAAGGTGAATTGTTCCATTGTAATATCTGCATTAAGTGTTTTGGAAAGCTGATCGGTTATTCTGGTTTGAACAATTTTATCAACTTTGGCCATTCTTACCAATACAAAGAACGAAATATTGATAACAAGAACAACAAGGACGATGATAAATAACCAGGTTTTCTTTTTCATTTTTAAGTAATTAATACTATTTTGAGGTTTCTTTTATAATTCCATTTTCCAGAATAAAACATCTATCCATTTTACTGGCTATCTCTTTACTGTGTGTGGCAATTACAAATGTCTGTCCCTGTTTTTTATTCAATTCCATCAATAGATTTATCAATTCATCACTATGTTTCGAATCCAGATTACCAGTTGGTTCATCAGCAAAAATAATTTCCGGAGAATTTATCAGAGACCGTGCAACCGCAACTCTTTGCTGTTCACCTCCACTTAATTGACTTGGATAATGACTACGTCTATCTTCCATATCAAGAGCTTTCAGTAATTGTCTGGAGTCAAGCACACTTTTCTTAAAATCTTTTGTAGCTATAAATTTTGGCATAGCAACATTTTCTTCAGCAGTGAAATCTTCTAACAGATAATGAGATTGGAATACAAAGCCGATCTTTTTATTTCTGAATTCACTAAGCTCACTATCCTTTAGATTAATTTGTTCACCGGAAAAGAATATTTTACCTGAGTCATAACTGTCCAGCATACCCATCATATGAAGTAAGGTACTCTTGCCACTACCAGATTCACCAGTTATAGCAATCATTTCTCCAGGATGGATCTCCAGGTCTACTCCTCTTAATACTTCAAGTTTACCTGATGCTTCATTGTAACTTTTCTTTAGTTTTTCAATTTTGATCAAACTCAATTTTCTACTCCTAATAATTTATTATACTTTCCTGATTATATTTGTAATATTCAATTTTGATATACTCTTTAAAGGGATAAGTGATGCTGTGAATACTATCAACATGGAAACCGCTAAAATAATGATCCAGCTTGTAATTCCAAACTGAACATTTATCTTATCTAAAAAATAAACATCTCCCTTTAGTACAAAAAACTTCTGCCAACTCAAAAATTTTGCAATTAGAATTCCTAATAATTGACCAAAAGTAACAGTGAATAGAGCCAGTAACATTGTCTTGCCAATAAATATTTTCTGTAAAATTTTATTAGAAGTACCATAAGCTTTTAATATCCCAAGTTCTGTACGCTTTTCTATTATAGATGTCGATACAGAACTAACTACATTAAATGAAGCAATAAGGATAAGAAAGCTTAAAATAATAAAAATTACCCATTTTTCCATTTTTAAAAGTGAAAATAAATTACTATTAAAATCTATCCAGGAAGAGATCTGATATTTATAATCAAATTCATGCTCCCAGACATATGCAAGATAATCTGCTTTCTCGATCCAGTCAGATTTCAATTTAACTTCAACCATTGTATACTCGTTCTGCAAAGAGAGAAAATTACTCAATTTTTCTCTATCAACAAAAATGAATTTGCTGTCATATTCATACATTCCAGATCTGTAAAGTCCGGTAAGTATAAATATCTCTTCCTTTGGTTTTATTCCCATTGGTGTAACTGTAGAATTCATTGGACTGATAAGTTTAAAACTATCACCAACTTGCAAATCTAATTCTTCAGCTAATTTATAACCAATTACTGCTGAATTCTCGGAATCAAGTTGCCAGTTACCCTCAAAAACATTTTTCTTATATTTACTGGGAAGCTGTTGTTGTTCCCAATCAATTCCACGTACAATTGAGCCCTTTATCCTATTATCATTTGAGACCATGGCTTGTGTGATTATAAACGCAGATGTGTTATCTACACAATCTTTCTGCTGTAATGCTTCTTCTATTTGTTTTACATCATCTGATATCAAATTCCCATTTGTAGCATTAAAAATATAGATATGGGAATTCGTACCAAGAATTGTATCTTTCAATACCGATTCATAGCCTTCAAATATCGATAATGCAACCGTAAGAGTTGCAACAGATATTATTATGCCAATGACCATGAAAACAGAGTCAAAGCGTAACCATTCCTTTTTTGGAGATGTTATATATTTTTTTAAGAAAAATAATACTATTTTATTCATTTAATGGTATCTTTTAATTATCAATTTTTCTGTCAATAGTTGAATGTTTATCCATTATAGATAAAACCTTGTCAAAATCTATCTTAATTAATTTTTTGAAAAGTAGTTGTTAGAATGGAGTTGAAAATGAAAAACAAAATTATTTTAATATTAATTTTTTTAGTTTTATCCTACTCACTATGTTTAACAATAACCCGTGAAATTCAAATTGAGAACTTTGAAAGTGGAGAAGTATCCCTTACTTCTTACCCTGATGAGGATTTTCAACCAGGCGCCTGGGAAGTAACTACTGAGAACCCATCATCTCCGTCTTCACAATATGTTCTAAAACTTTATGGCAACACCTGGAAAGTTGAAGCGATTGAACCAGTAATAATAGATTCAAATGATGTGTGGGAAGTTTCCTGTTTTATAGAAAATAAAGGTGAAATCCAGGGATTTGGGGTAAGTGACGGTACGAATGAATTACTCTATTCTTTTGATGGTTTGGAAGAAATGAACATTGAAGAATGGATCCCGGTATATCAAGGTGCTTTTAGTGAAAATGAATGGCATATATATCAACTTCCTATAGCTGATGACTGGCTTGCCTGGTTTGAATATCTTCCCGAGATCTCGGAAATAATATTTATAAATGATAATGATGCCGGCAGCGGAATTGTATATTTTGATAATATTTTTGATATTTCAGATGATCTGCCGATATCACCAGAAGTTGAAATAACATTCGAAATTGGAACTGTTTATTTAAATGAGGATGATCTGCGCAGTGTAAATGTCCAATTTTATAGTGAAGTTACTGATCCTGATAGTGATGAACATGAGTTTCTCTGGTATTTTGGTGATGATTCTATCAGTATCCAGCAAAATCCAGTGCATACCTTTATTGTCGAAGATGATCATTTATACACAATTCAGCTTCAAGTTACAGATGATTCCTTCCATGAAGGTTATGCTACCTGTCAGGTTGAAGTTGATGAAGGACCTTCATCTTTTCCGCTAACTATAAATTTTGTGGGTGATATTATGCTGGCACGAGGATATGAAAATAGTATAATCCCTAATCTGGGTGTTGAAGCTATTTTTGAACCAACCTTACCTATCCTGGGAGAAGATGCCGATATTACCGATGCAAACTTGGAATGTCCGCTTACGACCTATAATATTCATCATCCGACGAAAACGATCTTTTTCAAGGGAAACCCGGCAAATGCTGCAGGACTGGCTTTTGCAGGTATAGATCTGGTTTGCCTGGCAAATAATCATACAAATGACTATATGCTGGAAGGTATGCAGGAGACGCAAAATACTCTCGATCAATATGGTATCCGATATTCTGGAGCTGGTGCTGATTCTTATGAAGCGTATAAACCATTATTCTATTCCAAAAAAGGAGTGAATCTTGCTTTCTTGCGCTCTAGTGATAGAACAGGGCAATATAATAATTATCAGCCATATCTTCAAGCTGGTTTTAATAAATTCGGATTCGCCTATATGACACCCTATTATATTACAGAACAAATTAATGCAGTACAGGATAATGCAGATCTGATCATTGTGGAAACTCATTCGGGAAGTGAATACTCTACTACTCCTGGAGCTAACTATGACTATACCGATGTTTTTAACGGTTGGAATGAAAAAGATTTTGCTGAAGATGAAGATTATACTCCAAGAATTGATATCCCCCATATGTGGGATATTGAAATCAGACATCATATGATAGATTCCGGTGCTGACCTGGTAATTTGTCATCATCCCCATGTGATACAGGCTGTTGAAGTATATAATGGTAAGCTTATTGCTCATTCACTGGGCAATTTCGCCTTTGATCTTAACTATTTTGAAACTTTCCCATCTATGATCTTAAAAGCTTCAATTGATGAGGATGGATTTAACTCCTTTTGTTTAAAACCGGTTTTTATAGATGATTATATCCCGCAAATTGCTACTGGTGAATTAGGTAAACACATTTTAAACTACATAAAAATGAAATCTAAAGAGGTGAACACATATTTAAGTATTGATCCTGTAGAAATGCAGGCTAATATCATTCTTGATACTTTGAGTATGCTTATAGAGAATGAGCAATACAGTGAAAACCTTGAATTTACTTTTAATGGAAATGAATATATTTCTCAAGTTATCAAATTACCGGAATGGGGTGATATTTCCAGTATAGATGAGATAACAAATGGAAATGATTTTGATTTCAGAGTTGGAAGAGAACTCGTCTGGTTTGGCAATTACGAAGATGAGGGAGCCTCAGTTTGGAACATTAACAGCAACGATGAATGGCTTGATGATAGTGAGTTCTATGAAGGCGAACTTGCTTTATGTATTCATCAAAATGCAGCCAATGGCTACAATATTATCACAAACCTGGAAAATCGGATGAAAAGAAGATCTGATGGTGAATATTCAATTCATGGATATGTAAAAACCGAAAACTGTGAAGGTGCATTGGTTCAGGCGAGATTTTATAATGCCAGAACAGGTGGCAGTTTGTTAGGATCGGATAATTTTGAAGCAGTTAGCGGCGAAACTGATTGGACCTATTATGCTTCAGAAATAGAAGTACCTGGTAATACAACTTACTTTGATATTGTAACAAATAATGATCCCCCGATTTCAGGAGATTCTTATGCCTGGTTCGATAATGTCGGTTTGATCGAATGGGAAGACTGGCAACCAAAAACCAGCATGCCGGATCCAGTAGTAAATCCTAACGATTATTATTATTTGCAAATACGAATTGATAATATGCCACTTAATTCTGTCGCTCATTTTACTCATACTTCTTACGAAACTAACCCTGTTTCAATTGAAAACAATGAAGTTCCAACTACTAAAAATGCAATATTGCATTCTAATTATCCCAACCCATTTAATCCTGACACAAATATCAGATTTACACTAAAAGAAACTGGAAAGACAAAAATAACAATGTTCAATATTAAAGGGCAAAAGGTTAAAACTCTTATTAATGAAGAACTATTAGCAGGTTCTTATATCATTGATTGGAATGGAACAAATTCACAGAATAAAAAAGTATCTTCTGGAATTTACTTTTATAAAATGGAATACAAAGAAAAATTAATAGATGCAAAAAAATGTCTTTTATTAAAATAAAACAAATATTGTAATATTAGATAACAATTAATTTTACTGGTATATCTGGCTCATTTTTTGCATTAAAATATCATATTAAAATAAAAGGATTAAAAATGAAATTATTTATTACATTGATATTGTTATCATTTATCATATTTAGTACTGCAATTGATCTTGATTTTTCAGGAGATCAGATCATTATTTCAGGAGATTTTGATAAAATTGAATTTACTGAAAAATTAACACAGAATATCACATTTACACAATTAAATCTTAGAAACTGCAGACCAACCGGAAAAATCGGTGAACCTGAATTACCGATTTTCTCACAACTTATCGAACTACCAAACACTGGAAATTATAAACTAGATAATATCTCATATAATGAAGAAATTATTGAACTTGGAAATTCAGTTTTGCCTTGCGGTCTGCTTGATGATCATGATATTAATTTATCTGAATATCAAAGTGATAAATGGATCCCTGAAGAGATAGTTACAATAAGTGATCCAAATATTATGGGTGCGTATCGATTCACACAAATTGCTGTATCACCCATACAATATAATCCAGTCCAAAATAAATTAAAGATTCTAAAAGACATTGATATTAATTTATCTTTAGATACCAATATATTAAAAAATCCAAAATTGAAAGAAAATAAGATCAATTCATTTTCAAGCTTATCCGCAACAATAATTCCAGGCAGCAGACCCAGGATTTCAGACCAGAAAGGGCAATATCTTTTTATTATACAAGATGATACAGCACCTATGTTAGAGCCACTTCTTCGCTGGAAGGAAAAACTTGGTTATACAACCAGAGTTGCAACTTTATCAGAAACAGGATCTGATTCCGGCGCTATTAAAAACTTCATTCAAAATGCCTATGATAATTGGGAAACTCCTCCAGAATATGTTGTTTTAGTAGGCGATGTTGATGGTCCTATTTCTGTCCCTTCATTTTATGTTGAAGGCTATTTAACTCCCTGGGTTGTAAGTGATCACAAATATTCAATCCTCGAAGGTGAGGATTATTTCCCTGATGTGCTTGTTGGACGCTTATCTGTACGTTCACAATTGCAGTTAAATACAATCATCAGCAAAATCATAAACTATGAAAGTAATCCGTTTATTGAAAATAACTGGCAGAAAAAAGCACTAATGATGGCTTATGTCGATACCTGGTCGGAGTTCTATTCCGCTAGAGAAACAGTCATGGAAGTTCGCACTAAATTACTGGATTTTGAATTTACGGTTGTAGATACATTTATCTCACCCTACCAAAGTGGAATATCAAATTTAAAAAATATGATAAATGATGGTTACACTTTCTTGAATTATCGTGGTTTTGGAGGTCCCAGTTATTGGTCGGGTCATTATGGTGCAATGTTTGATATCAATGCAATTGGAAGTTTAAATAATGGTTTTAAGTTGCCAATGGTAACAAGCATTGTTTGCGGTGGAGGAGATTTTGGCAGCACAAATTACCCTACCTGTTTTGGAGAAACTTGGCTTACTGCAGGTTCACCCTCTAATCCAAAAGGAGCAATTGGCTTTATCGGACCAAGTGAACACGATACAAAAACTCCTTTTAATAACACAAATGATATGGGAATCTACCAGGGAATTACACAAGAGGGAGTAACCAGATGCGGTGAAATGATGCTGCGTGGTAAGATGGAACTTTATAATAACTATCCAAATTGTCATAATTGGGGAAATGCACTGAATTCAGATCAATTCTATTTTTTTGTTTACAATCTCTTAGGAGATCCAGGTCTGCAGATCCTTACTGACACTCCTAAAGATTTTGATATATATATTCCTGATGAAATTCCTTCCGGTTCTAACTTCCTGGAAATTCAAATCGAACTAAATGATGAGGATAGATCAGGTTTTACAATTGCAATTACTAATTCTGACAGTTTAATAACAACAGGTATCACCGATGTTTCGGGAATTGCAGCTATTCCAATTGATCTTACAGCAGGTGCTTATGAAGTTACAGCTTCAAAATATCTGTTTATCCCAGTAACATACGTATTATCGGTTGTAGAAGCAGAAATTGTACGGGTTGATGAATATAGTTGTTCTGGAATAATTCCGGGTGAGGCTGTAAGTATTATCGTCAGTATCCATAATTCCAGTAATACCCAAGCTAATAACTTGGAAATTGAGCTATCAACAGAAGAAGATTTTATTGAAATTGTTACTGGTTCTTCGGCCATCGCATCTCTTGATGCAAATGAATACACAACCTGTAATTTTGAAATTGAATTAGATCATTCCTGGCAAGATGGAATTAATGGTGGTCTCTTCTTAAATATTTCTTCTGATCTAGGCGAAAATGATTTCTTTATGCCCATAGAAATTATATCTCCACAATTTACAATTTCAGATTTCATAATTGATGAACCTAATGGAAACTTGCTGCAGAATTCAAATTCTACTTTCAATCTGGAAATTCTAAATAGTGGGAACTTTGATGCTGACGAAACTATAATTGAGATGATCGCTATGTCAGATAATTTTGAAGTCATTAATGCCGAAACAATTTGTCCAACAATTCAAACTGGACAAACTGGACTAATTGAATCATTTTTTGAGATCGCAATAGATGACGCGATCTCCGGTGAATTAGCCAAATTTAAATTTATAATTACTAATAGCGGAAACGTATTGCAGGAAATTACTTATTCCTATCCAATTGGTGAAATATCGGAGGAAAGTCCTACTTTTTGTGATCAGGATTATATTGCAATAGAATCATCTGACATCGGTAACTTCACTGCCCCAATTTATGATTGGATAGAGATCAATCCTTCTGCCGGCGGACAAGGCAGCATTATTCAAGGTGGAAGTGTTAATGGCTCTGACGGTTTTACCAAAACAATAGATCTGCCTTTTGATTTTCAATATTTTGGAATGATTTATGATGAGATTTCTGTTTGTTCTAATGGTTGGATTTCAATGGGAGATACTGACCGTGTGTTTTTCAGGAATAAAAATATTCCTTCAGGAGTAGGTGCAAAAGCCATGATCGCACCTTTCTGGGATAATCTAATTAATGGTTCTGTTTATTCCTATTATGATGATTCTCAAAATATTTTTATCATAGAATGGTCAAACTGCAGGAACTATCACAGCTATTCTTATGAGACTTTCCAGGTTGTTTTCTATGATCTGATTTACTATCCATCAATAAACGGCAATGGTGATATCCTATTCCAATATAACCAAGTACAAAATAATGATAGTTCCGATAATTATGCAACAATTGGTATAGAAAACGAAACACAAACAAATGGATTACTAATAACTTTTGCTAATATTTATGCCCCAACAGCCCATGAACTAGAATCAGAAACTGCAATTTTATTCACAGCAAATGGTGATTCACAGGTTAATGTTGATCAAGAACTTACTATGAACATTCCTACTCTTTATCAGAATTATCCAAATCCCTTTAATCCAACAACAACGATATCATTTTCATTAACTTCTCAAAATTCTGAAAAAGTAGAATTAACAGTTTATAATCTAAAAGGGCAGAAAGTGAAACAACTTATTAGCAATCAACTACCAGTTGGTCAGTATTCTATTGTTTGGAACGGTACAGATTTGAATGATCAACCTGTATCTTCAGGAGTATATTTCTATAAATTGGCAGCTGATGGTAAAACAATAGCCACTAGAAAATGTTTATTATTAAAATAATTTGCGGGGTGTTTTTTTGAAGAAGATTATACTTATACTTAGTTTATTGATAATATTTTTGCAACTTGTTGGATTGGAATTTTCAGAAATTGGTAACTCATTTCAGGTCAGCGGAAGTTTTGAAATTGAACAGATCAAAACTATTCAATCTAAAGATAAAACTTATAACAGTATCATTATTTCTGAATGTAAAAGTAGTATGGTCTCAAATTATTTTGAACTACCAATATATTCAAAATTAGTTTCTCTCCCAAGTACTGGAAATTATAAGTGTTCTCAGCTTGAATATGATTATGATGAAATTGTGCTTTCCAATAAAATTGCACATGTAAATGATTCTGAACAGGAACTTTTTACTCTCAATAAATGGATCCCAGAGAATATTGTTTCCATTGGAAAACCAGTAATAATGCGTGGAAACAGATTTTCTCAAATTTCTATTTCCCCTATTCAATACAATCCAAAACTGAATGCGATTAGACTTATCAAAGACGTTCAACTAGAATTTGAAATTGATCAATCTGACTTCAGAAATCCTCTAACAAAAATTATTACATCAACTTCATTCAATAAGATTGCATCGGAAAGGATTCTCGGTGCGAAGAACATTACACGTTCAACCGGAGGAAAATATCTTTTTATTGCACCAAGTAGTGTTGAGAACATTTTACAACCACTTCTTCGCTGGAAGGAAAAGCTTGGTTTTAAAGCAAAATTAGCTTTTCTTGAAGATATTGGTAATACAGCTGAAGATGTAAAAGCATATCTACAAAATGCCTATGATAACTGGGAGTTCCCACCGGAATTTGTTGTTTTGGTTGGAGACGTAACAGGTGCAATTCAATGTCCTGCTTTTTATGTGGAAGGATCCTGGATGCCTTGGAATGTAAGTGATCATAATTATACATTACTTGATGGAGAGGATTATTTCCCTGACATTTTTATCGGAAGACTGTCTGTTCAAAGTCAAATGGAATTAAGGACTATTGTTTCAAAAATAAAAAACTATGAACGGAATCCATTTATGGAGATCCCCTGGCAAAAACGTGCTTTAATGGTTGGACTTGTCGAAGCATGGAATGGGTACTCCCAACGTGAAACTTTGATGGGAATCCGAAACAAACTTCTGGATTTTGAATATGCTGTAGTGGATACATTTATAAATCCGTGGCAGCAAGGACAAACCATGCTGGCAAACTCTATAAGTGAAGGTGAATCATTTATCTGTTATCGTGGAGCTGGATCTCCTTCCTATTGGAGTGGTTCCCCGGGTGTTATGTTCACAAGTGATAACATTGAACTATTGACGAATGGTTTCATGCTGCCAATGGTTACCAGTATGACATGCGCCGGTGGTGATTTTGCTAGTGAGCAATACTCAACCTGCTTTGGTGAAAAATGGCTTGTAAGTGGAAGTCCAGCAGTTCCTAAGGGCGCAATCGGATTCATCGGGCCAAGTGAATATGATACAAAAACCTGGTTCAATAATGCAAATGCGATGGGTATTTATCAGGGAGTTACCCAGGAAGGATTATTCCGTTGCGGTGAAATACTGCTGCGAGGTAAGATGGAACTTTATATTAATTACCCGCAAAGTCATGCCTGGGGTAATGCCTCAAATTCAGATCAGTTCTATTTTTATGTTTATAATCTATTGGGTGATCCCGGATTACAAATCCTTACTGATATTCCAAAAGAATTGGAACTCAACTTTACTGCATCTATTCCCTCTTCTGCTAATTTTATTGAAGCGCAAATTGATATTGAGGAAGACGATCTTTCAGGATTCACAATTGCGATAACTTCTGAAGATAGCCTAATAACAACAGGAATCACAAATGCCAGCGGAATTGCTGATATACCTCTAGATCTCCCTGCTGGAAACTATGAGATTACGGCTTCTAAATATTGTTATATCCCCAAGACAAGTGAGCTTGAAGTAAATTCAGATATAGATATTATCTTGGAAAATTATTCGTTTCCAAATCAATTAATATCCGGGCAAAACGGTTCTTTAGAATTTACAATTTCAAATCCTGGAACGTCTAATATTGAAGATATTACAATAACACCAATCTGTGACAATGAGCATATTTCTTTCATCTCTGAACCAATTTTACTGGATATCCTTGAAGTCGGTCAAAATTATTCTGATCTATTTGAAATTGAAGTCTCTGAAAGTTGGGTTAACGGAGATGATATCCAGATATTTTTAAATATCACTTCTAATAATGAAGATTATGTATTTTTGGTCTCCACAATTATTTCATCACCTGAACTCGTTATTTCTGAATTCTTGGTTCAAAATTCAACTCAGTGTTTATTGCAAAATCAAACAGTAGATGTTATTATCGAACTTCTAAATTGCAGTGAGTATGAAACAGGAGTTTTTCAAACTGAATTAACCTGTATAAATGAAAATGCTATCGTTGAAGATGCTGTATTCAATTTCAGCAGCATACTGCAAAATGAAACAGGATCCGGTAATTTTACCATAACACCAGAAAACGTGAACTCAGGTGAAATTGCCCAATTTAATTTAATAATAACTGGGAATGATAATGCGCTTCAGAGCATCAACTTTAATTTCCCGATCGGGATTATTGATTCTACCAGTATCACATTTTGTGAAAATGGTTATTTTGCAATTGAATCGAGTGATATTGGTAACTTTAGTGCCCCTGAATATGATTGGATAGAGATCGATCCAACCCATGGTGGAGACGGCTCGTTACTTGATCCCGATCATACAACAATGAACGGATTTGCAAAATTTATTCCTCTTCCATTCCAAATTAATTATTTCGGAATCTTTTATGATAATATCTCAATTTGTTCCAATGGATATATTTCCATGGAAACAACTCCTCTCATTTTTCAAAGAAATCGCAATATCCCTTCTGGAGTTGGAACCTCCGGTATGATCGCTCCTTTCTGGGATAATCTTTATGATGGACGAATTTATGTGAAATATGATGAAGAGAATAATTATTTTATAATTGAATGGTCAGATTTTAAAAATGAATTTGATGAAAGCAATGAGATATTCCAGCTTATTCTTTATGATCCTGAATTTTATTACACAAATGATGTAAATAAATTAATGAAGTTCCAATATAAAGAAGTTAATAATACCGATCAGGATGAGAATTATGCAACTGTGGGCTTAGAAAATTACCAACAAACTGAAGGGTTATTATTAACTTTTTCAAATATCTATCCAAATACTGTTCATGAAATACAAGATGAAACAGCAATATTATTTAGCAATGACATTGAGAATAATTTCCCATATATAAGTGTTGCTCCTGAAAGTTTCAGTTTTTCTGTACCTGCTGATTCTACTTTTACTGCTGATCTTACTCTTTCTAATCTAGAAGGGACATCCGATGTTTCCTATAATATCTCGTTTGCACATTTTGCCAGAATACCAGATAATGAAATCAATAACTTCAATGAAGATTTTTCTCGAAATATTGAAAATGATTATATTTTTAATATGACAAATTCCTATATACCGATCGAACCAATGAGTTTTCTTTTCTATCTTATTCACAATAATATTGATGGAGAAGGAATTCATGGAGTTACCATTGATTTCCCACCCGGGTTTTATGTTAATAGCGCCAATGATATTGATGACCTGAGCTATAATGGTGAAACCGGTTATGGCGTTGAAGTTAGCTGGGGTTTTAACTCAGGTAACAGCATTTCACCAACAACTGCAACTCCTATTAATGTTAATGTAACAATAGATGAAGATCAAATTTCTCCAGTAAATATTGACTGGTATTTAGAAGGTGATGGATCGGGCACTGATCCTCACCAGATAAGTGGTACATTTATTGTGAATCCGACAACAGACAATTACTTTTGGATATCATATCCAAACGGTGGAGAGACTGTTGTTCCCTCAATTCAGGATACACTTAAATGGGATAAATACGGCGAAGCAGAATATGTGAAGATCATGCTGAGTAGAGACAATGCACAAAGCTGGCTTGTAATTGAAGATATGGCAGAGAATTCAGGTAGTTATCCATTTGTATTTGATGGGCCACTAAGTGATGAATGCTGGTTAAAAGTAGTAACTCTGGATGAAAGCAGTTATGATATCTCCGATAGTACCTTCAGTATCTCGGCATTTAATATTACATATCCTGAAGAAGGCTCAATTTTATCTTACGGAGAACCTGTTACCTTAATCTGGGAAGATACGGGGAATTATGATAATGTAATGATCGAGATATCTACAAATAATGGTTATACCTGGGAGACTATCGCTGAATCTACAGAAAATACAGGTTCTTTCAGTTTTAATGTTCCCGGACCACCTTCCGAATATACTCTAATTAGAATTAGTAATATAAACTGTAGTATTCAAAATACTTCTCGGCTTTTTACAATAGTAGATTCACCTGTCAACTGGCTCTCAGTTGAAAATACTACTGGTACCATACCGGCTGGAGAGATCGAAAATAATTTGATAACTATATCCACCAATGATCTAGCTCCAGCAACCTATGTTGCTATCATAAAAATGGTTTCCGATATCGGGCAGATCTTGAATATCCCCATAACTTTAGAAGTTTATTCTACAACTCCTCCAGTAGTACGATATGTTCTTAAACAGAATTATCCGAATCCTTTCAATCCATTCACTAAAATTGATTATGACGTTCCAGAAACAGGTAAAATTACAATTAAGGTTTATAACATTCGAGGACAGTATATAAAAACCTTGATCAATGAAAAAAAGGATAGAGGAAGTTATTATACATACTGGGATGGAACAGATGATAAAAATAATAAAGTCAGTTCAGGGATCTATTTTTATCAGCTTAATTCTGTTAGATCTACTAAAACAAAAAAGATGATCCTTGTGAAATAATTTTCTGTATTCACATAATATCCACTAAATGGATGGATTATGTTACATCAGTTTGCAGATCTTGAAATTTACAAGCAGATAAATTTCTTGTCATGAATTTCGAAACTTAAACTTTTGTCTTAAAAAATGTATTAGGAGAATAAATTATGGCTTATAATCTTCGTAACAGAAACTTTTTGAAATTATTGGATTTCACTCCTAAAGAGATCAATTTTCTACTTGATCTTTCTTTAGATCTCAAAAAAGCAAAATATGCAGGAACAGAGCAGCCAACTCTTACAGGTAAAAACATTGCACTCATCTTTGAAAAATCTTCAACTCGTACAAGATGTGCTTTTGAAGTAGCTGCACTTGATCAAGGTGCTCATGTCACTTATCTCGGACCCAGCGGTAGCCAGATCGGCAATAAGGAAACCATGAAAGATACAGCTCGAGTACTTGGCAGAATGTATGATGGTATCGAATACCGTGGTTTTGGACAGGATATTGTAGAAGAATTAGGGGAATATGCTGGAGTTCCAGTTTGGAATGGACTTACAACTGAATTCCATCCAACCCAGATCCTGGCTGATTTCCTCACAGCTAAAGAGCACCTGAAAAAACCTTTTGATCAAATGGTTTTCACTTACGTTGGAGATGGAAGGAATAACATGGGTAATTCACTTATGGTTGGCGGTGCTAAGCTGGGAATGGATTTTAGGATCGTAGCACCTGAAGAGGTTCAACCTGATGACAAGCTCATTGATAAATGTAAGGCAATTGCCTTAGAGACCGGAGCTAAGATAACTGTTACTGATAATATTGAGGAAGGTGTTAAGAACTCTGATGTGATCTACACAGATGTTTGGGTTTCAATGGGAGAACCGGAAGAAACTTGGAAAAAGAGAATTGATCTGCTTAAAGCATACCAGGTTAATAAAGCAATGATGAATCTGACAGGGAAATCACATACTATCTTTATGCACTGTTTACCGTCATTCCATAATACTGATACTAAAATTGGAAAAGATGTCTTCGAAAAATTTGGTCTCCCGGAAATGGAAGTTTCCGATGAAGTATTTGAGAGTGAAGCTTCTGTTATTTTTGACGAAGCTGAGAACAGAATGCACACCATAAAAGCTATAATGGTAGCAACCTTGGGTAAATAATATAACTGTCCCTGCTGAATTAACTTTTCGCAGGGACATATTTTTTAAATGAATAGAATCCATCTAATTTTATTAATTCTTCTAATTCCACTACTTTTAAATTCATATATTTTTGAGATTGATACGACTGAATCATTGATCTTTCTCACTACAGCTCTAACGCTTGACCTGAGCAATAACTATTTTGACCGTCAACTCATTGAATCACCAACCGAACTGGAATTGAATGCACTGAATAAAGATGATGTTCCATCCTTTGATAAAATTGGTTTACAATCCTATTCTGCAGTTTTAAAAGATTTTAGCGATTATTCAGCTTTTCTGACAATTGGTTCAACCTTGTACTGCCTATATGAAAACGACAAAAAGGTAATATTTAATAACCTGATGGTTTTCAGTGAAATTATGCTGGCACAAAGCACAATTTGTAAATGGACAAAAACTTTTTCACACCGTTTTAGACCGTTTGTTTATGATGATGCTATCTCATTAACAAAGAAAGTACAAAGAAACAGTCAACACTCATTTTACTCTATGCACTCCTCAACTGTTTTCAGTGCAGCTACTTGCGGATATTTTTATTATTACCAGAATTATGGACACAACATCCTAGCAGGCTCACTTTTATTTGGATCGGCAAGTGCTACGGCAATCTTACGAGTTGCATCTGCTCAGCACTTTCCATCAGATGTTATTGTTGGTGCTGTTGTTGGAAGCAGTATAAGTTATTTGATCTGCAAGTACCATCACAATAAAAAGCTAAAGTTATCATTCGGTTTTAATTCTGTAGATATCAGTTATAAATTCTAGATTAACAATTTCTAACTATATAAAAAACCCACAACTAAAGTCATGGGCTTTTTTATTAACTTATTCTCTTTCTCTTTTTTCTAATTTTTAACTTCTAACTTCTAATTTTTCTTCTTTCCGTTTTCCTGTCTTTCTCTACAAATTCTTTCCACTTCACGGAAAGCAACTTTTCCGCTACCCATCATAGGAATATCTTCTATTACATAGAATTCTTTCGGAACTGCAATGGCAGGTAGTTCTTTAGCCATTTTTTTAAGGATCTTCTTCCTGTCAAATTCACCTGTAGCAACTGCAGCTACAACATCCGCACCTTTTTTGGGATTTGGCACATCAACAACGCAACAGGTAACTCCCTCAGGTAATAAATGAGAAAGAACCTCTTCAACTTTAACCAGCGAGACCATTTCACCACCAACTTTTACAAATCTTTTCAATCTACCACGATGCCACAGAAAACCATCTTCATCAATAATTCCCATATCACCAGTATCATACCAGCCGCCGTGCATATGCATGGAGGTCTCTTCTACATCACCCAGATAGCCCTTCATTACAAGATCACCTTTTACCAGTATCTTACCTTCTTTATTGGTAGCACAAATCTCATCTGACTCTCTATCCAATATTTTAACTTGGACTCCAGGTAATGGTTTTCCTATACTTCCTGGTTTATTGGTACCCGGAACATTAACCGATATTACGGGGCTTGTTTCAGTTGCACCATAACCTTCCAAGATCTCAATCCCATGTTCTTTTTGGAAAGAAAGACGCAATTTTTCTGTAAGTTTATCGGCACCTGCTATGGCATATCTAATTGATGAAAGATCTCCCGGTTCTGCTTTTCGCTGATAACCATGGAAGAAAGTAGGAGTTCCAATGAGAATTGTAATTTTATAATCTACAATAGATTTTACTATTGCACTATAATCAAGAGGATTTGCATGAGTAATTATTGATGATCCAAGTGAAAGTGGAAGCCAGAAATTCGTTGTCAATCCAAATACGTGAAATAGCGGCAGTGTACCGGCAAAAATATCATCGCCTGTTACATCTATTATTTTAGGTATTGTACTTATATTATGGAAGATATTTTTATGTGAGAGTTGCACTGCTTTCGGTTCTTTTTCACTACCACTGGTAAACAGGATAACAGAGGTAGATTCATCGTCACCATATTTAACTTTTGACTGCAAAATTTTAGACGGGAGCTTAGAAGTAAGTGCAGCTTTAAGTTTTTCTGCAGTTGTAAGGGAACTCATAATATCTTCCAGAAAAACCATACCAGGCACAGGATCTACTTTTATCTTATCCAGTAGCGCTTTACTTGTTATTATGGTTTTAAAACTACATTTTTCCTGAGCATAAATGGAATTTTCTGCAGCTCCAGTTGAATAGTTTATCATAACCGGGATCTTACCAGCCATAAGAGTTCCAAGTGTCGAGAGTAAACATCCTGCAGAAGTAGGTACCATGATCCCTAAATATTTACTCTTATATTTTTTAAATCTTCCCGCAAATATAAATGCAGCAATCAACATTCTTTCATAACTAAGATCTTTACCTGTTGCCTGATCATAAACTGCAATTTTCTTAGAATTTTTCTTAGCAACTTCGACAAATTTCTGATGTAATTGCATAATTTCTCCCAATTTTTTTTTCCTGCTTAATTCTACTTGTTTCAAAACTCTACGATCACAATATGTCAATAGATAATTTCTTTTAGAGTAATCTTTTAAAATCCTATTCCCTACATCTTATTAAAAGATATAATGTTACATGAATGAGATTCATTTTTAAAATAATTTACTATGAAAATCGATTTTGCTGCAATTAATATTCAGTATTTGACAAATAAACTGTCAAAATAATGGTGTTTTACCTGTGAGGTAATATTGAGTAAAAATTTAATTTCAATTGAAGATCTGAAAAAGTCATTTGCCGAAAAAGTGATTTGCGGGAACAGTTCTTTTGGGATATTTGAAAATGAGAAGATCGGCATTGTAGGAATAAACGGCTGTGGTAAATCTACTCTTTTAAAACTACTTGTCGGCATTGAACCTGCAGATTCAGGTAATATTACATTACGAAAAAATATAAGAATCGGATATCTATCTCAAATTCCAAGCTTAAATCCTGAAAATTCAATTTATGAAGAGATCTATTTTAGTGATAATCCTCAATTTGATCTTTTACGAAAATATTATAATGTATTAAATAAACTAGAAAATGATCAGACGCAAAATTTAGAGGATGAACACAATCTTTTGGTTAAAAATATCGAATCACAAGATGCCTGGAAGATTGAGATCAAAGCAAAAAGCATTTTAAACAAACTTGGTTTTAAAGATATTAACCAGAAAATCTCTGAACTTTCCGGAGGTCAGAAAAGACGTATTGATCTAGCCAGAGCATTAATGGATGAGCCGGAAATATTACTGCTGGATGAGCCGACAAATCATCTTGATCTTGATACGATAGAATGGTTTCAGGACTACCTTTTCAATTACCAGGGTACAGTTCTTTTTGTAACTCATGATCGTTACTTTCTGGATGCGGTTTCTAATAAAATTTTGGAAATGGATAATGGAAAGATAAACTTTTTTAAAGGTAATTATTCTTATTATCTACGTAAAAAAGAGCAACAGGATATTGATATTCTCAGAAAGGAAACCAGACGGAAAGCTCAATTGAAGAAGGAACTTAAATGGCTTCATAGACAAGCTAAAGCTAGAACTTCCAAGCCAAAAGATCATCTTGATAGAGTAAAAGAACTTATAGACAAATCCTATCTGTCGGAAAACATGGATCTTGATATTTCCTTTAAGACAAAACGAATGGGAAAAACTATTTTAGAGATCAGGAATATTTCAAAACAATATGATGATAAAATTCTATTTAAGAATTTTAACCATAACTTCCAGAAACTGGAGCGCATTGGGATAATCGGACCTAATGGATGTGGCAAAACTACTCTACTTAAATGCGTAATGGAAGAAATTGATCCGGAGAATGGTTCGATAAAGATTGGTGTAAACACTTCTTTCTCATATTTCCAACAGAATATTGATGAATTTGATAATAACCAGACAGTGTTAGACTATATTCAGGATCTCGCTCATAATATCCGTACGGCAGATGGAGTGCTTCATCCAGCTTCTGAAATGCTGCAACGATTTCTCTTTGATGGTAAAATGCAGCAATGTAAATTAGCAAATTTATCCGGAGGCGAAAAAAAAAGACTTTATCTGCTCCGATCTTTAATGTTTGGTTCCAATTTCATTATTCTCGATGAACCAACAAATGACCTTGATATACGCACTTTAGAAATTTTAGAAGACTATCTTGATGCATTTAAAGGGTGCATTATTGTTGTTTCACATGATAGATATTTCCTTGATAGAGTAACTGATCACCTTTTTATTTTCGATGATAATAGAATAATTAAATTCCCCGGAAATTATTCAGATTACCTGCTTGTAAAAAAATACCGGGATGAAGAAAAAATTGAGCAAAAGAAGAAATCATCTAAAGCAAGAAGTAAAAGAGTTTCCACAAAACTAAGTTTTAATGAAAAACGTGAAATAGATATGATCGAAAAAGAAATTCCTGAAATAGAAAAACAGATATCATTATTGAATAGAAAAATTGAAGAAGAAGCCTCAACCCTCTCTCCTGATGACTTTAAAGAAATTACTGAAAAACTGGAAAAGCTTCAAATTAAACTTGATGAATTGGAATCTCGCTGGCTGGAACTGGATGAGAGAAATTAAATGATTATCTCACCTTATTGAGAATCAAAGTTTATTATCTATTTCTTCAAGAAGTCGCCCAATTCTTCAATATCCTTAATTTTATTTTTAAGGTTTTTACTAATTTTCTGAATTTTCATGCTTAAATTCAATTTTTCATGAATTTCTTTTCTAAACTGTGCCACATCATCATCCACGCTCTCAAGGATCATATTCGCTTTTTCAAAATCAAGAATTTTAACATCAAGTAATTGAGGTTTAATGTAAATATCAGGTTTAGAGATCTTCATCTGAAATTCAACAATTGACGCTTGCAAGATCTCGTAAGAATTCATCATATTATCAAACCATGTGGGAGCTTTCATAACGTCAGGGATAGATTTACTGCCCGATACATCAATAGCGATAAGGACATCACACTCTTTACGAATTATATCAAATGGAAGATTATTGGTAACACCTCCATCTATTAATATCATATTATTGTAATTTACTGGTTCAAAAAGGGCAGGAATTGAGATGCTTGCCCGTATGGCAGGTAATAGTTTACCTGAATCAAAAACGACATCATCAGCTTTCCAGTAATCTGTAGCTACTATCTTTAACGGGATTTGGAGATCTTCAAAATATTTTACCGGGATATGTTTACTGAGAAATTCTTCAACTTTTTTTCCTTTGATCAAACTAGCTCTGGAGAGAAAAGAAAAATCAACCATTTTAAGTAGGATCTTAAAATCTATATCCTGTAAGATGTTTTCAATTTCCTGTCCGTTCATGCCTGAGGCATACATAGCCCCAATAATTGCACCCATACTGGTTCCTGAAATTATTGAAGGTTTAATTTCCAATTCATCCAGGACTTTTAGAAATTCAATATGACAAAGTCCTCTTGCGCCACCTCCGCCAAGGGTTAATCCAATTTTTTTCATAACTTAGTTCCACCTGTTATATATTTTAATTTTCAGTTCTCAAATAATTATTTAATGCCAGCTTGACAACTATTTTCTAATCTCAATTTTGGATTCGAGCATATTATGGAAAGGAGAAAATATTTTGGCTAAAAAACCAATAGGGATATTTGATTCAGGAGTTGGTGGATTAACTGTTTACAAAGAGATCCGCAAACGATTTCCATACGAAGATATTGTCTATTTTGGCGATACAGCTCGTGTTCCTTACGGACCAAAATCAAAAAATACTGTTATTGATTATTCTATCCAAAATGCCCGTTTCCTGATGCAACAAGGTGCAAAGTTAATAGTAATCGCCTGCAATACATCTTCTGCGACTGCTCTCAATAAGTTGCAACAAATTCTCCCGATACCTGTTCTCGGTGTAATAGATCCCGGTGCAAGATCTGCAGTAAACGCTTCTCACAATAAACGGATCGGTGTAATTGGAACTGAAGGCACCATCCGTAGTAAAGCATATTCAACTGCAATTTCCAAACTAGACAGTAGCTGTAGTGTATTCAGCAAAGCATGCCCGATATTTGTTCCTCTGGCAGAAGAAGGCTGGGAAGATCATGAAGTTACTAAACTTACAATTAAAGAGTATCTAACACCTCTTTTACAAAATAATATTGATACTCTGGTTTTAGGATGTACACACTATCCAATTTTGAAAGAATCCATTCAGCAATTTGCGGGAAATGAGATAACACTTGTTGATAGTGCTGAAGCTGTAACGGAAAAACTTGATGCGATCTTACCGGATAGAGAATTAACCGGAATTGGTGAAGATCGTTTTTATGTGAGTGATAACGAAGATAAATTCATGTCTATAGCTTCAAAGATACTCGACATGGAAATTAATAAATTGATAAAAGTAAACTTGGGTGAAGGCTGGTTCTTGAACTAATGGAAAGATTATCTGAACTTGCCTTTAATATAATAAATAATCTATTAAAAATTCAAAAGAACGACGTTATCTCCATCTCTGGTGAAATTCACAATGGCAAAAATGCAAATGAACCACTTATAGAGTTACCACTGATAGAAGAATTAGCTGTTGCCATAAGAAAACGTAAAGCATTTCCCGTGTTGGAAATGTCTACTGAAAAACTTAAAAAACGTTTCTTTGCTGAAATGCCTGATGAAATATTTTCAGTACCACCTAATTACTATAAAAATTGGATCAATGCAATTGATAAATTCATAGAGATCAGCTGGGAAAGTTATTCAAGCGATTTTCATGAAACGTCTGATAAACAGTTAAAACAATTCAAAGATTCCACTAATTCTATAATGCAGCATCTTTTTGAGCAAAAGAAAAAGATCATATTCCTAAATTTTCCCACTCAACAACTGGCTGAATATATATCTACAGATTATTCTAAACTTTTAGAAACTTACATAAGTGGAGTAAATTGCAATTATAATTTACTTAAGATCAATGGTGAAGAGTACCGTGAACAATATTTCTCCTTTTCCAATTATCGAATCACTACACATAATGAAACGCTGGCTCTAAAAATAAATAGAGATAAACCAGTTTTATTCTCCGGAGATATAAATGAGCATCAGATCATTGTTTTACCAACTGGTATTATTGAATTTCCAGTTGTGCGTGAAAGTATGAATGGAATTTACTTTGCTGAAAAAATATATTATAAAGAACGTAACTATAGTAATGTTAAGATCAAGTTTGAAGAGGGATCAATTAGATATGTTGCTTTTAAAGAAGATAAAAAAGGAAACTTCCATCTGCAAAATGAACTTATAAATAGTGATAAACAGTGTTTTTTAACACTCGGGTTCAATCGAGACATCAAAGAATACACTAACTATTTTTCTTATGACCGTTGCATTGATGGAAATATCTCAATGAAATTCTTTGATAAAGATTCAAAACCTATCTTTCTATCTAACATAACCAGTAGAATTGATAAAGAACATAAATAAATTCAGGAGAAAAAAATGAAAGTCGGTTTTGATAATGCAAAATATTTAGAAGAACAAACTGCTTCAATTTTAGAACGAGTAGAAAAATTCGATAACAAACTTTATCTTGAATTTGGCGGAAAAATTATATTTGATTACCATGCTTCACGTGTCCTGCCTGGTTTCAATCCAAACGTTAAAATGGAACTGCTGCAAAAACTTAAAGATCGGGCTGACTTAATTCTATGTATTTATGCCGGTGATATTGAACGAAAAAAAATAAGAGCTGATTTCGGTATCACCTATGATGTTGATGCTTTGAAATTAATTGATGACATAAGGGAACACGGTATTCATGTTGCTGCTGTTGTAATTACAAGATTTGAAGAACAACCGGCTGCCATAATTTTTAAGAACAAACTTGAACGTAGAAATGTAAAAGTATATACTCATAAATTCACTAAAGGTTATCCCACAAATGTTGATACTATCGTAAGTGATGAAGGCTACGGAGCAAATGACTACATTGAAACTACAAAACCACTTGTTATTGTGACGGGACCAGGTCCCGGAAGCGGTAAACTGGCAACCTGCCTTTCTCAGATGTACCATGAACATGTAAGAGGGATAAAAGCCGGATATGCTAAATTTGAAACTTTTCCCATTTGGAATATTCCTCTAAAACATCCTGTGAATATTGCTTATGAATCTGCTACAGCTGATCTGAAAGATTATAATCTTGTAGATCCATTTCATTTAGAAGCTTATGGTGAAGCAACTATAAATTATAACCGGGATGTAGAAGCATTTCCTGTGCTTAAACGAATCCTGGAAAAGATCACTGATGGAAAAGCAATGTATCAATCTCCAACAGATATGGGAGTGAATCGTGCCGGTTTTGGAATCATTGATGATGAAGTTGTTAAAGAAGCTGCACGTCAGGAAATAATTCGTAGATACTTCCGCTATAAATGCGAATATGCCATGGGATTCGTTAATAAGGATACCGTTGATCGAGCTGAACTTATAATGAATGAGGTCGGTTCAAAACCAGAAGACAGAAAAGTTGTAACTCCTGCACGCCTTGCTTCAAAAGAAGCGAAAACTTGTGGAAAGGGTAATGAAGGCATATACTGCGGATCAGCAATTGAATTACAAAATGGTAAAATTGTAACCGGAAAGAATTCTACACTAACGCATTCGGCCTCAAGTTTAATACTAAATGCGATAAAAGTAATGGCTGGAATTCCGGATGAGATACATCTTCTTTCTCCAAAAGTGATTGAATCCATCTTTAAACTTGAGAAAGACATTTTAGGAGAGAAATCTGTAAGTCTGGATTTGGAAGAAACCCTGATCGCTCTCAGTATAAGTGCCACAACAAATCCAACAGCTCAAGCAGCAATGGGAAAATTAACAGAGTTAAGAGGTTGTGAAGTTCATATGACACATATCCCTACTCCAGGTGATGAAGCTGGTTTGCGTAGAATAGGCGTGAATCTTACAAGTGATCCAAATTTTTCAACAAATAGTTTATTTACTTCATAAAATAGATAAGGAGAATTAATTTGGCTAAGCATATATTTGTGATTGGTGGAGTTTTATCTTCCTTAGGAAATATGAAGCCAAATTACAAATTAGGAATTAGAAACATAGATTAATTTAACATTAATACTAATCAAAAATTATAAATCGCAAATCATTAATCACAAATCAATAGGCTCTTCGTTAAGAATTTCAGCAAGAAGACTCCTCAGAGTGACGGGTAAAATTTTATTCGTCTTTATTTTTATAGAATCTTGTAGTCGGATAAGCAAGCTCAATATCAGTGTGCCTGGCAAATTCCAATAAAATATCTTCCCAGATAGCTTCAGTGTAACCTCTCCGCATACGTGTTTCGCATAAATGACGAATAGTAAGCCTGACACCCTGATCTATAACACTTGTATATACTATCGGTGTTAATTTTTTATAATAGATCATATATTTTTTAGCAGCTCTTTTAATTTGAGTTTCCATGCTCTTGGATATATTAGTACCTTTATTATCAGCAATTTTCATTAATATTTTTTTTGCTTTCTGCCAATTGCTTTCAAATGTGACTACAACTTCAATTTCATTCCAGAGATATTTAAATCCTTTATCATAATTTGCCAGATCTTGCGAGAATATTTTCCCATTTGGTATATGAATTATTCTGCCTGTACTTTGATCAGCATGAACCCAGTTCCCGATCTCTAATAGAGTAAATTCAAAAAAACTCTGATCAATTACATCACCAGCACACTCACCAATTTGAATCCTATCCCCCACAATGAAAGGTCGACTTGAGATAATGAACAGCCAACCGGCAAGATTTGTCAGAACATCTTTCAGGGCAATGGCTATACCTGCTGAAAGTAAACCTAAATAGGTTACTAGTGATTGTGCTCCCCGAAACCAGATCCTGCCCACAAGAATAACTAAAATAATTAATATCGTTGAGTTAATTATTTTACGCCAATGATACTGAGTTTTCACATCATTGATATTTTTATTTATCACTTTAACAATTATTTTTCTTATCAGCCAAATAATAATTATTAGAACAATTGATTCTAGAAGCTTTAATACGAGCGGGGAATTCAGATATGGTATACTTGTAATAAATGAATTGATATGATCAAAAAACTCTTTCATTAATAATTCTTGAAGTTCTTTATCAACCGGATCTCAACTCTTCTGTTTTTTTTGCGGTTAACTGGATTATTATTATGAACAATCGGCTTATATTCACCATATCCCATTGCCTGCATTTGTTCAGGTGGGAAAAAATTATTATCCATAAAAAATCTTACTACATTCAATGCTCTAGATGATGAAAGCTCCCAATTTGAAGCATAAGTACCGCTTAATATCGGCAGATTATCAGTATGACCTTCCACCCTGATTTGCCATCCAGGCTCACCATTTATTCTGTTTTGAATATTTCTGGCAACTTGAGCTAATGTTCGTAAAGATTCCCATTTCAAAAGGGCTTCACCTGTATTAAATAATACTTCTCCCGGTATGGTAATTACCTGTTCATTTACATCTAAAAGTGAGTCTAATTTTGCCAGCTCCATCAACCGTTCATTCTGTTCAACGATCTGTTTATTTTGCTCGATCAGCATTTTGTTCTTCTGGTAATCTGTAGTAATATAAAAGAAAACAAAGAAGACTAAGAGTAGAGTCATCAGATCAGCATATGGGATCATCACATCTAAAAGATTTTGATTCTCATTATTTTCGTCGCTAAGATCCTGGATCCTACTTTGCTTTACAATATTTTTTTCAGCTAGTATGTCTTCTGTTATCAATGCAAATATCCTAATAATTTTTCTTTGATCTTATGAGTATTTTCATTATTTTTTATAGAAATTACACCTGCAATAATTATTTCCCTGACTCTTGTATCTGTATTATTCTTATCTCTTATTTTTCCTGAAAGCGGTTTAAAGATCAGAGCTGCCAGCACAAGACCGTAAAATGTTGTAACGAGGGCTAATCCCATTGCGGCAGGGATTGCAGCAGGATCTTTTACACGATATAACATAGCTATAAGACCTATTACCGTTCCCATCATCCCGAACATAGGTGCAAAACTACCCGCTATCCTGAATACTCTTTCAGCAATGATATTTTTTTCAGTACAAGATCTGCTATCGCGAGATAGTACCTCTTCTATATGCTTGATATCTTCTCCATCGGCGACGAGGTTCATACCCTTTGCCAAAAATGGGATCTCCTTTACAGATTCATTCTCGATCATACTTTTAAAACTTGTTCCCTTAGATTGTTTGCTGATATCTAAGATCATTCCGATTAAATCTATTTCGCGATATTGCTTATCTTTGAATATCCCAATTAATGATTTCCAGGCATTCTTTAATGCTTGCGGAGAAAAATAGATTATGACAGCAGATATTGTGCCGCCCAGAGTAATTGCTAAAGCTGCCCAATTGAGATATAATGAAGGTTCCTGTTTAAAAAAAATGACTGATATGATTATTCCAAAACCTAATAAAAATCCAATTATTACTGATGTTCTCATAATTATTCCTTTATAAAATTAAGAATCTTTCTAATATTAATGAGCATTTGCTGTTTGATATTTTCCTCTTCATCTTGATCAATTTCTGCAAGATAATCCATATCTTCATGTAAAATAGAAGATGCTCTTGGAGTTAGGTTATTAAAGAATTTTCTTTGTATATCGCTATCAACACTCTTAATAAATTCTACTAATAAATCATGATCTGTTGATAGAACTATATTCTCAATTTCCTGTTCATCTAATTTTAATATATCTGAGAACAGGAAAATTCTATTTCTTATCTCCTGCCCAGCCTGTTCATCAAATTGATTAATTTGATCCATGTATTTCTTAGTCCTGTCCAGATCAAGCTGATTAAGTACATTAATTAGTGCTTCTTTACTATTAGTATTTAGTTTTTCATCATCAATCATTTGTTCAAATTTCTTTTTTAAACTGTTTCTCAGTTCTAAAATATCTTTTTTCGATTTATTGATATTTTTTACCATCGATTTCATGATCTCTTCTGTTTCACCAATATATGAATTTAAAAATTTACTTACAAATTTTGAGCTCAAATTAGTGAGTATATAAGCAATATTACTTGCATCTTCATTCTCAAGTAATTTTGATAGACTTGCTATGGAAAGATCTTCCAGGAAATTAAAATCAAATATATCAATCTCTTTTTTATCATCGACAAGTCTAATCGGAATAGGCTTATTCGACACAGTTAGATTGGATATCCCAATACCGGTATTACTGATTTTCTGTGTTTCCAATCCTCCTTTTATTTGTAATGCTTTCTCAAATCCTTTTACATTGATACTTTGCATAGAAGTAGTTAATTTTGTGAATCCTGAACGGAGGATAAAAACAGAAACCAGAATTATTATTATTAGAACCAAACCCATATATAAGAAAAAGAAATTATTTACTTCTTTTTTTTCTTGTTCCTCTGCAACACCATTGCGGAAATCCAGAATACTTTTTATTTGCAACATATCACCTTTTTCTGGATTAATGTTCATCCAAAGAGCAACATTCTGTTTAATAAATTGCAATATCTCAGGGCTGACATCTTCCTTCAGGTAAATGGTTATCTCTTTTTTTGCTACTATAGTTGGATATGTTTCCTGATCATCAATTACAGTAGGCATTACAGATTTTGATTTTGCAATTGGAAGCCCGGGTAAACTCTTTTCCTTATCCAACATTGAGCCGTAAACCTGTAATCTGCTGGCTGGATAATCAAGTGTAAGATTTGCAATTACTATTGTTTCTCCAGCAATAGGTAATAACATTCTTTCAATCCATTCAGCCAATTCACGTTCAGATTGGATTTCCTTAACAGTTTCAATGTCAAAATCTTGTGAAAAGAGCTGTACAGCAAGCAATAAAATTAAAATAATTAACAGTTTCTTCATATAATTTCCTTATTGTTCATTGGTAAGTAGTCGCATCATTTTCCTTATTTCCACATTATTGGGATCCATTCTTTCTGCTTTTTTTAATTGATACATTGCTTCTTCTATATCGCCAAGACGATAATAGATTGAGGCAAGCCTGATATATGATAACGACAGATTCGGTGCAAGAGAGATAGCTTGATTACATTCATCTATCGCTTTATGATAATCTTCCGAATAATAGAATTCCAGAGCAGCTATCAAATGTACAGTAGCCTTATTTATTTTCTGGATATCCGACTTTCTAATTTTTGCTGTTTCATCTTGAACTTTTTTCTGAACTTCTCTTTCATCCATTACGCGTTCAACTATTCTTATTGTGTCATGTATTGTTCTGGTTTTAATAACGGTATCTACTACTACTTTTTCTACATATACTGTATCAATGCCTGCATCAGGATCAATCCCAAATTGAGATGGGTATAAGGAAGCAAGGTTCTTTTCTGTATCTCTTGTTTTTACAAAATTAATTTTTATGCCAAAGAAATGCTCTCCAAAGTCAGATTCCAAACTATTCCCCGTTGAAAAAGTTCCTCCATCTTTTGCAGCACCAAAGGGATATTGGAAAGCATAATCCATACTGATCTGCAGGAAGCTGAAATCTAATTTTTCATTTTCATTACCAGAGTTTGGATTAAACCACTTTTTAGAATAGAACTGCACGCCAAATCCGCCAGTTACGTCATTATTATTTAATCCAAGTCTAAGTTGCAGATTCTTTGCCAATATATATTCAGTACCAACTCCAAAACCAAGCTCATTACTATTCTGATATTTACGGAATAAAAGATCTCCTGAGATGTTAAATCTTTTCCATGTTACTCCAGTACCTAACCCTAATCTCATGGGAAGTTTATCTTTATTATTGCTGTCAATAGCCATATCTGCCTGCAGTATATTACCAGCCAGAATTCCAATGTTTGCATATTGATTTATTCTATAGGAAAATCCCAAGTCTAGATCAAATGCATTTTTACTCTCACCTATTTCAGAGAAATTTGTATAATGATCATAAAGACTTACTCCTGCAGAAAGTTTATCAGTAAGCTTCTCCGGGAAAATCCTGGCTCCATAATGCAAACCGAATCTCCCCTCCGTATAAGAATCCGAATTAAATGATCCACCTGTAAGTGCAAACGCACCTGGAACTTTATTTAACGGGAATGAAAAATAAATAAAATTCTGGGCAATATCATCATTATCCAATTGTATCATATACGGCCTTGAATCTGTGATCAACTGAAAAGATGGATAGTTTGCCAAACCTGATGGATTCCAAACGGCTGACGAGATATCTTTGGAAGATGCTATCCCTGTCTCTCCTAAAGCTGCATTTCTAACACCGCCATTTTCAAAATCATAGCCAAAACATACTATAGGGATTATTATTAATGCAATTACAAATAACTTATATTTCATTATCTTACCTTGCTATAATTATGCTGCCTTGATAAATTCTATTATTAATTTTAATTTGATAGATATAAAATCCACCACTTACTAAATTATTTTGTGTATCTGTTTTATCCCAGATGGCTTGTTTGTTCTCACCATACTGTCCGATATTTAATTTTTTTATCAATTTCCCACTTCTATTTAATATTTTTCCTGATATCTTGTTTTGTTCCACCAAACTGTAAATAGTGATTGTACAAATTTCATCCTGCTTAACTGTATGTGGTTCAATACAGATCTTTTCGTCTGGATTCTCGGGTGTAACATTAACTACAAGTTCTTCTGTTGCAATGGCACGTGTTACATTATCATCAAGAATAAGGGATAAAACTTCAGATCCTGTCCAATTTGCAGGTGCTGAGAAGGTTACTTCAAAACCATTGATCTCAATTATGATATTGTTATTTCCGGTTATTGTTAAAGTTAATTCTTCCAATGTCTGTTCCGGATCGATAATTACCGGTGAGAAATCAAACACCTTATCTGTATTCTCAGTAAAAGTTATCACTCCGGAGAATTCTTCCATATCAAATGATGGTGCATCATTAACACTATTTACAATAATATCAATATTATCAGTTGCGAGGACATTGCCAATTTCATCTTTAATAATAAAACTTACATTTTCCGTACCGAACCAGTTAGTATTTGGTTCAATTGTAACCATATAGACATTAATAGATATAGTTAAATTGTTACTTACAGTTGCTTCCAGGATCGGCTCATCGTTTTCAGGATCAATAATAAAAGGACTGAAATTTTCTATTATCAAGCCATCTTCTTCACAAACCAGATTATCTGGAAGTAACAGGACAGGTGGCTGATTTTCCTCACAAACAAAAGAAAAAGCAGCATCAACTAAAACATTGGGAACAACAGCCAGATCGGCTGCTGAGATATTAACAGTAACCATTTCACTATTATTAAATGGTTGTGGAGGTTGATAAGAAATTATATAACCTGCACTTCCCATGATGGATATTTCTTCAAGTTCAAAATCTTCAATGACTATATCGTTTATGCTCATCTCGATCGAAGTAGAATCTACATCATTTTCATTATCTAATATATAACAACTTATTTGTGTTGATACAGAAACATTAGTCGCTCCATTTGCAGGATCTGACTGCCAGATAAAAGGAGGATTTACATCTACTAGAGCACACTCAAAGGAATAGCCGAAAGTTCCCATCTCATTTGCTGGTATAACAAGGTCTGAGGCATTAATTGAAACATAAACCGTATCACCTGAATTGAAGTTTTCTACAGGATCAATTATGATCAAATAATCATTTACTGCACCACTATAAAATAAATTGTTTAATGCTATTGAATATTCAATAAATTGGACATTTACAACGACGCTATTGATATCTACACCATAACCATCATCAACTAGATGAAATGTTACATTGGTATCTACAGGATTATCTGTGGAATATGCCTGCGGATCGAGTTCTGTAACATAGGGTGAATCTGCATCACTTATGCATTGAAAAGTATAGGAAAATCCACTGAGTTGGTTAGCAGGTATTGAAAGATCCGCTACATCTATCTCTACTGATACCAATTGCGAAAAATCGAAATTTTCAGTGGGATTTATACTTATCGAATAATTTGCCGAATTACCACTATACGATAAGTTGCCAATAGACGCTGAATATTGCTCACTATCTATTTCAACGATTAATGTATTAATATCAACACCCAGATCATCATCATAAACATGGAAATTTATATTAGTATCTATTGGAACGTTTTGTTGACCTGGAAGAGGATCATAGTCCCCTGTATAGGGAGGGTTATTGTCCAGTTCACACTGGAAATTATAAAAATAAGTTGCCATTACATTGGCAGGTTGTGAAAGATCCGCAGCATCAATCTGAACTGTTACTACTTCACCATAATCAAAATTATTTGCGAGATCAATTGTTACTGTATATCCATTTGGAATCGTCTGATAAGTGAATGATGTATTCAGGGATGTATACTGGAATCCTTGAATATCAACCACAACAGAAATTATATCTACACCCTCAATATTATCGTAAATATTAAAAATTATATTTGTATCAATAGGAACATTATTTTCACCTGGTACAGGATCCCACTCACCAGTATATGGCGGTTGAATATCATCAATTATCTGAAAAGAGTATTCAAAAGATGACATTGATATCCCATTCAAATCAGAGGCATCAATTATTACATTAACAACTTCTGCCAGATCAAAATTAACAGGTACATTAATAACTATATGGTAGGCATTTGCATTCCCAGTGTAATAAAAAGCTCCATTATTGTGGGTATAAGTAACACCTTGTATCTCTACTATAACTGAAGTTAAATTAACGCCAATCCCACTGTCATAAACGACAAATTCAATATCTGTCTCCTGGGGAACATTAACAGATCCTTCTCCCGGATCTAATCCCCCAATATAAGGTGGCTGCAAATCCTCAACAGTTTGGAATGAATATGAATAAGTAGGCATTACATTGGCTGGTTCCTCAAGATCAGATGCGTCTACCTGTAAATTAATTGTTTCATCAAACTGAAAATCCATGGGCGGATTTACTGTTATAATATAGCTGAAGGGTGTCCCACTATAGAAAAATGAAGCATCTGTACTAGTATAGATCACACCGTTAATATTTACTTGCACAGTACTAATGTCAACTCCATCTGCTCCATCGATCACATAAAAAGTAATATCAGAATCTACCGGGATTCCTATCGCCCCTGCTGTTGGATACAATGGTGTTACATCAGGTGGGATAGCATCCGCATATAAAAAACAACCAAATATTAGCATTAGAATAATTAGAACATTTTTCATTTAGGCTCCATCTCTTGATTAAATTAATAAATGTAAATTTATAATAATTATGTCAATACATTATTAAACTGAATCTAATTTATTTTCCGCTGAGTGATTTGATCTCAGTTATATCATTATAAACTGCAAGAATTTCCGCTGTAATGGCAATTGCTATTTCCTGCGTTGTAGTTTTACCAATATTCAATCCAATCGGTGCATGCACTTTATCTATTAATGCACCTGGATATCTTTTTTCTTTAATTCTATTGATGGCATCAGCAGCTTTAATTTTTGAACCGATCATTCCTATATATTTAAGTTGAACATTTTTCTCACATAACTTATCTAAAATATCAAAATCATATGTATGACCATGTGTAAAGATCACAATTGAATCATTTTCCTCAGGATTAAATTTCTTTAAGAACTCAATATAATCTACTGCATAGACCTCTTTTGCAAGCGGAATTCTGTCTTTATTGCCATACTCTTCTCTGTTATCTAGCACAATACAATAGAGTCCAATAGAATTAAAGATGGGAACAATACTTCGACAAAGGTGACCTGCCCCGAAAATATATACTTTTTTTGTAGGAGGAAAGTATTCCAAATAAACTTTTGCATTACCACCGCACATCATTCCTATCCCTTCTGATGTCTCGGTAAGTTCAAATTCAAGGAAAGCATTTTCTTTTGTTATAAAGATCTCTTCACATTTATCCAAGACCATTCTTTCTAATTTACCACCTCCAACAGTTCCCTCTGAAGTTTTATCTTCATACGCAATAAGCTTAAATCCAGAACGGCCTGGTGTTTTTTCCACCCCTTCTACTATAGTTGCTAACACAAATGTTATTCCTTGTTTCTGATTATCTACTACTTTTTGTAATATATCAAATACTGCTGTTTCCATAATTATTTATCCTATATTTTTTTTATCGAATTCTTTTTTTGTATTTATGTTATGCAGAATAGATTCATCATCAATTTCAATAAATTTTCTGCCTTCATTATGATCATTTATTATTTTATTCAACTTGGAATCAAGCGGATAGGCGAGTACAATATTTTTAAATTCAGGAGCAAAAATAAGTGGATGTCCACCCCGCTTGATTTTACCGGAAACAAAAGACGGTTGCAATATCAGAGAATCATATTTATATTCTGAGACCAACTTTTTATATACCTCTGCTGAAATAAAGGGCTGATCGATAAGTTGAAAGATCACAGCATTATTCCCGGTAACATTAGCAAATCCTTTCTGCACAGATGAGAACATACCTTTTTTATGCAATTCATTGTGAACAAGAATAATTTTTTCAGAAGTTCCAAAATGTTTTTGTAGAGCCATTTTTACATTTTCCAAATTATCTCCAAGTACTATGATCACACGTTCGGAGAGTGGTAATATCTTATTTAATATAAAAACAATCGCAGGAACACCTTTAATGTTCAGTAAGGCTTTGTCACTTCCCATTCTACTTGATTGTCCTGCTGATAAGATTATTGTTTCAAACATTAACACCTACAATTACAAAATTATTTGACACATTGAATCATTTTTAATTACATATCCAAAATTTGGTATAGAGATAATTATGTCAAATAAATAGGTTTGGAGAAAGTTATGATTAATAAGATGGAATTGATAAGACAAATAAATGCTCTTACCAGAATTGGGATAGCTCTATCCGGTGAGAAGAATATAAATAACTTCTTCAAAATGGTATTAGAGGAAGCGATGAAATTCACCAATGCGGATGGAGGTACGATATATACATTATCGGAAAATAAACAAACTCTTGACTTCACTATAATTTGCACAAAATCAAAGAATTTAAATCTTGGCATGGCTGATGCAGCTAAGTGGCCCAGCGTACCTCTTTATAATGAAAAACAAGATAAAATATTTAAGAATTTTGCTTCTTATGTTGCACATACAGGAAAAGCCAGCAGTGTGGAAGATGCTTATGATCAGAAGATCTTTGATAATAGCGGTACTATGAACTACGATGCAAATAACAATTATCATTCTAAATCCATGGCTGCCATTCCTATGCTGGATCATGAAAATGAATTACTGGGTGTAATACAACTTATCAATGCCTGTGATGAAGCTGGAGAAATAACACAATTCACAGAAGAACATCTCACAATGTTATCCTCTCTTGCTTCTCAAGCAGCCATTGCTTTTACCAATAAGAATTTGGTTGAAGGTCTTGAAAAACTTTTGTACCAGTTCATTAAAAGTATTGCAGCAGCTATAGATCGAAAATCTAAATACACTGGTGGACATATTAAGCGTGTAGCATCCCTTTCTGAAATGTTGGCAGATGTGATCCAGAAAGACACCGAACATTACAAGAATATCCATTTCACTCCAGAAGAGCTTCAGGAGATAAGTCTTGCTGGCTGGATGCATGATGTCGGTAAGATCACAACTCCTATTTATATACGTGATAAAGCAAAAAAATTGGAAACTATTGTTGATAGAATTGAGCTGGTTAAAACCAGATTTGATCTTGTATCTGCACTAATACTAAAAGATATAGAACATACCGGCTCAGCACAAGTGAAAAGTGATCTAACTGCTAAGCTGGAGAAACTGGAAAGCGATAAAGAATTCGTTATTAAAGTTAATACGGGTGGTGAATTCATGCGTGATGACTATCTTGAGAGGATAGAGGCTATCTACAATTTCATATATACAGCCGGTGATAAAGAATATCATCTTATTACTGAAGATGAAAAGAAAAATTTATCTATCCGTAAAGGAACTCTGCTGCCGGAAGAGATGGAAAAAATGTGGGAACATGCTCTAGTTTCTCATGAAATGCTGTCCGAGCTCAGCTACCCTAAAAAGTTTAAAAATCTCCCGCTTTATGCAGCTTCACATCATGAAAAACTCAACGGGAAGGGATATCCGTTCCATAAAACAGCCGAAGAACTTCCTCTTCAATCACGTATTATTGCCATAGCAGATCTTTACGAAGCTCTTACTGCTTCCGACAGACCTTACAAAAAAGGTAAAACGCTCACTGACACACTTAAGATTATGGCCTATATGATCAAGGATGGAGAGATCGATAAAGACCTGGTAGAACTTCTTATGGATTCAAAACTATATTTGAAATACGCTGAAGAGTTTTTAAAGCCTGATCAGATCGATGCTGTAAACATTGATGCTATCAAAGCGATCTATAATAAATAATGTATACTGAAATCACAAATACACATATTAAGGAGCTGGCAAAACTTAATCAGAAGAAATACCGCGCACTGAATAACATGACAATTGTTGAAGGAGTTCGCATTATAGACCAGTTAAAAGATTACAATATTGTCTTTGAGGAATTATTCATATCAGATCCGGATGAATTCGATCTCTCTCAATACTCCGCAAATAAGATATTTTTAGTAACTCAAGATCAAATAAAAAAAATCACTAATACCAAAACTCCGCAAAAGATTGCAGCTCTAATCAAAACAGTATCAATTCCGCTAATAGAGACACAATTTCTTATTTACCTTGATGGAATACACGATCCGGGAAATTTGGGAACTATCTTCCGCACAGCTGCAGCAGCAGGAGTTTCCGGAATAGTTCTTTCACCTGACTGTTGTGAGATCTTTAACCCTAAAGTTATTCGTTCTTCACTTGGTTCAGTTTTTCATCTACCTGCGGAAACTCATGAGCATAACTGGCTTAAAACCCTCGATACAACTATAGTTGCAACTACACTGGAGAATTCTACAAATATTTTTGAACTGAAAAGACCTGCCAGTTTAATGCTTGTTATCGGTTCAGAAGCATTTGGCGTAAGTAAGGAGATCCTGCAAATTGCCAAGCATAAAGTTAAGATCCCTATCCCTGGAAATATTGAATCGATAAATGCTGCTGTCGCATCTGGAATTGCTATCTATCATTTCATAAACAATTAATATATGAGCCTGAATACAGATAAATTAACAAACAATAAAGTATGGCTCGCACCTCTGGCAGGAATTACTGATAAGCCCTATAGAACAATTTGTAAAGAGTGCGGTGCAGATGTCGTAGTTAGCGAAATGATCAGTGTGGACGGACTTATATACAATACTGATCATAGCCTGGAATATGCGAATTTCGATGATTCACAACGCCCTTTTGGTATTCAGCTTTTTGGTTCCGATCCGCAGATCTTCAAAAAAGCAATTAAAATTGCCTTAACTAAAGAACCAGATTTTATTGATATTAATATGGGTTGTCCGGTAAAGAAAGTTGTTAAACGTGGAGCCGGATCAGCTTTAATGACGACACCTGATATTGCCGTCAGGATAGTGAGTGAAATAAAAAATGTTCTTTCTCCCCTCAATATTCCACTTTCAGTAAAATTCCGTTCCGGCTGGGATATGTTCAGTACAAATTTTTT
This sequence comes from Candidatus Tenebribacter davisii, assembly GCA_030765535.1. Lineage (GTDB taxonomy): Bacteria > Cloacimonadota > Cloacimonadia > Cloacimonadales > TCS61 > Tenebribacter > Tenebribacter davisii. The sequence goes on from JAVCCH010000166.1 coordinate 66,936, forward strand.
GGAGTTTGGCACTAAAATGCAGACTGCCGGGGCAGACATAATCTGTCTTCATCCCCGTACCCGCTCACAAATGTTTGCCGGTAAAAGCAAGTGGGATTTAATTACCAAACTGAAAAATGAAGTTAGTATCCCAGTTATTGGAAATGGCGATATAACCAGCATTGAGGATGTGAGAAGTATGAAAAAGATTTCAGGATGTGATTCTGTAATGATAGGTCGCGGGATCATGGGAAATCCCTGGCTATTCACACTAATACATGAATTTCTTCAAAATAAGAAGATCATCCAGGTATCAACTGAAGAAAAGCTCAGAATAATTAAGAGACATCTGGAATTAATGATTAACGAAAAAGGAGAAAAAAAAGCTGTAATGGAGATGCGAACCCATTTTTCGCATTATACTAAAGGACTTCGCGGTAGTGCAAGAATTAGAGAAAGCATAAATAGAGCATATGATATTGACAGAATTATATTGTTAATTGAAAATCTATTCAGATCACAATAAAATGGTTAATGGAGAAAGATGGAAGATCAGAAAAAATTGAATAATATCCTCTGGCAAGCCAAGATGCATTTGAACACTAATTGGTTGGAAGCTATGAGAATCCTGCAAGAAGGTCTGAAAAGATTTCCAAGAAATACTGAGCTCCTTCTTTACCTGGCTGAACTCTACTTCAATAAAAAACTTTTCAGAAAAGCCATTAAAATATATCATCACATCATGGAAATTGAAGCTGATAATGAAACAGCCATTTTTCAAATTGCCAACTCTTTCCTGGCTATAAACGAATATAAACTCGCTATTGACTATTATGACAGACTTTTCGCCAATTTTCCTGAATTACTTTATAATAAAGCTTATGCCTATTCTAAAATAGGAAGACATGATAAAAGCATTGAAGCACTGGAAACTGCCTTTAATTTTAATATATCCTCACTGCTTCCCTATATTTTCCTGGCTGAACTATATTTTCTGGAAGGCAGACACGAAGATACACTGAAAACTTTGGAAAAAGCACAATTGAAATTTGGGAGTCATGGAAACATTAGTTATTTGAAAGGACTTGCTTATTTTAATTTAAAGAATTATCTTAAAGCTTATATAGAATTTGAGAATGCCGATAAATTGAAAGTAAATTCTGCTAATTTCTATAAAAATTTTGCTCTCACCTGCAATCAGATCGGCAAGACCGAAAAAGCAATAAATTTGCTGCTTAAATGCATTAAATCTAATCCATTCGATCCCATTGGATATATCGAACTCATAGATATCTACATGGCAAAAGATAGGAATGAAGAGGCTTTTGCAATAGTAAAATTAGCAAAAAAAAATATTCCACTTTCTGTAACTCTGTCAATGTTATACGATAAACTCTCTACTGATTTTATCGATAAAAATAATAAGGGTAAATAACCAAGATGGAACACTTTAGAATTGTCTGGTTGGTCATTGTTGTAATTTTTTATATCCTGGGATTCATCGCAGCTATAGATGCTATCTGGAAAGGCAGAACATCTCAAGGATCTGTAGCCTGGGCTATTTCTCTCATCATCTTCCCGTATCTTGCAGTTCCACTTTACTGGATATTCGGTGATAGAAAATTCTACGGGTATATTAATGCTCGTCGTTCCGGTGATCTAAAAATTAATCATATTGCCAAACAATTAAAAGAAAAGTTAGCTGCTGAGAAGTTGATCTCCGATGATGATCCTGCTGAATTATCCGCTTTGGAAGAACTGGCTAAGATGCCGTTTACAAAATACAATAAAGCTAAATTATTGATAAATGGAGAAGCTACTTTTAAGGCAATTTTCCAAGGCATTGATCAAGCTGAAGATTATATCCTGGTACAGTTTTATAAGATCCAAGATGATAATCTTGGTAAAAAGCTGCAAAACAGGCTGATAAAGAAAGCTAAAGAAGGTGTAAGGATATACTTGCTTTATGATGATATCGGCTGCACACCACTTCCGCGCACCTATATGGAAAAGTTGCGGAATAACGGAGTACAGGTTTATAATTTTAAAAGTAGGAAAGGATGGGCTTATAGACTGCGCCTTAATTTCCGCAATCATCGTAAAATAGTTGTTGTCGACGGTAAAATAGCGTATGTAGGCGGTTTGAACGTTAGTGATAAATATATGGGGATCCATCCTAAATACGGGTATTGGCGTGATACTCACGTTAAGATCGAAGGACCTTCCGTACAATGCGTACAGCTTCCCTTCATCTCTGACTGGTTCTGGGCAACGAATGAAGTTCCCGAACTTAACTGGGAACCTGCCTACTCTCCACAGTGGCAGAACTATGCTCTGGTAATGCCGTCCGGACCGGCAGATGAACTTGAGACCTGTGGTATATTTTTTGTGCACTCTATAAATTCCGCTAAAAAAAGGTTATGGATAATAAGTCCGTATTTTGTGCCTGACCAGCAGGTTCTGTGTGCTTTGCAGTTAGCTGCTCTGCGCGGTGTGGATGTAAGACTGATGATACCTGAAAAATCTGACCTGCTCATAACCAATCTCTCAGCACTTTCCTACCTGCAGGAAATCACTAAAGTTGGAATTAAGGTTTATAGATATAATAAGGGATTCCTGCACCAGAAAACTATGCTGATAGATAATGAACATGCAATGATAGGAACTGCCAACCTCGATAACCGTTCCTTCCGCATAAACTTTGAAATTAATATTTTATTCAGTAATAAGGAATTTGCTAAAAATGTGGAAGATATGATGAAAGAAGATTTCAGCAACAGCTTCCAGATTACTGAAGAAGATTACACTAAAAAACCATTCTGGTATAAACTGGCAATTAAAGTAGCACGTTTATTAGCTCCAATACAGTAAACTCATTATATAAAATAATCCACGAAACCAAAATTAAATAGTAATTATTCTGTCTAGCGAGTGCGGCGTGATCTGAATCATAACTAAATTTCAAATTCCTCATTTAACATTTTACATTTATAATTTATAATTTATAATTTTTTAACTGACACACTTGTTAGCAGCATCTTTTATTTTAACAGTAAACATTTTTTAACTAATTCAATTTTATCATTTACATGTAGCTTGTAAAGATAAACACCTGAACCGACTTTTTTCCCTGAGTCGTCTTCTCCATTCCAAACAATTGAATGCTCTCCTGCTGTTATTTGGTTGTTTAAAAGTGATCTTATCTTCTGACCTTTAATGTTGTATAATGAGAGTTCAATATTGCTTTCTTCTTGTATTGTTAAGGAGATTGTCGTTGTTGGATTAAAGGGATTAGGAAAGTTATATAGATCATATTCTACTATCTGAATTACATTGTCATTTACTTCATTTAATTGGTCATAATAAAATGCCCCCATATCTGCAATCGTTCCATCGGGATCAAAAGGAGAATTTGGATTTCCAGCATCGATGCAGGGAGAACATTCTGTCAGGTGATAATCTCCATTTTCAGGATCAACAAATAATGGGTCTACAT
>JAVCCH010000054.1 GCA_030765535.1 Candidatus Tenebribacter davisii
AATCTGCTAATTTCACATATCTAAAAAAAGAAATCGATGTTTCCGATGGTAATTTGAGTTCGCACTTGAGGAAACTGGAAGAAGCTAAATACATAAAAATGAAGAAAAGCTTTGAAAATAGAAAACCGAAAACAGCTATTTCTCTTACAGAAAAGGGTAGGACTGCTTTAGATGAATATACAAAAAATCTTGAAGAATATCTTCACTTAGTATCTGAGAATAAACAAAAGTAGAAAAAAAACGGGCTTGCGCCCGTTAGGGAGGATGCTACTTTTTTACCTAGGAGTTTACGAAATATTACTCCGGATGTGCCAGCTGAATAGTGAAACCAAGTTTAGCATAAGTTTGTTTAACTTCACTATCTGTAAGCAGACTGCTGTCAACTACGGCAAGATTTATCTCAGTTCTCTTCCAGAAATAGGTAAGACCAAAAGAGAGATATTTCCTATCAACAAAAGTATCTGACTCCTGCCAGAAATCATATTCATTTCCAGCGCCATCAGTAAAAGTGTAATCTGTATTGCGATAATCAAAATTAGTAAATATACCGGTTCTCAAGTGCAGCTTCTTCATAGGAGCATATTCTAGGCCCAGGTGGAAATTATTGCTGTCTGTGTATTCAGGCATGTCAGAGTAATGTTTATGACTGAAATCAACTAAAACTGATAATGGAATTTTAGAGCTTGAAAATTTTGTACCTACCTGCATTTCCAGGGGAAATTTGTTCGTATTATGTTCCAGGGAGAAAAAGATGCAATCTGTCGTAAGTTTTTTTTCGGCAGGAATAAGCATTGAGATACCAAGTGAAAAATTCTGTAGAGGAGTGTATATTGCCCCAAATTTAGGTCGGAACATAAGAAAAGCCAATTCTCCACAATAGTCATTCCAGGTTCCATTTAGCAAGGGATATACGTTTTTCACTTCAGAATGATAAATATCCAGATTCAATCCTACACCAAACCTGAATTTTTCCAGAACGTAGGAGATGGGAAGATTCACAGATCTAATATAACGTTTTTCTGTTAGCTGGAATGTCTCCAGTATTTCACCATTGTGAGTATTCACCATCTCTCCCAGGTTAATGTTATAGCTACTCTTGGTTGAGTAGATCAGCCCGGCTCGCACATGATCTGTGAATTTGTAGGCAAATGCTGCTGCCACAGCAGCTCGATAACTTGTAACTTCATTGCCTTCAGCATTGATATCTGAGTAAAATGTTGTGTTATTTTTCATACCGTATTCATAATAGAGTTGAGCATCATTTTTAATATCAAATGAGGCAGGATTAAGATTAGAAAATGAGATATCGCCAATTTCGGCAACTCCGGCATATCCCTGTCCGGCGATCTTCGCTGAAACCAGGTTGTTTGCATAGAATTCAAGAGCTGGTTTGCAGGTACATTCCTGCTGACCTGTAAGAATAATTACACTTAATAAAGGATTTATCAATCCCAGCAATAATAGAACTATGATCATTTTTAACATTTTGTCCTCCTTAGTTCAATGATTCTATTTTACTAATTGCAATTCCTGTGCCATTAGCTAAAACGTGCATATACAGTGAAAATTACCTATTTTTACACCGTTTCTACGTCCGCATACGGACACTATATATTCAATATTGAACAGTATCTGGGAGGATTTACAGTATAATTAAATTGAATTTTAGATTTATTTTTGAATTGGAATTTAAGAATTTGGAAATTATATTTTTGATAAGACAACAATCATGTATATATCAATTTGATAATTAAATAAATATTTTAAAAGAAACATTTCAAGAATATTTTATATAAAGTTTTTGATGAGAAATGTTACTCTTTCTCTTCCTTCTTTTTCTCATTCTTGAAATATTTATTACCTTCCTGCTTTATCAGTCTACTTCTTAAAAGAGAATTAATAATAGTCTTAGCAAAGTATTTATCAGATTGGAAAAGGCAGTCATCTTGGAAACTTTTTTTCATTTCAGAGGTTGATGTACTATCGATAACTTCCAGCACATCATACATTGTAATACCTTTTTCTTTGATCTTATTCAAGATCTTTCTTTCGATTGGCCTCATAATTAATCTTTCCTATTAGAAACTTTTGGACAAAAAGAACATTAACATCAAAGTTGTCAAAGGGATAAGAAAAAATGAAAAAATTATTGATCATCATTTATTACTGGCCTCCTTGTGGGGGTGTTGGAGTTCAGCGCTGGCTCAGGTTTTTAAAGTATTTGCCCCTGCATGGCTGGAAACCAACTGTGATAACAACTTTAAACGGAGATTACCCTGCATTTGATGAATTACTTTTAGCGAAGGTCCCCCCAGAATGTAAAGTTATCAGAACTAAAACTCCAACCTTTAGCGGGACATATAAAAAATTCTCAAATACCAGTGAGAGTAAGGTACCTTATGGTAGTTTAGAAACCAATTCAACTGATTCCATAATGAAGAGATTATTCATTTGGGTCAGATTGAATTTAGTGATCCCTGACGCACGTAAGATCTGGAACAGGTTTGCATATAGATCAGCCAGAGAAGAGCTGTTAAAAGATAGATATGATGCCGTGATCACAACCGGGCCGCCTCATTCTTCTCATCTTATCGGCTTGAAACTGAAGAAAAAATATAAGATAAACTGGATTGCTGATTTCAGAGATCCTTGGACTCAGATGGGCTATTTGAAAAATGTTAAAAGACTAAAAATAACCAGCTATTTTGACAGTTTACTGGAATGCAGGGTCGTGAAGAATTGTGATGCCTTATTAGCTGCATCTCAGAAGATCATAGCAGATCTGAATTGTCCGTCAGATAAAATTCATCTTATCACAAATTGTTTTGATCCTGATGATTATAAACAAATAAAAAGAGAAAAATCGGATAACAATTTTAATCTGAACTATTTTGGTACTCTCCCGTCTGAGTCAAATCCGATCTCGGTTTTAAAAGCGGTAACTCAGATTTATAAGAGAGGGATTACAAATATAAAAATGAATTTCTGGGGTAATATCTCAAACGATGTTCAGATGCAGTTAAGTAAATTTGATGAGAACAATATTGTAAAATTCCATCAGTATATATCTCATGACAAAGCGATAGGGGCAATGATCAATTCTGATATGTTGCTCTTAATGATAAATAATGTAAAAAACAATGAAGGTATAATTACTGCTAAAATTTTTGAATATATGGGTAGCGGAGTTACAATTTTAGGTGTAGGACCAATAGATAGTGAACCGGCAAAGATCCTGCAGGAAACAAAAAGCGGGAAAATGTTGCAATATGATGATGTTGATGGAATCGCAGATCATATTGAAATGGTGTATGATCTCTGGAAGCAGGGTAAGAAAACAAGTCCAGGAGATATTTCGAAATATAGTTGTTTGAAATTAACAGAAAAATTGAATTCAGTTTTAGATAAATCTACAAAATAATTTACGTCATCCTGACGAGTTTTTTAAGTTACTCAACACCTGAGGTGTACGAGTATTCAGGAAGTAGATCAAAATTTCAGGACATAAAAAAGCCCCTCGTATTCGAGGGGCTTTTATTTTATCTTTTATTACTTATTTTACTAATCCCAGCCAGTCACCCAGCAGGAATTGGATACGTCCGATAAGCAATGAAACACGAGCCATCACAGTATATCCAAAGGAAGCACCGAATCCGATCATCATGAACCAGATCCCTACGTTGGTAACTTTTCCGTAAATACCTTTATGTGCTTTAGAGAAGAAGAAATACAATAGAATAGTTACAGTTCCAATAAATATAAGAGCTGAATTGATACCATCTATTGGTAACATAGCACTTCTCATTTGCACAAGTACATATGAGTTTATTGACATTGGTATACTCATACCAATGATACTCATACCAAAGACGATCGGATATCTGGAAAGCCAGCCCAGGTTCTTGCTGAATCTGAATATATAGAGTGAACCCAGTAGGGCAGGAATGATAATTATGAATTTATGGCTCAGGAAGATTGGTGTGTAAACATAAGGTATGAATACACTTTCATAAACCAATGGAATTGCATAACCCATAGATACACCGACAAGTAAAGCTTCTGCAAATTTATAGAAAGGATTATCTTTATATAAGAATGAGAATATACTTAACGTTAGGAATGCGGCGATGAAATTACTTATAGTTTCAAACATGTTTCCCCCTATCCCTTATTCCTGGTTATGAAGTAACCAATATTGCCAAGCAGAATAAAGAAGATCATCATGATATGGGCAACAGATTGAGCGTTCATACCAATACGTGCTTTTTTGTATTTATAAGGAATTGTATCTCCGGTAATTGGTACATTCGTTTCCTTGATGATCTCGTTACTGTAAGGTCTTCCATTAGGATAATCTTCACTTTCATAAGCAGCAAATACATCGACTAGCTTTTCATATTCAGCAGCACCTTTAAGTCCTCTGAACATACCCATTAATTGTCCAGTTTGTAAGTAGGGATAGTTGTCGGCAACCATAACAGCTGTAACGCCTGCTGCTATGTTAGCACCAAATCTTGCTCTTGCATAAGTGATCCAGGAGATTGCACTGCTGCTGCCTGCAAAGTCAATTACCAGGTTCATATCATCATAGTTCTTGATATTTTTCATGATCTCAAGATTTTCCACTTTTCTACCTTGAGAATCAGTTTCTACTGCTTTTGCTATATCATCACCCATTCCAAGCATAATTGGTAATTGGATTGCCCAGGGTTTAAAACCAAAGTTACAGTAATCAACACCAGATTGAACATCATAATCTTCTTTGGCAGTGTTAAGTGCATAATCTACAAGTGGAGCGGCTGCTGGAAGCCAGCAAATTGTGAAGACCTTGATATTTCTTTCGAAGCAGTGTCTCAAAACAGCAACTTCCATCGGGAATAATTCAGGCATTGTAGAAGCATCATGTGTAAATGATAATAACACGGCTTTATTTTCATCAAAGGCAAAAGAATCGACCTTTTTGTAAATATCTGCTGTAGGTTTAGTTACATAAGTAGGAGAGTTAAATGGAATAAGAAGCGGAATAATAATAGATAATGCTACAACAATATAAATGTAGCGTCTATCAATATTCTGTATCTTGTTAAAGAAGTTTATTACATTCTGATTCATTCTAATCACCTCCACCCAGATAAGTTCTTTCAATTCCAAGCAATATCTTAAGTGAAGTAGCTGTCATTCCAAGTCCAACTCCTATCATAATTGCACGTTTAGCAGCAAGGTTTGGAACATTCAGGATCCAGGTGGATGTTTCAGGGATCCACTTCGATATCATAGCACCCAATGGAACTTGACCAAGCATAACAATAACGGCTGCGATAAGAAGTACAGTAGCTTCGGCTGATCTGGCACGGAAAGCTTTATATGCTGCAGAAGCGATATAAAATGCCAGTAAAGCGAACATGGAAGCACTCATAGGCATTTGAACATTTTCAAATAACCACATGTAGGGTGTTCCTGCTTGTGTTCCCCATACAAAACCTGCTACTGCTGTAAAAATAAGCCCGCCTAATGTCACAACACTATATTGCCAGTTGGGGACTTTACGGGATATCTTGGTTCCATGAACCATGAATAAACTCATTATACCAAGAGATACGGCGAATGGAGAGATAGCTTTTACCCAATCTTGAAACCAATCGAAGAATTCAGTAGATATTTTGTGCGGGATAAATGAATGTGCAACAAACATAAATCCCAGGGTTATAATTATTATTAAAGGAATTTGTCTTTTCATTTATCCTCCTATTTTTCCGGGAATGCATTTATCAGGAACGTGGCATGAGTGGTTGATAATATAGTCCCGATAACAATAAACGCAAATATTAAAAATTTTGTATAATCAACTGCTTTCAATGTTCCAAGTTGTAGGGGTTCACGTGCAAGGTAAGCTGAAGCAGCATATAATTCTTCACCGATAAGTGTATAGTCACAGGTTGTGATAAAGAACGGGATCTGGGTAACAGCGTCGGTACCGGCTATTTGGATTGCTCCGGTTGTACTACCTGTTTCGGTCATAATAAGAGCTTCTGCCCAGAACATTCCCATATAGAAGTTAGTAGCTGTTTTCTCACGGACCATTACACCGTTAACACCAGCAACGAAAGCAAATTGTGACGTCGTAATAAAGAAAACGCTATTCTTGTCATGAGAATCCGGACGTCCAGCTTCATAATGAGCTTCTTTAACGATCTCCTGTGCAATTGGGAGTACGATGTAGTCACGAACCGGAACTAATATCCTAGTATCATATTCAGCAGCTTTCTTAGCAACACGTCCCAGTATAGAAAGACCTGCAAGAGTTGCTACGTCACTGATACCTGAAAGACCGGGAACGAAAAGGATTGGTCTTCCCATCTCAGTTGCACGACCTATTGCATTATCAATTTCATCAATACCTGCTATGGGTCTGATATAAAGTTCTTTACCGCTTTTTGCTTGCCTGATCATAAAGAAAACCATGAAACCGAAAACAAGTGTTGCGATCAGTGCCGGTAATTTATCAGACTGGAACCAGTTCGGAACTGGATAGAAATGATCTTCACCTAATGTTAAAAAAGTCTCTCTCTCTAATTTATTATAAGGTAACTTCCCAATATGGTCAGTTTTAAATACATCAGAGACGGCAAAATGTGCTTTTCCATCTGTTTTTAACATCTTATATTTAAAAGAACGTGTTCCAATAGTTTTTACTCTCTCCAGGAACTTTATTCTTGCCTTATTGTTAGAGAAGGTTGCAGCTTTTTTCAGAATAGGGTTGTTTTCAGCTAAATCGATTTGAGTTTGGTAATATTCAATTGCGTCATCAGCATCAGCCAGATCAGCTTCAGTTACCAATGTATCTTTTGATGCAGTATAATTAGCAATTTCTTCTCTGAGTGCATCAAGTGATTTTGCTGTTTCCCCGGCATACAGATTTGATCTTATTTGATTTTCTAATTCATCATCCATTCTTACCGGAAAGGATGGATCAACAAGAAATAATCCTTTATCAGCATCATATTTACTAACGCCTTTAAAGGTAGTACTTCTATAACTGACATTATCAGCAGTTTCTCTTTGTGCTCCCATTGTTTTCTTAGAAAGTCTCCACTCTTCATTCAAATAATTATTTTTGTATATATTATAAGAATAATCATTTACTTTTTCATCATTGAGGAACAGTTCACTGGGCAGCAGAGATCTTACGTCTTCATCAAAGATGAGGTCTTGAGTGAATATTTGATCTTCACCAGTAGAACCATTTGCTACAATTCTCATTTTAAAAGAAACTCTATTAGACGGTTCATTCAGTTTGATCTTTATTTTGTTATCTTGATAAAATTCATTTATAGTAGTTATTTCTTTACCAGCGTTATCATAAACGGTAAAATAAACATTTTTAATTTTATCATATTCTACGTTTTTGTAAATACCGTAGTTAACAAGTATATTAGTCTTTTCGTCGTTAAGATAAATACAGTTTGTCAGGAAAACAGTTGGTCTATCCCAGTAGATAAGGTTGTAATCACCTTTATCATTTTTTCTGTCTTCCACTTGCCATTCTACAGGAATGGTTGGAAGCTTGCTGGAATTAACAACATCAAATGTGCTGAGATCTGAGAAGGTTTCATAACCTGCTCTATCCTGAAGTGAAAAAACAGCAACGTAATCTTCCATGTTTTTAATTTCTACATTGATATCATGTTTTTCATCAATGATCTTACCATCAGCGATATTCACTGTAACGTTATTAGCTGGTGTATAAGGATAACCACAATATCTCTGAAAAATAAGTTGTGCCGGATTTTCCAGAGTTGATTCAAAATCCGGATCCATTTCTTCTTTTATAAGCTCTTTAACATAATTATCGAATTTCTTAATGTTCTTTTTGTTTACTAAGTATAAACTATGATAAGTTTGATCATCCGGAAATAAAGATCTAACCCATTCAAACTGAAGGCGTGCTTTATCTTCAACATATACTGAATATAATTGTTTGATCTTCTCAGGTGAATTATCAATAGGAGTACCCACAATAGGTTCTGCATAAGGCATATATTTACGGGATTCAGTTACAGCTACCACAGAATAATAATAATCTTTACCTGCATTGAGTTTTTTCAATAAGTAATGAAAATGTCGTAATTTCAAACCGGCATAAATTTCTGTATCTTCACCCTCAGTAACTTCAACTTTTGTGTTTTTATAAAGGAAATCTTTTTCCGGAATAACACCCAGTATTCTATAATTTGTTAATTGTGGTCCTGTTATTTTCAAATCTTTTGGATATGACCTAAAAAGCGGGCTGTCGTCTGGTTGTTGTTTCTCTTTTTTTAATTTTCCTGGCGATTGCAGGTCAACGAAATGGTTATATCCGGAATCATAATAATACATGATTTCGCCGGCAACACCTGTTTTTACGTTAACATCAACCTTGCCATGATAGAAAAGAGTATCTGTATTAACACCGCGGTATATGCGGTATTCAATGATTCTCTTCTCCTTTGGTAATGGTTTCCAGCTTAATACTAAACCACCCCCGTCATCATCTGGAATATCTTCAGCTTTAAGGTTTTCTACAACGTAGCTCGAAGTATCAATCGCAGCATGTGAATTGACGGGAGTCAGTAAGAAACCAAAAACCATTAAAAACAGGATAAGTCCTGTTTTAATATAGTTTAATTTCATATACTTCTCCTTTTTATTATACTCATTGTCTTTGATATTAAAATTTTATCTAAAACTTCCATTTTACCTTATTATGTCAATTATAATTTCCGCAATTAATATGAGAGCACAATTAATACAATTATTTTGATGTATCAGTTGTGGAGCCTGCAATAAAAAATCTCTGTAAACTTTCAATTGAAGCTAAAAAGTTGTTCATCTCATTTTTTGGAACTGGAGGTCCTGAAACGTTCTTAAGTTTTAAGGGATTTATGGCTTTATTGTAATGATAGATCGTGTAATGCAGATGATTCCCAGTAGATAATCCGGTTGAACCAACATACCCGATTATGTCATGCTGTTTAACTCTGGCTCCCTCACGATATTTACCATAACTGCTGAGATGACCGTAAAGTGTTTTATAACCATTGCCATGTCTTATCATTATGGTTTTGCCATATCCACCCGTTTTCCCGTTTACAGTTGGATGTCCGCCTTTCCAACCTCTATGTATGATGGTTCCGTCAGCAGAGGCTTCTACAGGAGTTCCATAACTGGCTGCATAATCCACACCATTATGAAATCGTGTTTTTTTGGTTATAGGATGATAACGACTTCCAAAATATGATGAGATCCTTTTGTAATTTAGAGGAGATTTTAAAAATGCTTTTTGAATACATTTGCCGTTATTATCATAATATCTGGTTTCATTTTTTTTGTTTGTGTATCTATAAGCGATCTCATTATAATTTTTACTGGAATAATTGGCAGCAAGTATATTACCTGCTTTTACAAAATTTCCATTTTCATCCATGTTTTTTTCGTAAACAATGTGGAATTCATCTCCTTTTTGCGGATCAATAAAGAAGTCAATATCCCATTGAAAAATTTGTGTGAACATTACAATAGTAGCAGGATCAATACCTTCATCACTCATACCTTGCCATAATGATGAATGGATCTCTCCCTCTTTTACTGTGATCTCTTTTAATAGCTTGAGGGTATCGATCTGTGTATAGAATATATTTGATGTGTCTCTGATAACTCTATAATTGTGAACTTGATCTGGTTTGAAACTTAATTCGTGAAGGATATCAAGAGAATCCAGTTTTACAGTAAAACTATCGTTAGGATGAGCATGCCTGAGATCGTAAAGTGAATCTAACTTATTCACAAGCTTGTAAACTAAACCGTTGTCCAGTCCTTCATCCATAAGTGCATTTGCAAGAGTTTCACCTTCTTCAAGAACGTCAGTTCTATAAATAAAAGGATCGATCTTCTCCGGCTCTTCCTTTGGTTTTGCACAAGACATTATAAATAAAAGAACAAATATTAATAAAACAAATTTCTTCATAACCTATATTCCAATTTTTTTTGCTTTTTTGAAGTAAGTGTAAAATATGTCAAATAAAATCAGGAAACAACCAAAAAACTTGACCTGCTGAGTGAATTGAAAGGATTTGATTATATTAAAAATGTATTAATGGAGTTATATGTTAAATATAATGGGTGCTTTAGTAGCTTTGGGAATTTTGGTTACAGTTCATGAATTTGGTCACTTTATTGCTGCTCGAATATTCAAAGTTGAAGTAGAAAAATTTTCAATTGGATTTGGGCCAAAATTATTTTCCTTTAAAAAGGGAATAACAGAATTCAGAATATCATTGATCCCGCTAGGCGGGTATTTAAAAATGAAAGGTGAAAATCCGGATGAAAAGATCGAAAATGATGAAAATTCATTTAAATCCAAATTATGGTGGCAACGTGCAATAATTGCCTTTTCCGGACCTTTTGCCAACTTTATATTAGCTCTTCTTATCTTCATCCTAATTTTTGCCGTAGGTAAACATTTTGAAGATCAGTTGCCTGTTATTGGGAAAGTAGATGCAAATTATGCTGAATTTGTTCAGGAGAAAGATACTATTTTGCAGGTGAATGATGAAGATGTTGAGGGTTGGACACAGATAATTCAATTTACAAAAAGTGGTGAAGAAAATACCTTTCTGGTGGAAAGGGATAATAACCAAATTTTAATTACCAACAATGAAGTTAAGCCTGAAACTTGGGTTACAGAAATATTACCTTATGTTCCGGCGATAATTGGAGAAGTAGCACCAGGAATGGCAGCTTATAAAGCCGGTTTGATGGATAACGATGAAGTATTATCAATCGATGGTAAACCTGTATTGGATTGGTTTGATATGCGGGATATGATCACGTCTGCCGAGAATGAATCGATTACACTAAAAATAAAACGGGGAGATGATATCTTCGAAAAGTCGATAGCTCCTGAAGAGAATATTCTGGATAACAACCGGATCATTGGTATTACACAGTATATGCCGGTAAAATACATAGAAAGATATAATATATTTGAATCTATAAAGTATGGCACACTCGGTACAATAAGGTTTGTTTATTTGAATTACGCTATGCTGTATAAATTGATCGTCAATCCAAGTGAGATCAAGAATAATCTTGGCGGCCCGGTTATGATCTATGCCATGTCTGCTCAAACTGCAGATAAAGGACTTGATAGTATACTCTCTTTTATAGCAGCGATAAGTTTAATATTGATGATCATGAATTTATTGCCAATTCCCATTCTGGATGGAGGACATATTTTCTTTTGCTTTATCGAAGGGATCCGAAAAAAACCACTAAGTTTAAATATCCAGATAGTATTACAGAACATTGGTCTTTTCATACTTGTTTTTCTAATGATCTTTGCTTTTTGGAATGATTTCAGCAGATTGTTCAGCCGCAGTAATTCGATGAAAGAACATAAAGCACAAATAGAAAATGGAGGATAATATTTTCAATTTCAAAATTGAAGCAACCTGTGAAAATGCCCGGGCAGGGATTTTGCAAACTCCCCATGGTGAGATCAAAACACCAATTTTTATGCCTGTTGGCACGCGTGCAACAGTTAAAACTCTTGATCCGCAAGATCTATATAATATAAAAGCTCAAATAATTTTAGGTAATACGTATCACCTTTATTTGCGCCCAGGACATGAATTGATTAAAAAAGCAGGTGGATTACATAAATTTATGGGTTGGGATAAACCGATCCTTACCGATAGTGGCGGTTTCCAGGTTATGAGTTTGGCAGGTTTACGGAAGATAACACCGGAAGGGGTTCGTTTTCAATCTCATATTGACGGAAGTCATCACATGTTCACACCGGAAAAAGTAATTGAAATTCAAAATGCAATTGGCGCAGATATTATTATGTCTTTTGATGAATGCCCTCCTTACCCGGCCACAAAAAAATATGTTGCAGATTCTCTAAAAACAACCTTAAATTGGGCTGCAAGAGGGAAAGCCGTTCATAAGAATACTGAATTACAGGCTCTATTTGGAATTGTGCAGGGTGGTGTTCACAAAGATCTACGAGAAGAAAGTGCTAAAAAGTTAATGGAAATGGATTTCCCCGGATATTCTATTGGCGGACTTGCTGTTGGTGAGAACAAAGAAGATATGTTCAAGATCACAAAATTTCTCAATGATATATTACCAATGGATAAACCAAGGTATTTAATGGGAGTTGGTACTCCGGGTGATTTATTAAAGAATATCGAAAACGGTGTTGATATGATGGATTGTGTGATGCCGACCAGAAATGCAAGGAAAGGAACGATCTTTACCTGGAATGGGAAAATGATCATAAAATCTGCCAGATATAAAGAAGATTTTTCTCCAATTGATGAAAATTGCCAATGTTATACTTGCCGGAATTTTTCACGTGCTTACATTCGTTACTTGTTTAATGTGAATGAATTGCTGGGAATGAGATTAGCCTCTATTCACAGTTTGCATTTCTATCTTGATCTCGTTACGAAGGCAAGACAGGCGATTCTAGCTGGGAATTATAAAGCTTTTAAAGATGAATTTGCAGATAAGATCGATATGAAAATGGAGTAAATACATGAGTAAGTATAACGAAATAGATTTTACTAAATTACGAAAAACTTCGATTAAGAACAGATTAAGTTTGGTAAAAAAGGAATATTTTTCTAAACCAGGAATAACAAATTTTCAAGAATTTACCAAATCCCTGCCGGATATATTGAAAGCAAAAGATTTTAATGAGTTATTAGATAAATGTGTCCATGCCTACAAAAATAATAAACCTGTTATAGTTGCTTTGGGAGGCCATGTCATTAAATGCGGTTTGGCTCCAATTATTATTGAAATGATGGAAATCGGTTTAATTAAAGGATTAGCCTCAAATGGTTCGGCTGTAATTCATGATTATGAAATTGCCAGGTTTGGTGAAACATCTGAAGATGTAGCTTCTGCTTTAGAATCAGGTGAATTTGGTATGGCAGAAGAGACTTGTGACGGTATTAATGAGATCATAAGTTCGGCCTATAAAAAACTTGGTTACGGAGAAGCAATCGGAAAAAATTTAATAGAAACTAAAGCTGTGAATAATAAAATTTCTCTTTTTGCTAATGCTTACAGATTAGGAATTCCCTTTACTGTGCATGTTGCCCTTGGAACAGATATTGTTCATCAGCATGAAACAGCTGATGGTGCAGCTATAGGTGATTGTTCAATGCGTGATTTCAGGATATTCTGCAATAGTCTTATTGATTTAAATGATGGTGGAATCTTTTTGAATTTTGGTTCTGCAGTTATTATGCCAGAAGTATTTTTAAAAGCAGTTACTGTTGTTCGTAACTTGGGATATCCTCTGAATAATTTCTATACAGCTGTGTTTGATATGAATAGGCATTATCGTCCGCAAACCAATATCGTACAACGTCCTACTTTAAGTGGTGGGAAAGGTTATTATTTTATTGGACATCATGAGATCATGATACCTCTATTTTTCCAAATTTTAAAAGAGAGAATTAAACATGCGTAATTTGTTGATAATTCTCTTCCTATTTCTTCTTTTAACTTCTCTATTCGCAGAAGAGGAACTTGTGAAAAAACAACCATTAAAAGCAGCAGCTCTTTCCTGCCTTATTCCAGGAGGAGGTCAATTATATAACAGGAAATTTGTAAAATCTGGCTTAGTTTTCGCAGTGGAAGGAAGCTTGATAGGTCTTGCAGCCTATCATCATCTTGAAGCAGAGAATTCATATGATAAATATAAAGTAAATCCAGAATTAAATTCAGATTACTATAACGAATATGTAAAATATTATGAGAAGCGACAAAGTGATTTTTTTTGGATTGGAACAGTTATTTTTCTATCAGCTATTGATGCTTTTGTTGATGCTCATCTCTTCGATTTTCAGGATAAAAAAAAGAAAATACATCTCAAATTTGAAGATAATACAGTTGGATTGGTATATAATTTTTAAGGAATATTAATGAATAAAAGATTTGTGATCGCTATTGACGGCCCGGCTGCTTCCGGTAAGAGTACGACAGCAAAACAACTAGCAAAAAGATTAAAATATGTTTATATCGATACCGGAGCTATGTATCGTGCTTGCGGGTTATGTACGTTATTACAGGATGTGGATTTGGATGATGAAATTGCTTTAAAAAAGATGCTTGATACGATAAGTATTAAGATTAAATATGCAAAAAATGGGAATAGAATACTTTTAAATAATGAAGATGTTTCAACTCGGATTCGGGAAGCGGATATAACTAAGCTCTCCTCTCAAATTGCGGTAATTGGGATAGTACGAAAAAAGATGGTTGAATTGCAGCGTAAAATGGGAGAGAATGGTGGTATTATAATGGATGGCAGAGATATTGGTACAGTTGTATTTCCTAATGCTGATTTTAAATTCTTTATGATAGCAGATGTAAAGACGCGTGCATTACGCAGATGGAAGGAAGCGAGGTTAAAAGGTGAAGATATCTCTCTAGAAAAGATAGAAGAAGAATTGATTTGGCGCGATAAAAATGACTCTACTCGTGATATATCTCCACTTAAACAAGCAATAGATGCTATTCCAATTGACACAAGTAATGTGACAATAGATCAGCAGGTCGATATGATCTATTCAATTGTAGTTGAATGAGGTAAAGATGCGTAAAAGTTATTCAATAATTACGGGTTGCGTAAGGCTGTATATGAAGATATTCTGGAGACTGCAAATAATCAATGAGCATAGACTATCAGAAATTTCGAATTGTATAATTGCAGCTAACCATATCTCAGCTTTTGACCCACCATTTATTGGGTCAATAGTTCCTGCAGAAATTCACTATCTTGCAAAAGTGGAATTATTTAAACATAAACCAATTGGAGCTTTTTTAAATTATGTAAATTGTATCCCGATAAAACGTGGTAGAATAGATAAAGCTGCTATTACAATGGTGAAACTGGTTCTAAGAAAGGGACATTCAATTTTGATATTTCCCGAAGGTACAAGAAAATCTAGTAAGGTGAAATCCGGTATTGGCAAATTTGCAATAGACACAAAAAGAGATATATGTCCAGTTTATATCCATAATTCAACTAATTTTATGAAATGTTTTTTAGGTAAGGAAAGATTAAAAATTGTAATTGGTGAGAAAATAAAAGCAATCTCATTTGCAGAAATGGGAGATTCAAAAGAAGATTATAAAAAATTAGCAAAGATTGTAATTGAAAAAGTATATAGGTTGAAAAATGAATGTTAGAATTGCTAAAAACTCAGGTTTTTGTTTCGGTGTGAAACGAGCTATAAAAATTGCCCTTGAAGCATCAAAAAAAAATCATGAGATTGTTACTCTGGGCTCAATTATACATAATCCGCAAATGGTAGCAAAACTTGAAAGTGAAGGAATAATTAAAGTTGATAACTTTGATCAAATAAAAAAACGCCCTACTATTATTAGATCGCATGGAGTAAAAAAAGAGATTTTAGATGAATTAATAAAAAATGATATTGAAATTATCAATGCGACCTGTCCCTATGTTTCTAAAACGCAGGATTATGCTAAATCATTATCGGAAGAGGGATACTATCTTATAATTTTAGGCGATCGTGATCACCCTGAAGTTAAAGCATTAAGATCTTATGTAGATAAAGAGGTATTGATCGTAGCAAATGCGGACGAACTTGAGGATAAACAATTTAAGAAAATTGGAATTATTTCTCAAACAACCAGAAGAGTTGAAGATCTGCAGGAATTGGTAAAAAAATTAGTTCCAAAATGTCACGAAATGCGTGTTATAAATACTATTTGTAATGCAACTACTGTAAGACAAAACTCAACCTTAAATTTGGCAAAAGTGAGTGATATTATGATCGTGATCGGTGGGAAAAACAGTTCGAATACAAAAATGCTTGCCAAAATTTGTGAAAGTTTTGTAAAGACCTACCATATAGAGATAGCGTGTGAAATTAATAAAAAATGGTTTATAAATAAACAAAATATTGGCTTAACCGCTGGTGCTTCTACTCCTGATTGGGTAATTGTAGAAGTTTATAATCATATTTTAGAGTGTGTAGGGAATATTAATAAAGTCGAAAATATCGAAGATATTCCTGGTTTTAGGGAGGATTAATGTTTGTTAACGATCAAAACAATGAATTTTCAGAAACGAATGAAACTATCGAAAGTAAGGAAGAAAAACAATCTAAAGTTGAAGAAAAATCAAATGAAGAAGTAAAAGAGGAAGAGAAAAAGGAAACAAAAAAAGAATCTGGCAAAGATGAATATGAAGAAGATATGGAATCCTTGCTTGATGAACATTTCAAAAAATTTGAACAGGGAAAAATTGTTGAAGGTATTGTAGTAAGTGTTGATGAACGATCAGTTCTAGTTGATATCGGATTTAAATCTGAAAGTGCGATCTCGATCCGTGAATTTTCAAATTCTAACCTACCCGAAATAGGTAGTAAGATCAAAGTCTATATCGATTCTGTAGAAGATGGAATTGGCAGACTCAGACTTTCCAAAAAGAAAGCCGATTTTTATCTAAATCTGGAAAAACTTGAAAAGATTATGGAAGAGAATAAATCAGTTATCGGAATACTAAGACGTCGTGTAAAAGGTGGAATGATTATTGATCTGGAAAATCTGGAAGCTTTTTTACCTGGATCACAGATTTCTACAAAACCAATTCCAAACTTAGATCAATTTATTGGTAAAGAAAGCGAGTTCAAGATCATCAAAATTGATAAAGAGCGGAGAAATATCATTGTTTCCAGAAAGCAGGTTCTCATTGAAGAACAGCAATCACGTTTAGAAGGATTAAAAGAAGAAATCACCGAAGGTGCAGAACTTGATGGTGAAGTTAGAAATATTACCGATTACGGTGCTTTTATAGATTTGGGTGGAATTGACGGCCTGCTTCATATCACTGATATGAGCTGGGGTCATATTAAACATCCTTCTGATATGTTGAATATCGGAGATAAGGTTAAAGTTAAAGTACTGAAATTTGATATAGAAAATGAAAAAGTTTCACTTGGTTTAAAGCAATTAGTTCCACATCCATGGGAAAATATTGAAACAAAATATCCGGAAGGATCAATTGTTTCCGGTAAAGTTGTTAATATAACTAATTATGGTGCATTTGTTGAGCTGGAGTCTGGAGTTGAAGGGCTTGTACATGTTTCAGAAATGAGTTGGACAAAAAAGATTAAACATCCTAAACAAATGTTTAATAAAGGTGATTCAATTAAGGCTATTGTCCTTTCTACTTCTAAGGAAGAAAGAAGAATTTCTCTCGGTGTTAAGCAAATGGAACCAAATCCATGGCTTACTATAGAAGATAGATATCCGGTTGGAACTCAAATCAAAGGAATTGTGAAAAGTATAACCCCATTTGGTGTATTTATCGAGATCGAAGAGGATATAGAAGGATTGATCCATATTTCAGATATCTCCTGGACAAAACGAATTTATCATCCCAAAGAAGTACTCAAGAAGGGTGATGAAGTTGATGTGAAAGTACTTTCTATTGATAAAACATTACATAGAATTGCCTTGGGTATAAAACAATTGCACATTGATCCATGGAATGATCTTGATCAAAAACTGCCGATCAATACAGAAGTAAAAGCAAATATCGTTAAGATCATTGCTAAAGGTGTATTGGTTGATGTTACTGTTAATGAGAATACAGTAGAAGGATTTATTCCTCTTTCTCATCTGGCAATTCCCGGACTCAAGAAAGCTGGGATGGCTTTTGAAGTTGGTGAAGTATTACCACTGAAAGTAATTGAACTTGATCTGGAAAACAGACGTTTGATCTTAAGTGTGAAAGCACATTTCTTTGCCAGAGATAAAGATGAGTTTAATGAATTTGTAGAATTGCATCAAGAGAGAGTAAATGCAAAATCTGAAAAGAGAAAAGCAATTAAAGAAAATCTTGTGAAAGAAGAACTGAAAGAAACTAAACCTGAAGGACCTAAAGAAGAAGCAGTAGAAGATACGAAAAAGGAAGTAAAAGAAGAAGCTGCTGAAGAAACAGTTGAGGTTCCGAAAGAAGAAGTTAAAGAAGAAACTGTTGAAGCTCCGAAAGAAGAAGTTGCAGAAGAAACAGTTGAGGTTCCAAAAGAAGAGCTGAAAGAAACTAAACCCGAAGAACCTAAAGAAGAAACTGCAGAAGAAACTGTTGAGGTTTCACAAGAAGAAGCTGTTGAAGAAGCTGCAGAAGAAACTGCTGAAGTTTCAAAAGAAGAAACTGTAGAAGAAACTGTTGAGGTTCAACAAGAAGATGTAAAAGAAGAAAAAAAGGAAGATGAATAAAGAAAATTCATCTTTTAAATAAACAGTATAAAAAAGACCGGTGATAAAAAACCGGTCTTTTGTTTTACAAGGAGTCATATATGAGTAAGCAGATCTTTTTAATCGGATTTATGGGAGTTGGAAAAACTTATCTGGGCGAGAAATTAGCTGTAAAATTGAATTTGGACTTTCATGATATTGATCGTGAGATCGAAAAAAAAGCAAAACTTAGTGTGAATGATATTTTTAAATTAAAAGGTGAAAAAACATTTCGAGATATTGAATCAAAAATATTATTAAATTGGAATATATCTGGGATAATCTCTACAGGTGGTGGAATTGTTGAACTTAAGGAAAACATAGAATTCCTAAAAACAAAACAAACTATCTGGCTGAATCCATCCTGGCAAATAATCAGGTCAAGAATACTAAACTCATACCGCCCTCTCGTACTTGATAGAAGTGAAGAAGAATTATTTAAGTTATGGGAACAGAGAGAAGAACTTTATAGGGAATGTACAGAGATTGAATTTACAAATAGTAATTTAGATGAGCTGTTAGAATTATTGAGTGACATGTGAATTAACTAAAATAATTTGAGACTTAAACCTAAACAGCCCTGCTCGTAAAACACCGAGCAGGGCTATTAATTTATTAATCTGTGATTATATTTAATCCTTTATTTAAGGAGTATCATCTTCTTGATACTTGTGTAATCACTACCATCATCTTCAGCTGTACCGAACTGGTTGAAATATATGCCACTTGATACACTTTTGCCTGCTTCATCTTTACCATTCCAAACTACAGTATGATATCCGGCTTTCATACTATTATTGATCAATGTCCTTACTTTTTGACCACGAACATTGTAAATATTAAGTGATACTTTTGCATCAGCTTTCAAACTGAATTTGATATTAGTTGTTGGATTAAAAG
>JAVCCH010000075.1 GCA_030765535.1 Candidatus Tenebribacter davisii
ATTCGCTGCAATCAGGAACACTTCTGCCAATAGATCAATGGGTAAAAATCCGTCTGGTAATCTACGAATCTGGGCTTGCTGGCTGGATTGTAACTTTTCTGCAATATCTTGGACTAGATTTTTTTGACAGTGTGGAAGATTACATGATAGATGAAGTATTCGAGATTGAAGTTCTGCTCGAAGATAATGGAGGAGAAATTAGAATTACAAAAGGCATTTGGAAGAAAATCACAAAAAAGAATGAAAGATAATAAATTTTGCTAAAAGAGTGTGATAATGGCTAACAAGCAGATTCACTGCAGAGCAAGAAGAAGGGTGTGAAAAGCGTGTCGTTGGTTTGGTCTTGTGGTGATTTTGTTTGTTTGATCTTGCGATTCATGATAAGGTTAATTTGAGAGTATTCTATTTGAATCCATTACACACATAATATAAATGCAATTGATTTAATACATTGGCGGAGAGTCAGGGATTCGAACCCGTCATGTGAAACATAAAATTATACATGATAATGAAATACGGTAATCCATTTTATCAAAAGTGTCCAGAAAAGTGTCCAGATTATTTCTTTTTTTGCTCACTCTTATACCAATTATTGAAAGTTTGAGGAGAAAGACCAATACTGTCTGCTGCTTTTTTTTGGGTTATTTTTTCTTTCAAAGCTACTTCCGTTATTTTCTTTTTAAATTCACTAACTAATTTCATAGCTCCTTTTCCTTCTATGTCACTAAACTTGATATCGAATGGATTAGTTGTTGCTTCATGGGGTTTATGCTGAATACTTTTGTACAGGTCAAGTTTCGTGATTTCAGTTGTAAGAGTAAAAGTGAAGGCTTTGTTGATTATATTATAAATTTCTCTTATGTTGCCTTGCCAAGTGTATTTGAAGATTATTACGTTAGTTGCTTCTTCCGATAAAAACTTATCATTGTAATCTGATTTATTAATTTGACTTTCTTTTAAATTTTCGTTGCACTTATTAACAATAAATTTGATTATATCAATTTTAGCATCATAGTCTAAATCTTCGAATGGTTTAAACAGTAACTCATTTTTAGATATTCTGAAATATAAATCCCAACGAAAAAGTTTGTTGTCACACATCTCCTTCAGGTCTCTATTTGTTGCAAAAAGTAGCAGTGCATTTGATATTTTTTCCCTAGTCTCCCCAAGTTTTGTATAATAACCAGTTTCAATATATCTCAAAATTTTGGCTTGATCTATCAAGGATAATTCACCTATCTCATCCATGAATATGATACCTTTTGAATATTCCTCAACGTATCCCGTTTTGTCACTTACTGCGCCGGTGAAAGCTCCTTTAATGTGCCCAAATAGATGAGAAATTAGTAACTCACCAGATAGACATGCACAATTGAGCTCGATATAATTGTCATCCCGTTTCAAATTAGAAACAACTTCTTTAACAGAGAAGGATTTTCCAGAACCCGAAGGTCCTTGAGCAAGAAATGTTGTTGAAGTCATAATACATATACTAGCAAAGTAATAATTTCTTTTGTCAATATGATTCATTGGCTCAGGTATCTTATATTGTTCAGAAATATTAATAAGTTCTTGGGTTGAGTAAACTGCTTCATATTGCAGTTTACCTAATATTTTATTATCAGGTGAATTGGGAAAGGTAGTTGATGCTATATATCTGTAATACTTACTATCTTTACAATAATCTACATTATAAGGAATGAGATTGTGTTTTGTCACAACTTTATGTAGTGCCTCTTTAATCTTCTCTTTACCTATATTCACAACGTAGCTAAAATTATTTATGTCCGAAACAATGCCATTGATTGAACTTTCAATCTGGTTTGCTAATTCTAATGGATCAGAATTATATTTAATGAATATGTAGCTATACTGTAGGAATTCGGCTTCAAAAGTTTGTAGATAATGTTCAAATTTATCCTTATCCAAGTGCATAAGTGGTAATTCAGCATTTGTTGGTACATATCTGCTATAGTTTTTCACAAAGCCAAGTAACTCTTGATCGTCTTCGTTGTGTCCATCGATATTAGCCGAGTCAATTTCCACTAATTTGTTTAAAGCACTATATACCTGTAGAAGATAACTTCTATAACTTTCTAGATAAGTTTCATCAAGGTAGTATTGCAATATGATTACCTTTTTGAATGCAAGCTTACCAATGTTGCTGTAATGTAACAGGGCATAATCATTTTCATAATCTGGAAATTTTGGTGAGTTAACTATTTCAATTTGAGAATTCTCTGAGGGATTAGGTTTTATTATAATGGTGTTTTGCCAAATTGGTATTTCTGAAGCTATAACTAAAATGTTATCTTTCACATTACCTCCTAAAATATTTTGATAGTACAAATAATTTGATAATACTCATAAATGTCAATACAAAAATAAATTACAGCCTAAAATAACTATATTTAATCAATTAGAATCAAATATTTTTGATTAAAAGAATAAATCAAATTGTCGCATAAGTTGTTTCATATTAGCACTATACGGTATTTTGGCGGTTGGCACAGCAAATGCAATACTATTATATGATAACCATGGAGGTTAAATGAAAAAGTATTTGAATTCTCAGGAAGCAGCAGATTTACTCTGTTTATCACTCAGCAAGCTGTACAAGCTGACAATGTCGCGACAGATTCCGCACAAGAAGGTATTTAGTCGCTTACGTTTTGACCCGGAACAATTAATATTGTGGTTGGAAGAGAATGTCATTGAAATTAACACAGAAGAAGCGCTGCAAAAGCAAGCAGAGAAAATCTCTCAAGGAAGGGACCATGTCTAAGAAAGCGAAATACAGAAAAATCCACAACACAAGATACTATACTCCCCATGAATTAGCAGAATGTGTCGGAGTAACCCCGAAAACAATATACTCTCATATCGAACTAGGCTTGCCAGCAGATAAGGGTGTGAAGCCCTATCTTATATGTGGGGCAGAAGCAAAGGACTTTTATTGCCAGTTCTACAATAAAACCACAATAGATCATGGAAAAGATGAAGTTCTTTGTCATGGTTGTGGTAGAGTATTTTCATTTAATAATATCGAAGTTAAATGTACTAGTACTGGCAAATATTACAATGATGCAAAAGTTCAGGTTATGGTGGAAGGTAGGTGCCCCTACTGCCAAAGAAAATTTAACAGGTTCAAATCTATGAAAGCAGTAAAAGGGATGAAGACAGGGGCAACTATCCCTATTGCAAAGTTAATTGGAAAGGAGTAAACATGGAAAAGAAAAAAAATAACAATATTGCATTTAATCGGAGGATATTTAATAGTTATTTAAAATCGAGGGAGAGAGGTGGATTTAGCCTAAAGACTATCGATAAGTCAGAACAGGCCATTACTCATCTCGAAAAATATTTAAATGGTACTTCTCTTAAAAAGATCAAAGCTGAGACTTTCAATGGATTTAGAGCTTACCTAGACAAACAGACCTATAGGGGTGAACCAATATCAAGTAACACTAAAGTCAATATTATATCCCAAATACATAAACTCTTCGAGTATCTTAGCGAACAGAAAGGGTATAAGAGGATTATTGAGAAGGATGTGCTTAATTGCTGGAGATTAAGCCCCTCAGAAAAGCAAAGTATGAAAAATATTGGTAGGAAAGTCAAATCATATCCGAAGCTAAAAGATATTGAGAAAATCATTAATGATATACCAACTGAGAGAATCATTGACCGGCGAGATCGAGCCTTGATTGCATATCTTACTCTTACTGCTTCAAGGATATACGCTGCAGTAACTATGACTATCGGACGTTTCGATCCTGAACAGCGTGAAGTATACCAAGATCCCAATATGGGCGTAAAGACAAAAAACAGTAAATATATTCCTACAACAATACCCAGATACTTCAATAAATTTTACATTATTTTTACAGAGTGGATACAAGAATTAAAATCACTTGGGTTTGAAGATTGTGATCCGATGTTCCCTATAGCAAAGAGTAATAAGGATGGAGAAATGCTCGAATTTAGTAAGAGTAACTGCCTTCTAAAAGATAAAATAGCAATGATTACTGGTGAAAAGATTGTCAAAGAAAGATGCAGGAATTCTGGTTATGAAAGATATCATGCTCATTCTTTCCGAGACAGCCACATTTATTATGGTCTAAAGGCGGCCAGAAATGGATTGGAAGTCAAAGTCGTAGGTCTCAATGTCGGACATGAATCTATAAATACGACATTAAAACAATATGCTGATCTTTCACCACTTGAAGTACACGATACAATACTGAAAATGGGCAAAGTTACTGGTGGAAGTATCCCAAAAGAGCTAGAGGAAAAATTTAAGGATTTCTTACGGGTTTTTGACATAGATTTATTTAACAAGTATTATTCAGAAAACTAAAAGATGGAGAAAACATGGAAAATAATAAATATTATACAGTAAAAGAACTAGCAAAAAAAGCAAGTGTTTGCACCAAAACAATTCAAAGACTAAAAGATGAAGATGGCATAGTTGTGAAGTATGATGGCAAGAAGATATTAATATCGAAAGAATCAGCAGATAAGTGGTTGGAAAATCGTATTGGCAAGAGTACAAAGGGGCGTAAAAGGGCAGGAGCTGATAAACAATCTCAGGGAATTAACAAATATGCTGGAGAATATGACAGAAGTAAAAACGACGCAACTAAGTCTTCTGATTGCGAACAGACTTACCTGCAATTTAGTGTAGAGGAAAATCGAAATCTTGATAGCATATTCAAGAAGCAACTCGCAACAGCAGGATTTGAAGTAGATGAGAAGGGTATCTTTGTCAATGGTCAGAAGGGAAAAGAGTATGTGACAAACTTCAAGGGTATCGAGTATCTCTATAACAAGCAGATCAATGGCTATAAAACCCGAGTCCTCAGATTTGACAGCACAGTTATAG
>JAVCCH010000133.1 GCA_030765535.1 Candidatus Tenebribacter davisii
AAATCTATTTTAATAATTATAGTTTTTTTAATCTACTCAAACTTTAGAAAGTTTAATCTCCAATAATTTTTACTAGAACGCGTTTCATTCTCTTTCCATCAAACTCTCCATAGAATATTTGTTCCCATGGGCCGAGGTCCAGTTTTCCGTTTGTTAAGGCAACAACTACTTCCCTTCCCATAACGGTTCTCTTTATATGTGCATCCGCATTATCTTCAAATCCATTATGCTGATACTGTGCGTAAGGTTTTTCCGGAGCAAGTTTCTCCAACCATTTTTCAAAATCATTATGAAGTCCTGGTTCATCATCATTAATAAATACACTCGCTGTTATGTGCATTGCATTAACCAGGCAAAGACCTTCTTTTATACCACTTTCTAAAACGCATGCATCAACATCTGGAGTAATATTGATAAATTCTCTTCTCTTGCTCGTGTTAAACCATAATTCTTTGCGATATGATCTCATTTTTTCCTCAAACTTTTATATAATTTTCCCAATCCATAAAAAATAGGATTTCCAATAAGATTGGCATGTTCTTTTAATTTTTCTTTTTTTGTAAAATCTATGCTATCACTTTTATCAATTGATTTTCCCAATACATAACCGATTGGATTCACAGCGATCAAAGCAAAGTTGAAAGAACTGTCCACAGTCATTTTAATTAATGATTCTTTAAGTTTATCAATTGTATGAGATGTTATGTTTTTAGCAGAATTAAAGATAAAATGTGCTGAAGGATAAATAGCTTTCTCATTTTCAATATAGGTAAGTTTACAATAATTTTCCGTGATATATGAGATTCTAGTTAATAGGGCAGCATTCACAAAACCATCTGCTATCGAAGAAAATATTTTATCAATGAAAGGAATGCTTTTCAAGCTATCGACAGCAAATTTGGAAAAGATCTCTTCTGTAACATACTCCACACCTTCTGAACCTCCAATTGCCATAGAATAATAAACTTTTTTTCCAATGGTTAAAAGATCACGATTAGATACTCTGCCATTATAAAGTAGGAATATCTCTTTGATATGATTAATGCTGGCAGAAAGGATAAGAATAGCATCCAGGAATCCATTTTGTGCTATCGCCGTACTGTAAAATAGTTGTGACACCCGACTTTTCCTGACTTCGGAAGTTTCCTTTGAAAGTACTTTGAGAATCTTGTTATAACTCTCCTTATCATTTCTAATCTCAGAAAAATCAAAATCTTGTTCTTGTAGAAATTTATTCTTTCTGAATCTTTCTATCCTTTGTGAGATAAGTTCAGTTTCTTTATCCTTATCGAGGGTTGGTCCTAAATTTTTTGGGATCTTTAATATCTTTAATATTGGCACAATCACATAAATCACGAAAACAAGTACAATAACTGCTAAAGTGGCATAAGCAGCATAAGGATGTACATTTTTCATATAAACACATAATTGCAGAAATTCTTTAAAGATGATATAAAGTACAAATAAAGATATAAAAAATATGATCTTCTTAATGTATTTCATAATTACTCCTTTTGTCCACATAGAGTTAATATTTGAAGCAGAACGTATCATTTTGATGCATACAAAACTTTATAGTTCAATCTACAAGATTGAACCTGCAATGACTCCTCCCACAGGAGAAGGGAATATAATATTACTTTATTTTAATCAGTTTTATTCCTCTCCCCCTGGGAGAGGTTAGGTGAGGGTTACTCTAAAACCATATTATCAAAATATGATATAAGCTTCTTCTTGAGTTGTTTATTTATCTTCTTACTTAGTGTACGAATAGCACGTGCTTTTGCCTCAGCAGCAGAAACATGTCCTTCTCTTCCCTTCTCAGACATTGATACAATTACATTATCTTTATTATTGGTTACATTAATCTGAAGTTCATATCTAATAAATTCCAGGTCTCGATTCAGATCCGTTTCCTCAAGTAAAATATCACCATCAATTCTGAGAACTTCATCGTTGTTCAAGACAAATCCCAGATCATTGATCAACTCTTCCAGGAGAATAGTTACCTTTTTTTCCTTGTCATTTTTAATATCAATTTTGCACGACACATTTGCTGCAGCTGAACTCGTATTCTTAATGATCTCATTATGATCATAATTCAATTCCAGCATTTCCAGAGCTGTTGGAAAAATTATCGTGAGTTGTCCAATCAAAATTTCATTTTGCGAACTTACTGCCGAAGCAGCACTCATCGCAGCGTAGTTTAAAATTGGATCTTTACTATTTTCAGCTAATCCAACAAAATAATTAATTTGTTCAGCATTTTTGTTGATCTTACTCTCGTATATTTCAGCTGTTTTCATTCTGTTCAGATAGGCAATTGTGTGAACTCTTCCCATATCGTCTGTAAAGCTTTCACCATACTGAATATTAAAGAGTGTCTGCTGAGATTTGATGTTTACATTTTTTAGAACATTAGTCTGTTCTTCAATATCAGTTTTCTTATTTTTCGTAAGCTCCATATAGCGCTGATTTACTGTCTCTTCCGCTTTGATGTTAGATTCAAAGATTCGTGCTAGATTACCAGCAGCCATGTTTTCTGCATCACTTCTTGAATCTCCTTCTCCTATCGCAGAAAGGTACATTTGTTCACGATAGACGGATTTTGGATTTTTCAACCAATCTGGTTGAGATACTTTTCTTTTCTTAGCTTGTGCAGCACAAGATAGCAAAAGTATTAATAGCATTGAAAGAATTATTGATCTTTTCATTTTTCCTCTCAGTTTAATTTAGATAAAATGATTCATATAAATTCAATCCTGATTTTGTTACATTTTTATCACCAAGATCATCTATGAAAAGTATTGAACCATTTTTAGAATAGTATTTTATTTTTATATTATGAATACCCGGATTTACTTCTATCTCAGTGATCGAAGATTTTGCAGGAAAGAATCTTGAGATCCTTAGATCTGCATTTTCGGTTGCATCTACTATCGCATCTGTAGCCAAGCGAGCCGCAAATCCCAACAGTTTATTGTTAATTTTCTTTTCCATCTCCTGTTTACGTTTAGCAGCAAACAGACCTTTCATAACAGTTCTTGTTATTGTTTTCAAATAGATAAGGGGTTCTTTAATCTTGAATGTTTCTAAGGCTACTTTTTCAATATTTTCTATTTGTTGAAGATCAGATGCACTATTTCCATCTACTAAAACTTCGATTCTACCTATATTTGATTTTCTCGTTTTCATATATGGAATTTGGAATTTGAAATGATAACCTTTTTTCATATCTTTCCAGGGAATTGGATTGAATGATTCTAGATTCTGTTTTCCTTTAGTTCCCTCTTTCGTTGTTGCAATCAACAACAAGTCCTTTTCAGTGTGAATATACAGCGTGTTTGCCTTTTTATCTGGAGCTCTACCGGAAAATGCGATAACATTCAACTTTGCTTTATCAGTTATGTTTAAATAGTTAGTAAAATCTGGTTTAGCAAAATTATATATATGAGCTTGTAATTGCCAGGCTTCGTTGATATTATCTCTGTCAATTCTGGCATCATCCATTTTACCTTCCGCTCGATAGAGCAACATGCTCAGGTATCTTCCAAGTGCTGAATTATGGAACTTGTTCTTCCCTACTTCAAAATTTTTCTTTTTATCCTTAGATTTATTATACTGCTTAGCCATCTTTCTATGCTTTTGTTCCAGTAAAGAAAGCTTCTCATTTATCTTCCTTATCTCCACAAAAGCATCATCAAATTTATCAAGTTCAACATAATTAAGTGCTTTAAATACATTCAAATAAACATTTTCATAATCTTCACCGGAATATTCAAGTACATTATCATTCAACAACATTGAAGCTGCTCCACGCCCTATACTCTTTGTGTAAAGTTCATCAAAAGTTTTTTCTGCACTGGAAAGTAAATTATTGCTTTGTTCATAATTGCCGTTATAATGTTGGAGCATGCCGACATCTATATAGTACAGAGCTTTTTCCTTCTTCTGGTAAAACTTGCCTTTAGCTGATTCGATCTGTTTTAAGGCACAATCATATTCACGAGTAACTAATTTTTCATCAATTCCAGTAAACTGAGCTTTAGAGCTTCTTGTATTTGCACAACTTAACGTAAATAATACCAGGCAGATCAAAATTGTTTTGAATGTTTTATTCATTTATTTACTACCATTTCATTTTACTCTTCTTAACGTATTTCTTTATCTCTTTTGATCCTATCCACACTTTTTCATTAGATTCTACATTTACAAGTTCCAGATCAACCTGATAGAATTTTACTGCTTTGCTCCCACTGGCATCAATATTTGATTTTATTCCACCTTGAAGCATGAAGTCAGCTCCGGATTCAACAGCCAATCTTTTTGCGGTTTCATCAGAAGCATAAGATTGTTGCTCTAATCTTTCCTTTCGGACCTCAGTACGTTCCTTATTTCCAGCAACGAATTTTACTTTTCCACTGTTGATAAGTTCACGTTCAATATCTTTAATAAAAGTTTCTGATTGAATATGTTCCGAGCTTAGATTTCTAATCGTGCCAACTACTAATACCGGTTTCCTGTCTTCTTCCAGAACAAAATCCTGCAACCACGATCTATACATCAGATCTTTTATCATCTGTTCAGCAACAAGACGTGAATCAGTATCGTTCCAATTGCCACTCTGATCAGCAACTTCTTCTACTGAAACCCTGGTAACTGTTCGCGTTGTAGATGCACAGCCAGCAAACATAAATATTACTATTGTAATGATCATAACTGATATTATTCTTTTTTTCATTTGATCCTCCCATAAATTATTATTATCTAACTTAGAACTCAAATATATATTATAAATGTCAAATTAATTCTAATATTTATAAAAAACCCGACATCACTGCCGGGTTATATTATATTGATCAATTTTTACAATTTTACATGAAAATTACTTTTTCCCTATTTCAATTCCCTTTTTTATTGCTATAAGGTTAAGTTCTAATAGATCAGGATTTTTTTTCTGTAAAAATCCTGTAAGATCATTTTCAAGAGTTTCATATTTCACAAGTCCTGTCTTACCGATAACAATGCCGATGGCTACCATATTGAGAACTTTCATACTTCCAATTTCCCTTGCTATTGAATTCATTGGAGCTTCAATAACATCTATATCTTTACGTTTTGTTCCATGAGGACACATATCCGTATTATAAATTAGAAGTCCCTTTTCTTTTATGTCAGATCCAAATTTGTCAATTGAAGGTTGATTCAACGCGATAAGGATATCGGGATAAGAAACCAAAGGAGATGCTATAGCTCTATCTGCAATAACTACTGAGACGTTAGCTGTACCACCCCGCATTTCAGGTCCATATGAAGGAAGCCATGACACATTAAGCCCATCTCCCATACCAGCTTTTGCTAAAAATTTCCCAATTGTAAGAGCACCTTGACCACCAAATCCAGAGCTGATAATTTCAGTTTTCATTATTTTCCTCCTTCAACAGACTTATCACGGTAATTACCTAACGGGAAAAATGGCAACATATTTTCTTTAGCCCATTTCATAGCGTCAATCGGTGCTAAACCCCAATTTGTAGGACACGTTGAAACAAACTCAACAAACGTGAATCCTCTCTCTTCTTTATTGAATTGGAGAGCTTTTTTTACAACTTTTTTAGCTTTCATTATATCTTGCGGAGAGAGTAGTGAAACTCTTTCAATAAAATATGGTGCAACAAGCGAAGATAGTAATTCACAAACTTTAATTGGATAACCGATATCTTTTTCATCTCTTCCATAAGGTGAGGTAGAAGTTTTCATTCCAGGTAAAGTGGTTGGAGCCATTTGCCCTCCGGTCATTCCATAAATTGCATTATTTACAAAAAACACAGTAATATGTTCACCTCTATTTGCAGCGTGGATGATCTCAGCAGTTCCAATAGCTGCTAAGTCTCCATCTCCCTGATATGTAAAAACATGCATATTCGGACGAGAACGTTTCATTCCGGTTGCTAGAGCAGGAGCTCTACCATGAGCAGCTTCAGCCATATCACAATCAAAGAATTTATAAGCGAAAACAGAACAACCCACTGGAGCAACACCCATCATATTATTCCTCATATCAAGTTCATCCATAGCTTCTGCAATAAGTCTGTGGGAAATACCATGTGTACAACCAGGACAGTAAGTAAATTGCAGATCTGTTAATGATTTTGGTCTTTGTGCAATAATTTCCATTATTCCCCCTCTGTTCCTAATATTTTAGCTTTGATCTCATCAGGTGTAAATAGAATACCGCCAACTTTTCCCAAGAATTCAACAGGTAATTTTCCATTTACGGCTAATTTTACATCTTCAACCATTTGACCAAGATTCAATTCACAAACTACAACTTTTCTAACTTTTTCATGAAGAACATTACTTATTGCTTCATAAGGATACGGCCAGACAGTTATTGGTCTGATCATTCCAATACTTGTTCCCTCTTCTTGTAATTGATCTATTGCAGACTTAGCAATTCTAGCAGCAGTTCCAAAAGCAACAACAACTACTTCATTTTCGTCAGAAATATTATATTCTTCATATCTGATCTCATTTTTTTCGATCTTATCATATTTTTTCCCTAATTTTATCACATGCTGTTCCAGGATAAGCGGATCAATTTCTAAAGAATTTATCTCATGATGATGATGATTCGGCTCATCTTCATTTGGATACATACACCAATCATAATGCTGTTTGTCTAAAGCTTCCATCTCTTCTTTAGTTTTTGATGGTTTGAATTCAACAGGTTCCATCATCTGCCCCAGAAGACCATCTGACAATATCATTACAGGATTTCTATATTTATCAGCAAGATCAAAAGCCAAATCTGCCATATCAGCAAATTCCTGAACTGTACTTGGTGCTAAAACTATTAACCGGTAATCTCCATGACCACCGCCTTTTGTTGCTTGAAAATAGTCACCTTGTGCAGGTTGAATATCACCAAGGCCAGGTCCACCACGTTGAACATTAACAATTACCGCAGGTAAATTAGCTCCCGCAATATAAGAGATACCTTCCATTTTAAGTGAAATACCCGGTGAGGAAGATGAAGTCATAACACGTCTTCCTGTTCCAGATGCTCCATATACCATGTTTATTGCAGCAACTTCACTTTCTGCTTGAACAAAAACACCATCAACTTTAGGCATCATTTTCGCCATATATTCTATTAACTCACTTTGAGGAGTTATGGGGTAAGCAAAATACAGCCTGCAACCAGCACGGATAGCAGCTTCTGCAACTGCTTCATTACCTTTCATCAATATTTTTTCAGCCATAAAATTCCTCCTCCTATTTCTCTATAGTAATTGCTACATCAGGACATGTAGTATAACACATTTTACATGCAATACATGCTTCTTGATCAAAACATTCCGCATAATGATAACCTTTGGAATTGATCTCTTTTGAAAATCTGATAATCTTCTTTGGACATGCTAGAATACATAATCCACAGCCTTTACACATTTCCGCGTCAACGGTCATTCTTGCCATAATTATCTCCTTATTTCTTATAATTATTTTATTCAGTAGAGACTTTTCAATCAGTAATATTTGTCAATTGGATTATTCATATTTTAAGGAGAATATAAATATTATTATAAATAAATGTTATTAAAGATAAAACCTTATAATTTTGAAGAATTCAATAAAATAATGTTATTTTTTATTTCAACATAATGATTTTTTTTGTATAAATATCATAATGAGTTTCAAGTGTGTAGAAATATATACCACTAGAAACTTTTTTCCCATCCTCATCTATTCCATCCCAAGTAACATTATGATTTCCCTGCAAGAACACATTATTCAGTAATTTTTTTATTTTATGCCCTTTTATGTTATAGATATTAACTTTGACATCGGTAGTTTTCTTAAGAGCAAATGATAGAGTAATTGAATCATGGAAAGGATTTGGAGAAACTGATAAAAAGGAATTATCATCACTATAATATTGTGGATTTGCGCTGGTATTGTATGTAAAAAGATCCTCAGTATCAAGCGTAGTAGGCTCTTGCAGATATGCAGGTATTCCCTGTTCAGCAGTAGACCATTTAATTAAATTTAAAGAAGGAGCATATTGTATCGTATGAATATTATGAGATACTCCAGCAGCACCCGCAAGTAAATTCCAGCTCCTCAAAAAATCAATATCAGAATTAGCAGTAAGAGAATCTGCAATATTCTCATAACGATAGCATCCTGCAGGCGGATACAATAATCTAAAATGATTTGTGGCAGCCAGATGTTCTGAAGGAATCACTGTGTTATTATTATCATCACGGGCAATAATTCCATTCTGGTTATTGCACTCAATTATCATTCCACTTTCATTATTTGCTGAATGTATAATTGAGCCGCTTAGCTGATAATTTTCCTGAATGGCGGCTAAAATATCTTCCGAATCTATTTCGTAATTCCCATCATAATCATAAGTTTCTATCCCATTTCTTATTGATAATAAAATTGGATGAAAGGTAAAGGCATTTGGATGTTCGTTATGATTTCCCATATTCATAAAAGCACAGAGTCCATCTTCGTTAATGGCTGATAATCCTCCGATAAATCCGGGGAAAGTAAATGAGAGCCAATTTACTTCATCAGATTCAGAAGGAAAATGAACAACTAACAAATGATTTTCCAATAAGGTTGGATGCGGTGTCCAGTCCATGTTGCGTGTAATTACAAGTTCTCCGGATAATTCGGGATCAGATATTGTATTCTCACCCCAGCTGGATAAACTTGAACATCCAAATTTATAATTTGGGTCAAAATCACCTAATGCTGCCAGATCAACAACTGCATTAAATAGAAGTATGTCATTAGCATCAATATCCCTGCTTAGGATCTCACTATATAATATAACATCAGCTTCTATCATTCCATTTATCATACCAGTAGTTTCAGAAGTATATTTTTCTTCGATCTGGAAATTATCCAGAAAATATGTTCTCATGTTTTCATAGAGATATGAATTACCGCCTAAAAATACTGTGATGAAATAATCTTCTGAAATTTCTTTGATCTTATCTCCAAACAGATATCCGGTTGCATATCCACGTTCGTAGTGAGAACCCCAAATTTTGAGGATCTTTTTGCCATTTACACTTAAAGTATCTCCATTAACAGTTTGAGCATTAACTTCAATAAAAATAATTATTAACAATACTGAGAATAAAATAATCTTTTTCATAGTTTCCTTTTAAATAATTATATCTTCCAATTTACGTTTAGGAACATGATGAATATCATTTTCATCACGCCAATATTTGATCTCATTGTTCTCAACAATTTCGATTTTAATACTCTCCTTGGGCTTACCAAGAGCTATTACATAACAAATTGAGTATCTTTGCGGAATTTGAAGTAATTTGCGTAATTCATCTTTTCTCACACTTCCAAAAATGCAACCTCGCAATTCAAACTCAACAGCACCCAGCAGCATTGATTGACTCGCAATACCTGTATCACAAGCTACTTTACTTACATCTTTTTCTGTTGATAAGATTATAATATAGGCTGCAGGTCTTTCTCCAACTTCAGGGCAATCCCAATTTTTTAAATATCCTGCCCAATTGAGACATGAGAATATTTTGGCATTTTCTTCCTCATCATTACAAATTTTAAAACGTAGCCTTTGCAGATTAGCAGCTGAAGGAGATAACCGGGCTAGATCAATGATGTCTCGCAGCTTTGCTGTTTCAATTTTATAGTTTTGATAAAATCTCCGACAACTTCGATTTTTTGCAATAAGTTCCCTTATCATAATACCTCGCAAAAATTTTAATGTTTTACTGCTTTCTCACTAACCTTTATCAATGGAAAAATCATTAATGTCAAGGAACTTAATACAATAAATGCAGTTCCAATATTTACTGAATCCGCTATTAAACCCATCAAAGGTGACATCACAGCTACAAACAATGTTTTTAATTGTGATTCAACAGACAATCCAGATGCCATAACATCATGTGAAATATTCTCACTTATAAAACCTATATTGATCGGACGACGAACATTTTGCAGAACATAAAGCATGATAAAAAGAAATATGATATATACAGGTAATTCAAAAATAAAGAATAAACCAGCAATTATGATAAGAGCAACTCCCGCAATAAAAGAGTGGTTCACTGCTACTGATAAAGTTGAGAACATGTTTTTAAATTTATCAGAATTTCTTGATGCATATGAAGTTAAAAGATATAAGATACAATATACAATACTAATTAAGATCGACTCTCTTTTATCTAGATCCAATAACCAGGGAATTGACAAAACCACCATCTGCAGTATTGGCTGGATGTAGTCTTTAACCGTTTTAAATAGACCATCAAATATGGCTGAATTTAATAAAGCTTTTCTTAAAATCGGCTCTTTTAAACTTACCCTTAAACTTGAAAATGTTTGTTTAAAATTAGATTTTATATTTGTTGATATTCCATTAATGGCTCTTCTTTCACCATCAAGTTCTTTTGGATATGTGAACATTAAGATAAGAGCAAGGATATATGGAATTATTGAATAGAGAAAAACATATTTATATTCAGAAGAACAGATTACGATCCCACCGGCAATAAGAGCCGCGAGTGCAGAGCCCATTTGTGACCAGCTACGTGTATAGCCATAATATTCAACTTTTAAATGCAGAAGACCATTTAACTTCAAATAATGCAGAATCATAGCTTTATGAGTTCCTGTACGAAATGCATCACCCAGGGCAAAGAATATCATTGCCACCGCATACAATATAAATTTTGGAAAAAAGAAAAAAATAGCAAATGATAATATGTATGATAAAAAAGCAAAGATCATCGATCCACGTCTACCAAGACTGTCAGCTACAAATCCTGTTGGAATTTCAAATATTAAAGTGGCGATCTCTCTAATTGAGATCAATGTACCAATTTGCAGAAATGAAATTCCCTGTTCCAAAAAGAAAAGGAAGATGAAAACATCGAAGAAACGTTGATTTTTTAGAAAGCCATACGCAGAAAACTTAAAGAGCTGTAGATTCTTTGGTATCATTTTCTACCAGTTATCTGATTGATCTCAGTCCGGGGAAGTTCATAAACTAAAAAATCATCATTTTGTTCCCAGCTTTTAAATCCGTAACAATCAACATATTGTTTTAGCTTTTTTATATCAGGTACTAATAACTGTATACTTCTGAAATTATTTGTTATAGCTTCATTTTCTGCATATTTAATTAATTCATTAAATATTTTTTTGTTTTCAGCTTCTATAAAACTAAGCCAGTAGATATCTTGATATTCAACATCCGATATGAGCATAGCTCCTTTTATTTCATTGTGAATTTTATATACTACATATCTATTTTTTGTAAAATAATCATTAATTAATTCTTTTGAATATTGACGAATAATCCATCCCTTACTAATAAATCCTTTTGTCTTGAAGAGGTAATTTGAATTTTTAATATATTTATCTAACTCACTAAGATCTATATCAGTTATAATTGAATTATCGATCGTTTTTACCTGGTTACTTGATATCTCAAATTCTTTCATAGAGAGTGTCAGTATCTTTATAAATCCGAGTTTTTCATTCAGTGTAATTGAAGCTGTATTATCAAAATAGGTAGAGAATCTTATTGAATTTATCTCTTTTCCCTTAAGCTTATCCATGTAGTATTTTGAGATTTTATAGCCAATACCTTTAATTTTCGTTTGCGGATCTTTTCGTAATGCTTCTAACCATATATCTGTAGGTGTGAGAAATCGCATTCTTCCAAAACCGATCAGTTTTCCAGCATCCCAATAACCTGCAAAAATCCCGGTATTACTCGTCACCCATCTATCAAAAACATTGATCACGTAATCGTCACCTTCCCAAATTTGAGATGAAATTCGTAATACATCTTCTTTATCGGAAAGCCTGATCTCTCTTATCATAACTACATTAAGTCCAGGTTGTATTTTTTCAATTTTCTATCGGCTGTTTTTGGATCAGGATAATATTTTGCTAATTCCAACCAAAATTGTTTTCCATGATTTTTTACTTTTGTATGAACAAGTTCATGCATGATAACGTAATCTCTCAATTCTCCAGGAAGACTAATTAATTTGATGTTCAAATTAATATTGTTTTTTGCAGAACAGCTTCCCCACCTTGTTTTTTGAGATCGGATAAAGGTACGATTAAAACTTAATCCATAAATCTCAGAGAGTTCATTAAGTCTTTCGCGAAGTTCATTTTTGGCTTCCTCATTGAGGTATGAATTGTTATTTTTTGTATTCTGAAGAGTAAAATTGTTTCTCTTATCAATTTTGATAAATTGTTTTTTTATCCAATCAATTTTGGAATGGAGGAATTTTTCAGCATTTTTGAGAGAATAATTCTGGGGAATCGTAATATGTATCTTTTTTGAGCTATCAACAGATAATCTTACATATTTTGCTTTATTACTTACATTATATTGAACCTTACCGATTACTGGATAATGGATAAGTTCCAGTTCACTTTTCATACTACTTTATAAATTTATTTATTAATGGTAATAGTAATAAATATCCGAAAATAGCACCAATGATAACGTTTGACCAAACATTAGAGGTCATTTGTCAGCCACCACCTCTGCAGCCAATAACACGGTAGTATAAATAACCCAGAGCAGCACCAACTATAAATGATAAAATTGTTAATAATAGTTTCATTTCTTTACCGGATCAGGTGAATTACTGATATTGTATTCTATCTCAGAAATTACTCTTATCAGAAAAGCTCTGTTTTCTTTGCTTAAATAATCAGAAGGTTTTAGAAAACTTATCACAAGTTGATACATAAACTGCTGTGAATGAAGATGAAAGTAATGCTGGGTGAATGTTCTGGTCTCCATTATTGCCTCTTCTTCTTTTACAATATCTTTTAATAATTTGATCAAATAAG
Source organism: Candidatus Tenebribacter davisii (assembly GCA_030765535.1). Classification (GTDB taxonomy): domain Bacteria; phylum Cloacimonadota; class Cloacimonadia; order Cloacimonadales; family TCS61; genus Tenebribacter; species Tenebribacter davisii. Next base: position 12,898 of record JAVCCH010000133.1, read on the forward strand.
AATTGATCCGTTTAGTAAATAACCTGCAATACTCAATCCCCTGCTCATTCTGTTTTTCAGTTATAATTGCAGGAACTGTTTCCACATCTGGTTTTAACAAGTTTATTATATCATGCACAAATGACTCTCTCTGTTCAGAATTCAACTGAGTAGAATCTGTAATATCGTTACGTAAATTCATACAAATCATTGCCATTTCCATCAGGAATTTCTGGTATCGTTCAATTCCGATAATATCATAGGAAATATTATCTGTAGATTTGTTAAAAGCATCCAATATTTTTATTGTATCAACTAAGTTGTTATCCAGTTCATTCATATATTGGATATTTTTCTTATTTTGTACTTTATTGATCTCTGCATTTACAGAAATAAATATCAATAATGTTAAAATTAATATGACAAGTTTTTTAAACATTCTTTTCCCCTAATTCAAATTCTTCATGTAAAGCAGATATAGCTTTTTTTTCATCAACACTTTTAACAAGACATGAAATTGTTGTATACGAATCTGTGCATTTGTAGATCGTTATATCCCGGTCTGTTAATGCTTTTACTATCTTTGACATAACACCCGGCATTCCGGTCATTCCAGAACCAACAACAGATACTTTAGAAAAATTCTTTTTAATATTAAAGTAATAATTATTTTCATTAACTATCTGAAGCAATTTATCCTTATTCAGATCATCAACAATAAAAGAGATCAATTCTGGTGTTATATCTATGAAATCAACACTGACATTTTGTTCTGCCAGTATTTGAAAAACACTTAATTCGGTTGCATGGATATTTTCTTCCTGTGGAAAGATCTGAGTATAAATAATTTTATTTTCACTGGTAATAACCGTAACAGGTCTTTCATTCTTCAAATTGGTTATCATGGTTGGATCATTATTGCTTAAAGTTGAAAACAGCATGATCGGTATATTGAATTGTGAAGCAATTTCAACCGCATGAGGATGGATAATGTTCGCTCCTTTATCAGCCATCTCCACAGCTTCAATATAATTTACATTCGGTATTTGTGAAGTTCCTGAAATTTTATTTGGATCAGCGGTTGCCAATCCGTCTACATCGGAATAGATCTCTATATGTTTAGCTTCAAGAGCAGCTGCCAGAATACTTGCTGTTGTATCGCTACCACCTCTACAAAAAGTAGTTATTTCACCATTTTCACTTATCCCTTGAAATCCTGTAACAACTGGGACCAATCCTTTATTGAGTGTATCAAATAATTTTTCTGGTATAACTTTTTGGATCTTAGCCTGCCCGAAATTCTCATCTGTAATAATTCCCGCTTGAATTCCATTTAGGGCAATTGCATTGATATTTTTCTGCTTTAGTGTTTGCACCATTGTAACTGCAGATATTACCTCTCCGCAAGACATGATCATATCCTTTTCGCGAAGAGATATTTCCTTATGTATTGAAGTTATGGTTTTCAGCAACGTATCTGTTGCATAAGGATCACCATCTCTACCCATTGCCGATACAACTACAACTGGAGAATATCCATTCTTTATGGCATTGGCAACATGATCTGCAGCTTTATTTCTTATCTCTGCATTTTGTAATGATGTTCCTCCAAATTTCTGAATTATTATTTTCAAAATCTGATCCTATATTAATAATTCTGCAATTTGAACTGCATTGAGAGCTGCACCTTTACGCAAATTATTTGCAACTATCCACATATTAATTCCATTTGGTTCAGTTAGATCTTTGCGTAATCTTCCAACCATCACTTCGTCGTAAGTTTCACTCATAATAGCTAATGGATATTTGTTGTTGGCAATATCATCTACAAGCCTTATACCTTTGGTCTTAATATATATTCCCTTTAATTTTTTTATTGTTATTTTTTTATCCGTTACTAAATATACTGATTCTGAATGACCATAAAATACTGGTACTCTTGCAGTTGTAGCGGTTATTCTAATCTGTTTATTGTTGAATATTTTTTTTGTTTCATGAATCAGTTTCATCTCTTCTTTTGTAAAACCGTTTCCTTCGAATTCGTCAATCTGCGGTAAGACATTAAACGCTATCTGATGCGGATATACTTTACTTTTTGGTTTTTTATTATTTAAAACTTTTAATGATTGCTCTGTTAATTCAGTTACTGCATCTTTGCCCGTACCTGATACTGATTGATATGTTGACACAATAATTCTGTTTATACCTGCTATATCTAAAATCGGTTTGAGAGCAATAACCATTTGGATTGTGGAACAATTTGGATTTGCAATAATTCCATTATGCCTGGTAAGATCAGAAGGGTTAACTTCGGGTACGATAAGAGGTACGGATTTATCCATCCTGAATGCACTGCTGTTATCAATTACAATAGCTCCAGACTTTACAGCTATTGGAGCATACTTTTTGCTTACTGTACTTCCAGCACTGAATAAAGCGATATCAATTGTATTAAAACTATCTTTTGTGAGTTCTTGTACCTCAAGTTTATTTTCCCTGTAGTTTATTATCTCACCGGCAGATCTTTCTGAAGCTAAAAGGGTCAGATTGTTCAATGGGAATTCTCTCTCTTCCAGAATTTTAACCATCTCTCTACCTACAACTCCAGTTGCTCCAACTACAGCTACATTAAACTCGCTCACTTCACACTCCCAGTAATTTTCGAAAATAGGAGAAGCCTCACGACCTCTCCTATTAATATTGTTTACCGTTATTTCATCTCTGCTTTTATTACTTCAGCTAAACGTTTTACACCTTCAAGATTTTGTTCTTTATTGACATATGAGAAGTTGATCCTCATCGTATTTTTCCCGCTTCCGTCACAATGGAATACGCTACCAATTACAAAAGCCACTTTCTTTTCAATTGCTTTTGGGAATAGTTTCTCAGAATCCATATATTCCGGTAAAGTTACAAATAAAAAGAGACCACCATCAGGATTTGTCCAGGTAACTCCTTCCGGCATATACTTTTCAAAAGCCTTTATCATAATTTCTTTTTTCTCTTTATAATTTTGTATAGTCCTTTTCAGGTTTTTTGCAAAGTAACCTTGTTCAATATATTTTGCCGATATTTTTTGTACAAAAGGTGAGGTGCAAAGATCAGTTCCCTGTTTTGCTAAAACAAATTTATCAACTATCTCCTTATGGGCTATTACCCAGCCAATTCTAAAACCTGGTACGAAGATTTTAGAAAATGTACCAAGATTAATAACATTACCTTCACCATCGAGAGCGAATAAACTTTTCTGATCCTCTCCCTCGAAACGAATTTGTTTATAAGGGCTGTCTTCTACGATAAGAACTTCATATTTTTTTACTATATCAATAATTTCTTTTCTTCTGAACTCAGGCATTGTTATTCCAGCAGGATTTTGGAAATCTGGAATAATATAGATAAATTTTGGTTTTTCACCTTTAGTTTTCAATTCAGCTAATATCTCTTCTAATTTGTCTGATCTCATTCCATATTCATCAAATTTGATTCCGATCATATCAGCGCCATAGGCATTAAATGCCTGCAGTCCACCTAAATAGGAAGGAAGCCCAACCAGCACTTTGTCACCACGATTAACAAATATTTTACCTAACAGATCAAGTCCCTGTTGAGAAGCTGTAGTGACGCAGATATTTTCAATTGTAATGTTAAATCCTTCATCATTATAATTTTCTGCGATCAATTCTCTTAACCTGTCATCTCCTTCTGTGGAACCATATTGTAACGCCTTATCTCCATCTTCTTCAATTACCTGCTTAACAATTTCAATAAGTTCACTTTTGGGAAAAGTTTCCGGAGCAGGTAATCCTCCGGCAAAAGAAATAATCTCCGGATCCTTAGTCAGTTTAAGTAATTCCCTAATAGCTGATTTTTTCATCCCCTTTACGTTAGTTGATAAAATGGTCTGTAAATCACTGATCATTTTGTTTCTCCTTTTTATTATTTATTTTTTTATTATTTATATATTCTAATAATTCATAATTTTTAATTTGTTTTTTTACACCATCTAATAATTGTCTACTAATTTTTAATTTAAGGGATTGTATATTCTTTTTCTCAATATATTTACATGCAATTATTTCTGCGTTCTTATGTAGAAATGATATTAAGTTATGCATATCAGCTGGAACATCCAGTTCGATATATTTTTTTCTTCTTTGGATGAATTCAACTATTTTAGAATTCAATTCAATAAGTCCCTGTCCTGTAATTGCTGATATAAATACACTATCAGGATATAGACTTATCAATTTTTTCTTTAAAAACAGATAATATTTCCCATTCATTTTATCAGTTTTATTGAATACGATCAGTTCATTTTTGTTATCGACCTTCATCTCTTCCAACACGCTTTCAACAGCTTGCATGAGTTCAAGCAAATTAGGATATGAAACATCCACAACATGCAGAAGCAGATCAGCTTCCAGAACTTCCAGTAAAGTAGAATGAAATGAGGAGACTAATCTATGAGGAAGTTTTCGTATAAATCCAATTGTATCGGTAATTACTAGATCTTCGTCCGATTCCGTTTCAACTGCTCTGGTTTTTGCATCTAAGGTAGCAAATAGTTGATTTGCTGTATAACGTTTTTCATTAGTTAACTTATTAAATAGTGTAGATTTACCTGCATTTGTATAACCTACAAGAGCAATTGAAGTTATATTCTTTCTTTTTTTTCTTTTAGTTATTGAGATCTTGTTAACGCTATCAATTTTCTTTTTTAAAGTTGTTGTTTTTTTTCTGATCTCCCGTCTATCTACTTCTATTTGTGTTTCGCCGGGACCTCTAAATCCAATACCACCCTGAATACGTGATAGGTGTTCCCATTTTCCTTTTAACTTTGTATACGCATACTCCAGCTGAGCAAGTTCTACTTGTAATTTAGCTTGTTTTGTTCGTGCATGTTTTGCGAAAATATCCAGTATGATCTCAGTTCTATCAACGACATTACAACCAGATACATCTGAAATATTTCTAGATTGAGAAGGAGAAAGGTTATTATTGAAAATTAATGTATGAACATGTAAATTGTGAGCGGCATCCTTGATTTCATGCAATTTTCCTTTGCCAATATAGGTTGATGTATTTGGTCGTTTCAAAGCTTGAGAAAATATACTTACAGCTTCACAATCTGCAGTATCAGCCAGCTGCCGCAATTCTTCTATAGATTCATTAAAATGTTCTATAGTCTCTTCAACACACCTAACACTAATTAGAAACACTCTTTCTTTTTTAATCATATTTTACAGGAATTAAGTAGTAGAATTTTGCAACTTACCCACTTATCCCTTATAGCAATTTATCCTTCGTAAACCAGTACTTTTTTGTTATTTTTCCGCCAGTTCATATATTCTTCTTTAACTTCCATTCTCCACAATGTCTCTTTATTCTCATTTTCAAACGTAAGAATATTCAAATAATGCATTCTCTCATCTTTTCCTCGAAAACTTTTCTGCGGTAATTCAATTATAATTTCACCATCTTTATTCAGGATCGTTACTTCATTAACAAATACTCCCGGAGTGATCTCAATTACAGCACGTGCTTCCACAATTCCTGAACTTACATCTTTAAATCTAATCTTCATTAATTCTCCCATTTATTATCTGATTTGACCTATCTCTTTTAACATATCTTGAAACCATTCCTGATAAATATCAAATACTTTACCGCCCTTAATTCGTGTGAAATCAATGACACTAAGCTTTCCATTTTTATCTTCATCCTGGCCTATCACTCCGCTTTGACCATTTATTGCAGATTTTACAGCCAAATCTGCGGAAGCCATTATCAATTCCAAATCCTTGTCATTCGGAGATGATGAACGGGCAAAATAACCGCTTTTCTGTACAAGTGTTTTATCTGCTCTGAGCAATTTTGTAAATCTCTTTGCAAACCATTGTCCCGGATTCAATTCATCCAGTCTTACATGTCCAAAAGCATCTCGTCGTACTTCTTCCCCATTAGATTCCATCTCGGCTACAATGGTTTCAACTCCAGCTCCTTCACTTAAGAAAATATTCACACAATCTTTTGTATCCATTAATTTTGCTAATCTTGCCATCTCTTTAGATAGATCCAGATGCATTTCCGGAATGAAAACAGCATCAATATCCCAGCGCTCTTTGGAAAGTCTAATATCAGGCAGAAAAGCCTTTTTATCCAATCTCTTACGATATTCGTAAGCTGTAGCAGCTGTGAGCCAGCCACAATTACGTCCCATCACCTCATGCACGACAAGTTGCCTGGAACTTGTTGTATTTTCATTTACCACATTTTCAAAAAAGATCGCTCCCTGTTCTGCCGCTGTCCAAGCACCAAGACATTGTTTTATGGGAACAATATCATTATCAACAGTTTTTGGAATACCCACAACTACCAGAGCATACCCATTCAAGGCAAGATAGCTGGCAAGCTCCGCAGCTGTAGTATTTGTATCATCACCACCAATTGTATGCAGAATTGTTATTCCGTCTTTAGCCAACTGTTCAGCCGCTATCTGCAATGGATTTTCACCTTTCTTCACATATCCTTTTTTAACGCAATCCTGTATATTTGTAAGTTTTACCCGGCTGTTTCCAAAAACACTACCACCAAATTTATATAACAGTTCAGCAGACTGCCTGACATTTTCCGGGATAGTAAGTGAATTGCCTTCTAATAAGCCTTTATAACCATTTAAATAACCTATTATCTCAATATCCGGCATTAATTTAGTATATTGTACGATCAATCTCCCAATCGATGATGATAGGCAAGGGGCTAAACCACCAGCAGTTAATATTGCAACTTTATCTTTTATCATTAATACTCCTCAAGTTTAAACTAATCACCAAAGCATATCCCAATATCTCTGGCTGTATGGACCAGATCAGAATTCAGATCCACGAAATTATATGTTTCTATCGCTTCGGTTATTGGAACGGAGACAAGTTTACCATTACGAAGAGCTGCCATCTTCCCAAACTCCTTATTTAAAACCATTTCAAAGGCTTTCACACCAAATTGAGTTGCTATGATTCTATCATAAGCTATTGGTTTTCCGCCCCTCTGAAGATGACCCAGCAAAGTAACCCTGATATCGGTTTTAACTCCATGATCTTTCAGTTCATGCATTAATCTATTTCCAGCGCCACCCAGACGTGGATCATGATGTCCCGGCTCATTATTAACCTGATAATGCTTACTGCCATCTATCGGACAGGCACCTTCGGATATAACTATATTCACAAATCCTCTTGAATGATGAATTCTTTCTTTGATCCGCTCAATAATTTTGTCTATATCGTATTTGATCTCAGGGATTATACAGATCTCAGCTCCACCCGCTATGGCAGAATGCAGGGCTATCCAGCCAGCCTCTCTTCCCATTACTTCTAAAATTAATATTCGATTGTGACTGGCAGCAGTTGTAACAAGTTTATCAACAGCTTCTGTAGCAATTTCAACTGCTGTAGGAAAACCAAAAGTAATATCAGTTGCACCCAGGTCATTATCAATTGTTTTAGGCACGCCAACAATATTACAACCCATTTCGAAAAGTTTTTGAGATATTTTTTGGGAACCGTCTCCCCCAATGTTTATAACAGCTTTAACATTGAGAAATTCCAGTTTCCTCAGCATTTCAGCAGAATGATCTTCTGACTTCCAGTTGCCATTTTTAGCTTGAACCTGCCAGGAGAATGGGCCACCTTTATTGGTTGTGCCTAAAATTGTTCCACCGCGTACATGAATTCCGGCCACAGCTGATTTATCTAATTCAACTATCTCCATCGGATCTCTTAAAATACCATTGAAAGCATCTCTGCTGCCGATGATCTCCCAATCATTTACCAACGATGCCCTTCTTACTATCGCTCTGATCACAGCATTTAATCCTGAGCAATCACCACCACCGGTAACCACCAGACATCTATTCTTCATATACACTCCAGTATTAAACAAATACTATGGTAAAATCTAAAATTTGAGTTATAATGACAAGTATTTTTTATTTAAAAAAATATGAAATTTTATAAATAATTACAAAAAAGGGCAGTTATAAAAAACTGCCCCTATTTTATTTTTAGTTACTTCTTATTTTATCATGATCATTTTACGGGTTTTTGTATAACTTTCTGTCTCCAATTTGTATAAGTATACACCACTGCCGTAAGCTGTTCCATTCCAATTTAACGTATGTTCTCCTGCATCTAAGGATTGCTTCTTAACAACCTGTCCTCTTGCATTGTAAATGGTAAGTGTCCCTACTTCTCCGTCTTTTATAGCACAATTAATGGTCGTGCTTGGATTAAACGGATTAGGATAATTACTTTGCAGCATTGATACTGCAGTAATCGGAGGTGTTGTAGAATTGCCCAGAATTGCACTGATCGGTCCCCACATCATGGAAGCTCCATCATATTCATTTGCTTCAAGATAGTAATTATATGTTATGTCTTCCTCCACTTCGTAGTCTTCAAATGTGTATGTAGTTGGTTCTGTTGTGTTTGTTCCGAATTGAGTATCAAGTAATACCTGTTCTGAATTATTTTCAGTTGATCTATATAGTTTCCAGTTATTGATTGATGATTCTGTTTGCGTAGTCCAGTTAACCTGCACAAACTCATTCATAATAATAGCTGTTGAAAAATCTGTGAGATAAACTGGGAGTGGATTGTCATTTACTTCACCTGGTGTTCCAATTCCTGTTGTAATTTCTGTCCAATTTGTTATAGTCCCACCATCACCTGTTGATGTTCTTTCGAATACATTACTATCACTCCATGTCCATGGAGAAGCACCAGTACCATTATCATTGAAACTATCCAAAATTACCGCATCTGCAACTGTATCATATATATCAACACCATCATCGCCACCATTAAAGTAGAACAAAGAACCAGAAAAATCTGCTATAATTGGTGCATAAGTAGTATTAAAGTTGGTCTCGTTCTGCGTAATTACAATATATCCAACTGAGGCAATTGTTCCACTTAGATTTACAGTTTGAGTTGGAGTGGCAGAACCATTATTGAAATATCTAGCTTGGATATTTGTTAATGACAAAGTATTAGATGTAGTATTATATATTTCCATAAATCCGTCATCAGCTATACCGCCAACTCCATCTCCGCAAATTTCAGTTATTATTAGATCACCAAGAGAAGGACCAACAGCATCTGATACATAATAATTGTATTCTAGTGAAGTTGAACTTTCAGGTTCATCATCAGTTGCTTCAACCTCATAATAAACAGTAGAACCTTCAGATTGTGCCAGAATATCAGTTGCAGTAGTATATGTAACTCCTGAACCACCATTTGACATAGAAATAGTATTTCCTAAACTTCCTGAAGATAATCCCCAATGAAGTTCAACACTGGAAATTGTTCCATCTGAATCCGTTGCATCAGCTGAAATAGATACGGTAGTTGATGTTCCAATATTAGATGAAGGTGTTTGTGCAATATTAGAAATTACAGGAAGACTATTCCCACCAGCTGCAGATAATTCAAAATTATCAAATGCAAAATCTTCCCCACCTGAATTAGCAGCACAGGTTATTCTTAGGCTTAAAAGAGATCCCGTAGATGGAATAGTCTTAGTAAACTCTACAAAAGTGCTAGTCAGTTGAGTTCCTTCTCCATCACCACTGAAATCAGTATCTTCTATAAAATAAGTGTTATATTGCGTTCCATCATTTTCGAACCAAAGAAGATCTGTCCAGCCTCCGCTATCAATATTATATTGAACATGAAGGTAATCACTATTATCAATACCTGCAGTTGCTACAGAAGCAAATTTTCCTCTAAATTCTAAATTTGTTTGTCCTGAGATATCAACATTTGACCAAGTTAATTCAGATGGATTTGCACTTCCAACCCATCCAGTATCATCAATGTCTTGCCCTGCAAAGAAAAATCCATTTATTCCAGTATAGCTAGGTCCAATATTGAAGCCTGTATTATCGTCAGTCCTAATGAAATAGTCGCTGCTACCATCTTCACCTTCAGCACCTAATGTTACAGTATACTGCGTGCCAGTACTAAAATCTTCTGTCCAAAACTGGGCACTTAAAAAACTCGCCATAAATAAAAAACTTAAAACTAATAAAAATGATTTTTTCATATTTCCTCCACAATTATTTTTTTGTTAAAATTTCCAAATATTTATATTTACTTGTTAAAAGAAGATTTTGTAAATTATATGTCAAATTATTTGTTATTTATGTATTAATTAAAAATAGTAATTTAATAGTCTACCAAATTAAAAATAACTATTATTGTCATACAATGAGGACATAAAAAAAGCCCCTCAGTTTTCACTGAAGGGCTAATTACTATCTTACTTCACAAAGACAGAGCTTTGTGTTACTTAATAAGTAGCATCTTTTTGCTGTATTCTTTAGTATCTGTTATCAGTTTGTAGAAGTAAACTCCACTTGAAACCTGTTTACCATTCTTATCATTTCCATCCCACACAGCAGAGCCAATTTCATCTGCAAAAATATGTCCTCTGAAGATAGTCTTGATCTTAGCACCTTTCACATTATAAATAATTAGTTTGACATCGCTCTCTTTTTCAAGTGCAAAATTGATCAAGGTACTTGGATTGAACGGATTTGGATAATTCTGATATAGCCCGTAAATCTCTGGTAAAAGTGGAGTATCTTCTCCCGGTATGAATAAAGTTATCGGCTCATGTACTTCAGATTCTCCATCAGTTGAGACACTCTCCAGCCAATACCAGTAAGTTGAACTCTGTACTACAGGTGTTTCATCTGCAAATACATAATCGGTTGGATACTGGGTCGTACCTTGTCCGGCAACCGGTTCTCCATCATTAATTAAAGAAGCCTGATCAAATTCATTATTGTTGCCTCGATAGATATTCCAGTAATCGTTATCCTCTTCAGATTGGGTTGTCCAGTACAGGGTTGGTATTCCATTTATATATGTACTATAAAATGAAGATAATTCAACAGGACAAGGTGTATCTCCAGAAAGAGCAAATGCGAATTCGTATTCTGGCAGTTGATCCCAAACACCTTGATTATCATATACTCCTACATCATTCCAATGTTGATAAGTTGTTTTCCATCCAACATTATCTTGAGAATCTACTTGAATAACTAACCAATAAATGCCACCTTCTTGACAAAATGGATCCAGAATATTGTGTATTTCGACTTTATAGTAAAAAAAGTGATCACCTAGAGTTAATACTTCCGTTAAAGGGTCATACCAATCTTGCTCACCCACAAGAACTTCTGTAATAGTAAATTCTTCTGGCTCAAACAAATATTGCCATAAGGGTTGATCAGGATGACTTGGAGGACCTGGATTGTCACTATAAATTGCTGCAATAATATTGTTAATTGTTGGTGGATTACCCACCTCGTCTCCTTGTACAGAGATCCAAAAATCAATATTATCTACACAAACCCACGGTAATGTACAATTCCAGTCATCTCCCAATAATGTGTTAAAATAAACATCTGTACCATATGGATCTGGTAATTGTTCCCATTTAGTTGAACTTTCCTCACCAATATCCACTAGATAATCTTCAACTTCACCATTATCACAATATCCATAGAATATTAACCCTTGATATGAACTAAATCTAAACCTTACATAGGTTGGA
>JAVCCH010000093.1 GCA_030765535.1 Candidatus Tenebribacter davisii
ATGCACCCGGAGCTTCTGATCCTGCCTTAGATAGAGCAGCGATTGATCCTTTGTTTACCTGTACTCAGATAATAAATGAAGCTGGTGATGATGATTATCCCTATTATTGGACCAGTACATCTGCCCTATTTGAATCAGGTGGAGCATATTATTATGCCTGGTATGTAGCATTTGGGATGGCTGTAAATGCTGAAGGACAAGATTTCCACGGTGCTGGAGCTGTACGCTTCGATACTAAAGTTGAAGACGGTCCTGCCGGTGAAGGTGGAGAACGTTATTACAACTATGTTCGTTTGGTTCGAAATGTTAATTAGGTAAACTATATAAATTTTATCTCAAATCCCGGGAAAAATCATTTTTATTTTCCTCGGGATTTTTTTTTGAATAATCCTTCATGTTTTTCGCAGACAATCTCTTCCATGATTGTCTTTAAAAACAAAAGGAAAATAAGTGAGGAAAAAATGAAAAAGATATGGTTAATAATTTTCGTAATTGTTCTAATCGTTGGCGGAGCATTTTATTTAAATTCCAAGAAAAACGGCAATTCAGAAACTGGATATGAATTTACCGAAGTTACACGCGGTGATCTGGAAAATTTAGTTTCCTGTACTGGAACTCTGGAAGCTGTGGGAGCTGTGGAAGTGGGAACTGAACTTTCAGGGACTGTGAGTAAGGTGTTTGCGGATTACAATGATGATGTGAAAAAAAATCAAGTTCTGGCAATTCTGGATACTACTCAATTGGCGATCAATTTGCGTAGTTCCAAGGCTGATCTGATCAGAACAAAAGCTCAATATGAACTCAGTAAAAAAGAGTATGAAAACGATCTGAAATTACATGAGCAGGATTTTATTTCCGAACTGGAATTGGAGACTTCTAAAACAGCGATGAAAACAAATTATGCCAGTATGTTGAGTACAGAAGCTAATCTGGAGAAAGCAGAATTGAGTATTAATAAATATTCCATTATCCGCTCTCCCATTACCGGTAAAGTGATAGACCGCAGCATTGAGGAAGGTCAAACAGTAGCTGCCAGTCTATCCTCTCCCACTTTGTTTTATATTGCCGAAGATTTGAAGAATATGGAAATATATGCTAATGTTGATGAAAGCGATATCGGCATGATAAAAACCGGAATGCAAACGGTTTTCACCGTAGAAGCTTATCCTGATGATTCATTTGAAGGAGTGGTAAAACAGATCCGTTTGCAGCCAGAAACCATCTCCAACGTGGTGAATTACACTGTTGTGGTAGAAACTTCTAACGATTCCGGTATGCTGCTGCCCGGTATGACCGCAACTATCGATTTCATTATCGAGCAGAAAAAAGACGTTTTGCTGGTTTCCCGTTCTGCTCTCACATTCACTCCCGATGAAAGTACCTTGATGGAAATGATGCAGAAACGCAGAGCTGAAAGAGAAAAGAATTCTACTGAGGCAACTTCATCTCGACCAAAAATGGGACAAGGTATGAATCCACAAAAAATGGAAGATGCAACCAAACTCTGGTATATGGATGATGCCGGCGATCTGCATATGAGCATTGTAGAAACTGGTTCTACTGATGGTAGTAAAATTGAAATCGTGAGTGGAAAAGACATTGAAGCTGGAATACAGGTAATCTCAAAACAAACCACAACCTCCAAATCATCCAGCAATAGTTCCAATAATATGCGCATGATGCGACCATTTTAGGATGATTCATGAAACCTGTAATTGAGATGAATAAAATCGTAAAAAACTACGCGATGGGCGATGTGGTTGTACGTGCTCTACGCGGTGTTGATGTGATCATAAACGAAAGTGACTTTGTGGCTATCATGGGAGCTTCCGGCTCAGGAAAATCAACTCTCATGAACATCATCGGTTGTTTAGATGATGCCACTGAAGGAAATTATCAGTTGGATGGAAGCAATACCAATTCTTTAAATAAAGATCAATATGCCGACATACGCAACCAGAAAATTGGTTTTGTTTTTCAGGGATTTAATCTGCTTCCCCGCACCACAGCCCTAGAAAATGTAGAGCTTCCACTTCTATATGATCGCAAGGAACGCATTAAAAATCCACGCCAGCAAGCCATCAAAGCACTAGAGTCTGTGGGGTTGGCAGATAGAATGGATCACGTTCCCAACCAGCTTTCAGGTGGACAACAGCAAAGGGTAGCTATTGCCAGAGCATTAGTCAATGATCCCGCTATAATTCTGGCAGATGAACCGACCGGGAATCTGGATTCCAAGACTTCGGTGGAAGTAATGTCTGTTTTTCAAGAATTGAACGAACAGGGAAAAACGATAATCCTGGTAACTCATGAAAATGATATTGCCCAATATGCCAAACGCACCATTGTGCTGCGGGATGGACATGTAATCCAAGATGATAAAGTAGAACAACAGCAATCTGCAAAAAAAGTGCTGGCGAACTGGATTGAGGAGTAGATAATGAAGTGGAATAGAATACAAAAAATAGCTCTGCAAAGTATCATGAAAAACAAAATGCGCAGCATTCTAACCTCTCTTGGAATCATCATTGGAGTCTGCTCTGTAATCGTGATGGTAGCCGTAGGACAGGGCTCACAAGCTCAGATAGAAAAGCAGATCAATTCCCTGGGAACGAATCTTCTGATGGTATTTCCCGGTAGCAGTAATCAAGGTGGAGTTCATCAAGGAGCCGGCAGCATGAACAAAATGAAACTATCAGATTGCGAAGCTATATTGGAAGAAGCTGTACATGTGAAATATGTATCTGCCAGCGTTCGAGCTGGAGGTCAGATCATCGGTGGAACAGGTAATTGGAATAGTTCAGTAGAAGGTGTCTCAGAGCAATTTTTAGACATCAGAGATTGGGATCTAGCAAGCGGTGAATTCTTTACTGTTAAAGATGTGAAATACAAAAAGAAAGTTGCTGTTCTGGGAAAAACCGTGGCAGATGAACTCTTTCCTGATATGGAAGCAATTGGTGAAAAAATTCGTATCAATAATACTCCCTTTACTGTTATTGGAGTTTTGGAAGAGAAAGGGCAAACGGGCATGGGGAACGATCAGGATGATACTATCCTTGCACCTGCAACAACTGTTCTCACCAGGCTAAAAGGCAAAGATAAAATTAACATGATCTACGTAAGTGCCAATTCACTGGAAGAAATAGATGCAGCCCAGGCAGAAGTGGAAGAGATCATGCGCAGGGAACATGACATCGACTATGGCGATGATGATGATTTCCAGATTCGTAGTCAAACCGAGATCACGGAGATGGCTTCTGAAACCTCTGAGACTCTAACACTGCTTTTGGCTGCAATAGCCGGAGTTTCTCTCATTGTGGGTGGGATTGGCATCATGAATATCATGCTGGTTTCGGTTACAGAAAGAACCCGTGAAATCGGGATTCGCCTTTCAATCGGTGCACGTAGTCATGATGTACTCACCCAGTTTCTGGCTGAATCAATCACTCTCAGTTTCATTGGAGGTGTCATCGGGATTCTGCTGGCTATTGGAATTTCGTTGTTTATGAATAACTTCACGGAAATTTACACAGTTATCAATCCAACTATTGTATTTCTTTCCATGGCATTCAGCGCTGCAGTGGGAATTTTCTTTGGTTATTATCCAGCCAGGAAAGCTGCTAATTTAAATCCAATAGATGCGCTGAGATATGAATAATTAGTCTCCCTGCAACTCGCAGATAGGAACCCCATTTCAGAAGTTTTGGAATGGGGTTTTATGTTTTTTCTTGCTAATTATTTTCTCAAAACTGAAATGGATTTGCATAAATTCAGGAGAGGTATATGGATTTAAAAAAACTTGTTATTTCATTAATTTCTCAAACTAATGAAAATGAATGGATTGAATACAAAGTAAATAACTATAACCCTCAGCTTATTGGCGAATACTTATCAGCTTTAAGTAATTCAGCTTGTTTAAATTTTGAACCATTTGGATATCTAATTTTTGGTGTGAAAGATAAAACTAATAAAATAGTTGGTACAAGGTTTAATCCCACGAATGCAAAAGGAAAAGGAAGCGAATCATTAGAACCATGGCTTAGAAGATTATTAAACCCAAGAATAAACTTTAAAATTTCTGAATTATGGATTGAAGAACATAAACTAGTTGTATTTCAAATAGATGCTGCACCGGATCAACCTGTAAAATTTAAGGGAACGGCCTATATTCGCATCGGTGAGCATAAACATAAACTTTCGGAACATCCTGCTTTGGAAAAGAAAATTTGGAATAATGCAAATCTCAAAAAAGATTGGAGTGCTCAGATTGCCGAAGGAGCTTACCTTGAACATCTTGATGATGATGCTATAGAAAAGGCAAAAAAAGAATTTAAAACAAAACACAAGCAAAGTAATTTCTATTTAGAAATTGATGGCTGGAACGATCTTACTTTTCTTAATAAAGCTAAATTAGCCATAAATGGTAAGCTAACTTTTGCAGCAATTATCTTATTAGGAAAACAGGAATCAACTCATTTCATAAATCCTGCAGTTGCTAGAATTTCTTGGATTCTAAAAGACAAAAATGGAATAGAACTCGATTATTTTCACTTTGATCCACCCTTTTTATTAAATGTAGATAAATTGTTTAACAAGATTAGAAACCTGACAATTCGTGAATTACCGGACGGTACTCTTTTCCCAATCGAGATTGATCAATATGACAATTGGGTGATGAGAGAAGCTTTGCACAATTGTATTGCTCACCAAGACTACAGGATGCAAAATAGAATTACGATTTTAGAGAATCCAGATGATTTGGTTTTCGTAAATTCGGGATCCTTTCTTCCTGGGAGCATTGAGAATGTGTTGGAACAAAATGCTCCTCATTCTATATATCCCAATAAACAGCTTACAGAAGCAATGGTTAACCTTAATATGATTGACATTATTGGAAGTGGAATAAGACGTATGTTTATTTCTCAAAGAAATAGGTTTATGCCGCTACCTGGATATGACCTTTCAATTGAAAACAAGGTTCGAGTGAAATTAATTGGAAAGGTGTTGGATGGAGAATATACGAAAGCTTTAATAAAAAATACTGAACTAACTCTAGCCGAAACAATTTTGTTGGATAAAGTACAGAAAAGACACAAAATCTCTCAAGAAGCTCATCAATTGCTTAAGAAAAAAAAATTAGTGGAAGGAAGATATCCTAATATCTTTGTGTCTTCAGAAGTTGCCCAAAAAACAGATAGAAAAGTTGAATATCAAAAATATAAGGCATTTAATACTGGATATTATAAAGATATGATTTTAGCATTTATTAAACGTAATCATTCAGCTTCACCGGAAGAATTGAATCAGTTAATATTAGGTAAATTACCAGATAATCTTAGTGTAACTCAGAAAAAGAATAGATTAAGAAATATCATGTATGATATGTCGCATAGGGATCAAACAATTAAAAATAATGGTAAAAGAGGTAACCATACTAAATGGTACATTAAATTAGATTAAGTTAGATTGTGTTTTGTAACATTTCAAAGTGAAACGTTTCAAATATCAACTAGTTAGCTTCTTAAAATTAGATTGAGAATTCATTGTTTAGCTTAAGAGTACCTGCTAAAAAATAGAAATATTGAGGTAAAAAAATATGCCAAAACTAACATTTCTCGGAGCAACAGGAACCGTTACCGGTTCACGTTTTCATTTAGAAATTGAAGGAAAAAATCTACTGATCGACTGTGGAATGTTTCAAGGTCCAAAACAGATCCGTTTAAAAAACTGGGAAGTATTTCCTGTTCCACCTTCTACATTTGACTATATTCTACTCACTCATGCCCACATCGATCACAGCGGTTATATACCAAAATTCGTACGGGAAGGCTTTAATGGAAAGATCATTTGCACTCATGCTACTGCTGAATTGTGTAAAGTAATGTTGAAAGACAGTGCCCATATCCAGGAAGAAGATGCCAAATGGGCTAACAAAAAAGGTTTCTCAAAACATTCTCCCGCTCTTCCACTTTACACCAAAGCAGATGCAGAAAAAGCGATCACTCTTTTCCATCCTGTTCATTATGGGGATTTCTTCAAACTCTCAGAAACAACTCGAATCAAGTTCCATGATTCCGGTCATATCCTTGGTTCCGCTCTTATTGACATCAAGACCAAAACTGTGGAAACGTCTCGCAAAATTTTATTCAGCGGTGATCTGGGACGTCCTGAAATCCCGGTGTTAAACGAACCAGATCAAGTTTATAATGTAGATTATTTAATTTTAGAATCAACTTACGGACAGCGTTTACACGAATCTTCTGATCCAATTTCTGATCTTGTTGAAGTAATAAACAGGAGTATGAAAAGAGGTGGTTCACTGGTAATTCCTGCCTTCAGTGTTGGTAGAACTCAAACATTACTTTACCTTTTGCGACTACTGGAAGAAGAGGGTAAGATCCCATCCTATCCTATTTTTGTTGATTCCCCCATGGCAATTAATGCACTTGATATTTTTAAAGATCACATAAAAGATTTTGATCTTTATGCACGAATGCAAAAGATGCAGGGTAAAAATATTTTTCACCCAAAAGACCTGCATATTTGCCGAACGCGAGAAAATTCAATGAGTATAAATGAACATCGAAAAGGCTGCATAATCATATCCGCCAGTGGTATGGTAACTGGTGGCAGGATCCTGCATCATTTAGCACAGCGGTTACCTGATCCTAAAAACACTGTTCTACTTATGGGATATCAAGCAGAAGGGACACGAGGTAGAACAATAATGGAGAAAAAAGAATCAGTGAAAATACATGGCAAACAGATTCCAATAAATGCTCAGATTGAAATGATCGACGGTTTTTCCGGGCATGCTGATTATAACGAAATGCTGGCCTGGCTGATGCCTTTCAACAAGAGACCAAAACAGGTATTTATGGTTCACGGTGAAGAAGAAGCAAGCAGATCAATGGCTGAGAAAATAAATAAAACATATGGCTGGAAAGTCACAGTTCCAAAATTTGGCGATAGTTTTGAATTGATATAAAAATGGAGAATAATATGGAATTAACGAATAAGCAAAAAGCAAAATTGAAAGCGATTGCCCAGCATTTGGATGCAATCGTAAAGATTGGTAATAAAGGTGTAACTAAAGCTGTGATCAGCAGCATGAATGAAGCACTTATAACAAAAGAACTTGTTAAGTTTTCAGTCGCAAATTCAGATAGAAAAGTGAGAAAAGAGATGATGATCGAACTTGCGGAAGCAACAGATGCAATCCTGGTAAATATCATTGGCAAAACAGGATTACTATTTAAAGTAAGTCCTGATAATCCCGTAATTTCAGAAAAATTATAAAATTTATCAATGAAGGAATCAGATCTATTTGCACCTTTAAAAAACTATCTGGAATCAAATGGTTATAAGGTAAGAGCTGAAGTTAGAAACTGTGATATCACTGCTACAAAAGGTGATGAACTAATAATTATTGAACTAAAATTAAGTGCAAATTTACAGCTTCTAATCCAGGCAGCAGACAGACAATATATCACAGATTCTGTTTATGTAGCAATCCCTAAACCAGCCAAAAGGACAAATAAACGCTGGAAAGGCATTTTACACATTCTTAAACGGTTGGAATTGGGACTAATTTATGTTGATATTGACAATCTCATAAATCCGGTTGAAATCGTTTTTCATCCGATAGAATTCCAAAGAAGAAAATTCAAACACCGAAAAAAAGCAATTATCAAAGAAGTTGAAAATCGCTCTCAGAATTTAAATGTGGGTGGTTCTAATAAAAAGAAGATCATTACCGCCTATAAAGAAAATATGATCCAAATTGCAGTTTATCTGAACAAACTCGGTGCTACATCTCCAAAGATATTAAGAGAATATAATTCCGGCGAAAAAACTCTTTCCATTTTATATAGTAATTTCTATGGTTGGTTTCAAAGAGTTGATCGAGGAATTTATGATATTACCATGAAAGGAAAAAATGAATTGAAGAAATTCCCGGGTTTAATAAAAAAATATGAAAAATATTTGAAAGATATTAGGGATAATAATGAGTAAATTTATTGGAGCAATCGATCAGGGAACAACCAGTACCAGGTTTATTCTCTTCGATCATGAAAGCAGGAAAGTAGCTTCCCACCGAATAGAGCATCGGCAAATATTTCCAAAAGCCGGCTGGGTAGAACATGACCCTATAGAGATCTGGCAGAATACGAAAAAAGTTATTAAGAAAACCACTTCAAAAGCCGGAATATCTGAAGAATTCATTGCTGCTATAGGCATTACAAATCAACGTGAAACTACAGTAATTTGGAATAGAAAAACCGGTAAACCTTATTATAATGCTATTGTATGGCAAGATATCCGTACAGACAAAATTTGCCGATCTCTAAAAAAACATGAAAATTTATTTCAGCAAAAAACAGGACTTCCCATCTCGACCTATTTTTCCGGTCCAAAGATCAAATGGCTTCTGGAAAATGTGAAAGGTCTTCGCAAAAATGCAGAAAATGGAGATGCAATTTTTGGGAATATGGATAGCTGGATTACTTGGAATTTATCCGGTGGAAAACATTTAACAGATGTAACAAATGCCAGCCGAACAATGCTGATGAATTTGCAGACACTTGAGTGGGATGATGAATTATTACAAATTCTTGATATTCCACGACAAATACTTCCCACCATTTGCTCTTCATCTGAGATCTATGGAAAAACGAAATTAGGATTCAAAAAAGAGATCCCCATTTCTGGAATTCTGGGTGATCAGCAGGCAGCATTAGTTGGTCAAACCTGTTTTAAAAAAGGTGATGTAAAAAATACTTACGGAACTGGATGTTTTATTCTGTTGAATACCGGCCATAAAATCTGTCATTCTAAAAATGGATTACTCACAACTGTGGGTTATCAGATTAAAGGTCAGAAACCGGTTTTTGCCCTGGAAGGTTCAGTTGCCATTGCCGGATCCTTAATTCAATGGATCAGAGATAATTTTAGTTTGATTACAAAATCAAGTGAGATCAATGATCTGGCAGAAAAAGTTGAAGATAATGGCGGAGTTTACTTTGTGCCTGCTTTTTCTGGTCTTTTCGCTCCACATTGGAATTCAAGAGCACGTGGCACAATTATCGGACTTACTCATTATGTTACAAAATCACATCTTGCCAGAGCAGTTTTGGAATCTACCGCATTCCAGACTCGTGATGTATTTGAAGCAATGCAAAAAGATTCCGGGTTGAAGATCCAATGGCTTAAAGTTGATGGTGGAATGACTGCGAGTGAACTCCTTATGCAGTTTCAAGCAGACATTCTGGATATTTCTGTGATTGTGCCTGAGATAACTGAGACAACTGCACTTGGCGCTGCTTATGCTGCTGGGCTAGCTATTGGATATTGGAAAAATGAAAGTGAGTTGCAGCAAAACTGGCAGGAAAAGAAAGTGTGGAAATCTGATATGACTAAGCAAAAAAGAGATAAATTATATAATAAATGGCAGAAAGCAGTGAAAAGATCACTTGATTGGGAGGAATAATTATGGATCTAACAAAATTTCACAAACCATTTTCGCATAAATCAGATAGTGAAGTAGGAGTTTTAGTAATTCACGGAATTACATCAACTACATCATCCATGGAATTTCTAGCAATACAATTTGCTAATACCGGATTCAATGTTGAATTACCCGGTCTAACCGGTCATGGAACAAAATGGCAGGACATGAATTCCTTAAAATATACCGATTGGATTGATGACCTGGAAAAAGCTTTAGCAAAGTTAAAAAATAGATGTTCAAAAATTTTCCTCTGCGGATTATCTCTGGGCGGAGGATTGGCTTTGTTCATGGCTGGTAAACATCCTGAAATAAGCGGTGTGATCCTCATCAATCATGCAGCTAAATTCACAAATCCAAAATTCTGGTTCGTTCCCATTTTAAAGAAGTTCGTCAAATCTGTTCCTGCTGTAGCTTCCGATCTTAAAGATCCGGATGCAAAAGAAATAGCTTATGATCGTACCCCTACAAATGGTGTTCATGAAATGTTGAAAATGCTGAAAGAAGTAAAAAAAATGCAGCCGCATATTAATTCACCTGTGCTTATTTTCAAATCAAAAGAAGATCACGTAGTTCCACGCATTAGCGCTACATTTACAATGAAAATGCTGGGTTCAAAAGATAAAGAATTGATCTGGCTGGAAAATTCCTATCATGTTGCTCCACTGGATTATGACAAAGAATTGATCGCAAAGAAAAGTATTGAATTTATTGAAAAACGCATTTAAAACATCTTCTGAGTGTAAAAAAAGTTTAACTATTATTACAACGTAGTGTAAAAATAGTTTGACCTTTTAAATATAGATAAAGTATTATATTTTATATTAAATAGTAAAAATTCGGAGAAAAATATGTTAAATAAGTTCGATCCAACAAAAACCATTTCATGGATGAATCTCGAAGAGCATTTTCAACGCATGAAAAATCTTCATATGAAAGATCTATTTGCTAAAGATAAAAAACGTTTCGATAAATTCTCTCTTAATTTTGAAGATATCCTCATAGATTTTTCCAAAAATATTATTACTGAAGAAACCTTAAAACGGCTCTTGCAATTAGCTGAAGAAATTAATTTAAACTCGGCCATTAACGCTATGTTTTCCGGTGTAAAGATCAATGAAACCGAAGATCGGGCAGTTTTGCATACAGCTCTTAGAAATCGTTCCAATACCCCGGTATTTTTGGATGGGAAAGATTTAATGCCAGAAGTAAATGAAGTTCTTAACCAGATGAAAGAATTTTCTGAAAAGATCACATCCGGGACCTGGAAAGGCTATACAGGTAAATCAATAACTGATATTGTAAACATTGGAATTGGCGGTTCCAATTTGGGTCCGCTGATGGTTACAGAAGCTCTCAAACCTTATTCCAATGGAATAAATACTCATTATGTTTCTAATGTAGATGGAACGCATTTGGTTGAAACCCTCAAGAAACTTGAGCAGGAAACTACCCTTTTCTTAATAGCTTCCAAAACATTCACAACCCAAGAAACTATGACCAATGCCTACTCTGCCAGAGAATGGTTTTTAACTAAAGCTAACAATAATGATCACGTTAAACAACATTTTGCAGCAATCTCTACAAATAAAGAAGGTGTAGAAGAATTCGGTATAGATCCGGAAAATATGTTTTGTCTCTGGGATTGGGTGGGAGGAAGATACTCACTCTGGAGTGCTATCGGTCTTTCTATTGCCTGTTCAATCGGGTTTAATAACTTTGAAGAATTACTTGATGGTGCCCATGCTATGGATGTCCATTTTAGAGAAACTCAATTTAAAGATAATATTCCTATATTATTGGCTCTTATAGGTATTTGGTATAATAATTTTTTCGGTGCCGAAACAGAAGCAATATTGCCTTATGATCAATATTTACATAGGTTCCCAGCCTATTTCCAGCAGGGAAATATGGAAAGCAATGGCAAGTGCGTAGACCGCTTTGGTAATGAAGTGAGTTATCAAACCGGACCTATTATTTGGGGAGAACCTGGTACCAATGGACAGCATGCATTTTATCAACTTATCCATCAGGGAACAAAAATGATACCTTGTGATTTTCTAGCTCCGGCAATTTCACATAATCCGGTTGGTGATCACCACCAGATACTGCTCTCAAACTTTTTTGCTCAAACAGAAGCACTGATGAACGGAAAGACAGAGAAAGAAGTAATTTCAGAACTTAAAAAAGAGGGAAAAACAGAAGAACAAATAAGTGCACTTCTTCCCTACAATACTTTTAAAGGAAACAAACCAACAAACTCTATTCTTTTTAAACAGTTAACTCCCAGAACGTTGGGAAGTCTCATTGCCATGTATGAACATAAAATTTTCACACAGGGAATTATCTGGAATATTTTCAGTTTTGATCAATGGGGTGTAGAACTTGGAAAACAGCTTGCTGAAAAGATCTTACCGGAATTGAATACTTCAAAAGTAATCTTATCTCATGATGTCTCAACTAATAATTTAATTAACTATTATAAGAAAATGAGAAGTTCACGTTCCAAACTCAAGAAATTAAATCTGGATAAAATAAACCTATCTGTTAATTTACCAATTCCTGATTGGGATCCCAAGAATCTTACAAAGCTGCATTATCAAGTCTTGAAAGCTTGCTCAAATCATGAAATGTCAACTAAACAAATTTCTGAGAATATTGGCAGAAACGGTAAATCCGGTAATTTTAAACGTGCTATCACTCTTCTCCGATCTTATAAATTAATTGCCTATAAATTCCCGAATAAACCGGGAAGTTCATATCAAAAATATAAAATAACAAATCTGGGGATTAATACAATTAGTAAACTTGAAAGTATTGACCTTAAATTAATGGATCATGTACAGGTAATGAAAGGCGATATCACCAAAATTAAAGTTGGCGCTATAGTTAATGCTGCTAATACCACACTTCTTGGTGGCGGCGGTGTGGATGGAGCTATCCATAATGCAGCTGGTGAAGAGCTATTGCGTGAGTGCAGAAAATTGGGTGGCTGTGCAACCGGAAAAGCAAAGATCACCAAAGGACATAACCTACCGGCAAAATATGTTATCCATACCGTTGGCCCGGTTTGGCATGGGGGAAAAACAAAAGAGGATGAATTACTTAGAAGCTGTTATCGAAATTCATTTGAACTTGCCAGTCAGAATGCTATAAAATCAATTGCTTTTCCCGCTATAAGTTGTGGGATATATAGATTTCCCATAGAAAAAGCCGCAAAAATAGCGATTGAAGAAGCAAAAAATTATGTTAAAGAACACTCTGAGATAAAAAAAGTATTATTGGTTTGCTATAATGAAGAAGTATATCAAATCTATAAAAAAATTCTGGAAAATGATTTTAGTTGAATATGAAATTAGTTAAAACAAGAGACGGCTCTTTCACAGTCTACAATGAAAATGCAGGTGAGCATTATCACACGATCTCCGGTGCAATTGAAGAAGCATTTGAAAAGCATGTGAATGCTTTGGGAATTGAAGACGGAATGTATATTCTCGATTTCTGTTTTGGTCTTGGCTATAATTCCATTGCCGCCTGTAAAGATCATTCAAATTTGCATATCATTGCACTGGAAAATGACATTGAAATTATTAAGACAATGAAGAATATTGAGATCCCCGAAATATTATCAGTAGAATTTGATTTTTTCAGAAATATTGTAGATAGTTTAGATGTTACAGATTCCCATAACAACAGAATTCAAATATTATTAGGTGATGCCTTACAAAAAATTGATAAACTACCCAGTATGTACTTTGACAGAGTCTTTTTCGATCCTTTCTCTCCTAAAAAACAACCTGAAATGTGGAGTGAAGACATTTTCCAAAAAATATACAACAAAATGAAAAAAGGTGCAAAATTAAGTACTTACAGTTGCGCTAAATGGATCAGGAAAAATATGGTTTCAGCAGGATTCAAAGTTATTGACGGTCCCATTATCGGACGTAAAAGTCCCGCTACAATTGGAGTGAAAAAATAATGTGTATTATGTACAAAAAATCACTTGCAATAAATCTTGTTCTCAAGCTAAAGGTTATTAAAACTTTAAACTGAAGCAAAAGAGGAATAGATGTTAGAAAGAATTGTTGATCCGGCTAATGTACCGGAAGAGAAAGATTTTGACCGCAGTTTGCGTCCAAAAACATTGGCTGAATTTGTCGGTCAAGAAAAGATGAAGGAGATCCTGGATATTTCCATACAAGCCACAAAATTACGCAATGAACCACTTGATCATATCCTTTTTTACGGTCCACCCGGACTTGGAAAAACAACTTTAGCGCATATAATTTCCAATGAACTTGGTGTAGAAGTGAAGGTGAGTTCTGGTCCTGTGCTGGAAAAAGCTCCAGACCTGGCAGGGATATTAACCAACCTGCAAAGGAATGATGTCTTCTTCATTGATGAAATTCACAGATTGAATCATGTAGTTGAAGAGTATATGTATCCTGCAATTGAAGATTTTGAAATGGAAATAATCATTGATAGCGGTCCATCAGCTCGTTCACTCTCTATCGATATAGAACCATTCACCCTAATCGGTGCAACAACCAGAGCGGGATTATTAACATCTCCACTAAGAGCTCGTTTCGGTTTGGTTTTGCGTTTAGATTATTACGATGTAAAAAGTATTGAACATATCATCAGGCGTTCAGCTGGACTTCTGAACATACCTCTGGAAGAAGCGGGTACAAAAGAGATGGCACGACGCAGCCGTGGAACCCCACGAGTTGCTAATCGTCTGCTTCGACGTGTTCGGGATTATGCCCAGATAAAGGGTGACGGGGTTATTACAAAAGAGATCGCAATCAAAGCTCTTAAAATGTTGAATGTTGATTTTGCCGGACTGGATGATATGGATAAGCGTCTACTGAGAATTTTAATTGAGAATTACAACGGTGGACCGGTTGGTTTGAAAACATTGGCAGTTGCCCTGGGAGAGGATGCTGGAACAGTTGAAGAAATCTACGAACCTTATCTAATTCAGCAAGGTTTCCTGGATAGAACTTCCCAAGGCAGAAAAGCAACAATGAAGACATATAAACATTTTAATATCAAACCAACTCGAGCTCAGATGAGTGTATTTGACACTATTGAGGAATAATATGAAAGAAAATATTGGAATAATTATTTGTGACCGTTATAGACGCTGTGCTGGAGGGAAATGTTTCCGTTCCTTACAAAAAAGAGAAGGTGCTTTTGCCCGTTACAAAAATACCGAAGTAGAACTTGTGGGCTATACAACTTGTGACGGATGTCCGGGTGGAAACATTGAATATGCTGTGGATGAAATGATGAAAAATAATGTTACAAAAATTCATCTGGCAACTGGGCTTATCGTTGGTTATCCGCCTTGTCCTTATATCCATGACTTCATTAACTTCATTGAAACGAAATATGGTTTGGAAGTTGTACTCGGTACTCATCCAATTCCCCAGAAATATTTTTTAATGCATGAAAAACTGGGAACCTGGAAAAATGATACCTGGCAGGAATATATTAAGCCGACTTTGGTAGATGAAGAACTGAGACTGGAGTATGATTAACCAATTATTTTGCCAAGTTCTCCCAAAGCTTGACGAAAAATAATAGATAAATTTTTTCACTTTTAAGTGGGTGATTAGCTCAGTTGGTTAGAGTGCTACGTTGACATCGTAGAGGTCACTGGTTCAAATCCTGTATCACCCACCATTATTTTTTTGGTGTATGTTTCTGTACATACTTTGATGTTGTCTTTATTAATCATGGAGAAATAAATTATGAATATTGAAACGTTCCAAGATTTACTCAATCTTACAATAATTCAGACCTATCTGGTTATGGCTGCAACAGCTTTTATCCTGGCATTTCTGCTTTATTTTATTACAAAAAACATCTTCCTTAGAATTATAATAAAAGTTAGTAAGAAAACTAAAACCCTGTGGGACGATAAGCTGGTTGAACGCAAAGTTTTCCACAAACTAAGCTACATTGTCCCACTGGTAGTTATCTATTATAGCGCAACACTTTTCCCTGCTTTCACTACTATCATCCAGCGTCTGGCTAAAGCCGGAATGTGCTGGTTTGCTATTTTAGCAGTTTCTGCACTGCTCCTTGCAGTTAACGATATCTATCTCACCACACGACGTGCCAAAGAGAAACCCATCAAAAGTTACCTGCAGATCATTAATATCTTTTTCTTTATCATGGGTTTCATCATCATTTTAGGAACACTACTGGGAAGATCACCCTGGGTATTCGTAAGCGGACTTGGGGCCATGACAGCAGTACTGCTATTGATCTTCAAAGATACGATCCTCTCACTCATCGCCAGCATGCAAATCACCATTAATAACCTGATAGAAATTGGAGACTGGCTTTCTGTACCACAATTCAATGCTGATGGAAATGTGATAGATATTGCTTTGCATACGGTTAAAATCCAGAATTGGGATAAAACCATCTCCGTAATTCCCACTTATAAACTGATGGAAGGTACATTTAAAAATTGGCGTGGTATGCAGGAATCTGGAGGACGACGCATCAAACGTGCCATCAATCTTGATATCACCAGTATCCGTTTTTGTGATGATGCAATGATGCAGAAATTTGAACGTTTTGAGCTGCTGAAACCCTACCTTGCAGCAAAAAAGAAAGAACTAGCAGAATATAACTCCCACCATAATACTGAAGAGTTGATCAATGGTCGTAACCTTACCAACATAGGTACACTGCGCGCCTATATTCAAGCTTACCTGCACAATCATCCCCGTATCAATAATGAGATGACCTTTTTGATACGTCAATTGGAGTCTGGAGCTTCCGGGCTGCCTATAGAAATCTATGTATTCACTGATGAAAAAGCTTGGGCAAATTACGAAGCAATTCAAGCCGATATCTTCGATCATATCCTGGCTGTAGTTCCAGAGTTTGGATTAAAAATTTTCCAGTATCCTACCGATTTAGGATTTGACTTAAAAAAATTAGGAATGCAAGAATAACTGAATTTTGATTGGATAATTCTATTAAATATGCTACCATCATCCAGAATTTTATATCTTAATTGCTTCGAAAAGTGATTACTTAGAAAAATAAACTGTCGCTTTAATGTATGGGAGGAAAAGCAAATTTCCTGTATCCTCAGCTAATGGGCGGACTCCTGCAATATCCCAGGCTACTCTTTCTCCTTTGAAACGAACTCCCAAAGATATAAATTTACTAAAATCATTATCCCACACAGAATTTGTTGTCTCATATTCAACAATACAAGCTGTACGTTCAGAAATATCCATTTTTCCACCAAACATAAAAAGATATTCCCACTTTTTGGCATTTAATACTTTTAAACCTGAAATGCCTAAATGAATACTAGAATTTTCTTTGCTAATACTTAACACATTACCAATACTAAAACCTTCAATTTCTGCAGTATAGGCAAGCCAGGCTGCAGATTCTAAACTTTCAGTTCTTAAATAGTTTTGTTTAGCACCAATTGAAAAGGTATCTAAAAATTCGGTGACAACTGGAAACAGGGTAAAAAAACCAACATGAGTTCTATTGGTTGGTGCAAAAGTAAAGTTTAGGAAGACCAACTCATAATCTGTAAAATAAGTATTTCCAGCAGGCATAGTGTAAGCAGTAGGCATTGCAAACAATTCATGATCGCCAACTTGATAATCTCTTCCAAATAAGCCATTTGCCAGAAATAGTATTATAATTAATGTGATGATCTGTTTCATAAGCTCTCCCGTAATTAAAATTAACACTCTCCTTTAAGTTTCCTTAAGAATCTATGTCAAATTATATGTAGAAAATTCCTATGATTGATTAAACTAATTACTAACTTATGGAAAGTTGAGTATGATATACTCTACACAAAAAAATCTTTACTATAAATATAGACTTTCAAGACTTGCATTAAATTAAATTCAGTTGGAGTAAAGTTATGGAAGAACTTGGCAAAATAATCGTGATCGGTTCCGGTAATTGGGGAACCACACTGGCAATGATATTTTCCAAAAAGCAGAAAGTATATTTATGGACAATAAATGAAAAAGAGGCAACTGAGATCAATGAGAAACATGAATCTCAGTTCCTTCCTGGTATTAAATTACCTGCTAATATTATTGTTGAGAAAAAATTCAGCCGAAAAATAGATAAGAACGATATTGTCATCATTGCTATCCCTTCCCGTTTTATAGAAGACATTACAGATGAATTTATTGCACATCAAGCTGATGAATTTGTCATTGTAAATGCTTCTAAAGGCGTAGAACATAAAACTCTTAAAACTATTTGGGAAACCATTATGGTGAAAATGCCAAAGATAAAATTTGCTAATTTGGCAGGACCAACAATTGCTCGTGAACTGGCAGAGGGGATTCCGGCTAAAGCCATACTTGCAGCTCGTGATGTCGCTCTTCTATTCCAATTACAACAAAAATTTGAAAACGATATTTTGAAATTTGAATTCAGTAGAGATATAAAAGGTGTGGAACTCGCTTCCGCCTTAAAGGGACTTATTGCTATTGCAGTGGGAATGGCTGACGGACTTGGTTTTAAAACAAATATTTTCGGTATCATCATGACTTATGGTGTAAATGAATTTGTTACGATCATGAAATTCCTGGGTGTTTATCATAAAACAGCTTACAGTATTGCAGGAATTGGAGACTTGATAACAACCTGCATTTCTGAGAACAGTCGTAACAGAAAATTTGGTAAATTGCTAGCTCAAGGTTATTCTACCGAAGAAGCTTTAGAAGAGGTAGGAATGGTGGTAGAGGGCGTTTCCATGGCAAAGACTATAAATAAACTTGCAAAATTCAATCTTTCAATTCCGCTAATTTCCTGCGTTACCCGTATCATTTTTGAAGACGTAGAAGATGTTCGCAAAGAGATGCTGGATACCTTGAATTCGATTTCGGGATAGAATAATAATCAAATAGCAATATACGCTCCGCTTGTGTCAGCCTGAGCCCTTCGACAAGTTCAGGACTGGCTTAATAAAAGGACGGATAAATGATAAAAAACATAAAAATCTTGGAGTGTAATAAATTATGATCGCACGCTATATCGCAGTATTTCTGTATGCAGCAATGGTAATTTTCATTGGAGTTAAAGGCTCACGTAAAACTAAATCATTCCATGACTTTGCCCTAGGTGGAGGAAAGATCGGTCCCTGGATGACTGCATTCAGTTATGGAGCTGCCTATTTTTCAGCAGTTTTGTTCATTGGTTTTGCCGGTAAGATCGGCTGGGCATTCGGGCTTTCCGGACTTTGGATCGCATTGGGAAATACACTTGTCGGCACACTTGGTGTGTGGCTGCTTCTTGGAAACAAAGTGAAGCAGCAGGCAATTGCTTATGATGTTCACACTATGCCGGAATTGCTGGAAGCACGTTTTAACTGTCCATTTTTGAAAATATTCACTTCTGCAGCGATCTTTATTTTCTTTATTCCCTACACAGCAGCTGTTTTCATGGGACTCAGTTATTTATTTGAATTCACCTTCAATATGCCATATACTTATGTGCTTCTCTTTATGGGAATTTTCACAGGAATTTACCTGATTATGGGCGGTTACAAATCCATGGCTATGATAGACGTGATCTTTGGAATGATAATGATAGTTGGGGTTATAATTCTTCTGGTCAGCACGATCCATCGTGGTGGTGGAATCCCAAATATTATAACAGTATTACGTGATATAAACCCAAAACTGGCTGCTCCCGTCGGACCTCCCGGGTTCATCCCCCTGGCATCATTGGTAATTCTTACCAGTATAGCTCCTTTTGCCATGCCGCATCTTCTGCAAAAATTTTATGCGGTTAAAGATGAAAAATCAGTGAAAATAGGTACCTATGCTTCAACTGTTTTTGCCTTACTTGTGGTTGGAATTGCTTATTTCACTGGAGCTCTAACCAGAGTATTTTTAAATCCAACAACAAGTCCTGCTGCTTTCACTGCAAACGGCAAACCTATCTTCGACGCTTTAATGCCGGAAATGCTGGTAACAGTTATTCCCTCGGCTCTCACGGTAATTATTTTATTGCTAATCCTTGCCGCTTCCATGTCCACACTAGCTTCATTGGTTCTTATTTCCAGTACTTCTATTACTAAAGATATTTATAAAGGGTTCATCAATCGTGATGCATCAGACCAAAAACTTACTTCTACGGTAAGAATAGGAAGCGCATTCTTCATTATGCTTTCCATGCTCTTAGCTTTCCTGAAACCAGCAATCATAGTAACTATTCTCTCTGTTTCCTGGGGTGCAATTGCATCTGTTTTCCTGGGACCTTTCGTCTGGGGGATATTCAATAAAAAAGTAAATCAATTGGGAGCAATTGCCGGTTCAGTTGGTGGTCTTGCTATTTGCCTGGTTCTCTTCCTGGTGTGGGGATCAAAAATGGTACCACAGGCTGCCAGTGTGGGGATGATCGCTTCATTGGTTTTGGTTCCGGTTTTTAGTTTGTTTGGGAAGAAGTAGGGTCAATTACCCGAATTGACCGATAAGCAAATTCAAGTAATTCAAAATCTGAGGGTCAATTCCCCGAATTGACAGTGTACTAGGACAATTGAAGGTAATTGTCCCTACAAAAAAAACATTAAAATTCAAACCTAAATTTTTTCAATACTGGAGGAAAAATGAAAAAGTTGATATTATTAGCAATTTTAATCTTATTGTTAACAAATCTCTTCGGAATCAGAGAGTTTGCCTGCATGTTTACCCTGATTAATCCATCTACGACAGATGTAGCATTTGGATTAAATTCCGGTACAACCAATATCTGGAATACAAGTCCTTTGAGTGTATGGAGCAATCCTGCCAAACTTGGTTATCATAATGGTTTAGCCTTTGGCTATTCCAATGATCCCTATTTTGAAAAAATATTCCCTGATATCTATCACCGTTCATCGTATGTAAGCTATGGCTGGAACGGAATTGGAGTTCTTCTTCCAGCTCCAAGTGCAAAAAAGCATTGGGGAACATTTATGGACTATGGAGAGCAGACCATGATGGATGAATATGGAAATGTCATTGGAACTTTTGAATCTTATGACGCATGTTCAAAATTCGCTATTGGTCTAAATACTATAGAGTTTGTATCCAACTTTATTAATAATGAGAGGTTTCGTTCTCTTCAATGTTACGGAGATCTTTCAATTGGATATAATTATGATAATATTATTAGTGATTTAGCACCTGAAGGTACCGGTGGTGGAGAAATTGGTATTAAGGGATTAGGAGAATCGCATTCATCAGGATATGGTTTTATTGGTCGTATCAGTCCTTTTAATAAAATCAATGCGATAGGTAAATTTTGTCGGTTAGATCTTACTGCTGGAATTTATTATCTGAATAATGAAAGAACAAAGATTACTTATATAAATGAATCACAAGCCGATCCCCTACCTTATGGTATAAGAAGTGCTTTTTCCGGTAAGTTTTCTATTGATTTAGGTATAATCCCAGAAATTGATAATACTGGGTTAAGAGATTTTATCAACAACCTATTTTCAATATATTATAGCCAAGACAACGCACAATACGGTGAAAAAGATGAATTAAATCCAGGTATTTGGGGAGAAGGGATTGAATTTACTTTCTTTGATATTCTATCAATTAGAAAAGGACAGCATGTCGATAGAGCAGGAGAAATGGTTGGAGATACTGACGGTTTTGGATTAAATTTCAATTATAAGGATATCTTTCAGTTCCAATATAATAAAACAAAATTCCCTGGTGGTGAATTACAAGATAAACAAGAAAAAACTGATTACATGGTTAGAATTGATTTCATAAAAACATATAATTTATTCAAGAATTAATTGGGTAAGATTAGCTTAAAATGATATCATTATTTCTCAGTATCATCATGTCAGTTGCAATTGCCAACTTACTGCCTTATTTCAAAAAAGATAAAAAGATAAAAATTCTACATGTTTTCCTGGGAAATTATTTTTTAGCTTCAATATTCAGTTTTATTGATAAAGGTAGTCCACTGGCTGAAGCTGGAAATTTTGAGATTTTCACAGGTTCTCTAACAGGAATTCTCTTCTTTGCAACATTCCTTATTTATCAGCATAATATTTCCAAAAATGGTGTTTCTTTAAGTGTGGGTGCAATGAGGTTTTCTGTAGTAATTCCCATCATCATGGCTTTATTAATATTTGGTGAACCAGTTTTTCTACTTAATGTAATTGGAATTATTTTGGTGTTACTGGCTTTCACATTCTTAATGGATACAAAATCTTTTCACAGCATTTTCTGGTTGGGATTGCTTTTCCTGGGAACCGGTATTGCTGATTCCATCATGAAATTATATGAACAGTACGGTTTGGAATCTACTCGTCCTTTTATGATCTACATTTTCGGTTCTGCCATGATCTTCAATTTACTGGTTGTGCTGATCAAAAAAACTCCCTTTCATTTGAAATCGTTCTGTTTTGGAATGATCTTGGGAATTCCTAACAGATTAACTACCAAGTATTTTCTTGATGCTTTGCAGGAAATACCTGCTTCTGTAGTCTATCCCATGTTTGCAGCATCAGTGGTCGTTTTAGGAATTCTTTCAGATGTCTTGATCTGGAAAAAGAGATTTAATGCTAAGCAGTGGATAGCTTTGACAATTATGGTTGTAGGAATAGCTTTATTATATATAAGAATTGGAATCTAATTCAATTTCTTTGCAGGATTAATTCCCCGAATTGACCGCTTAAAATAATTTAAAATTCGTAACGGACGATTAATGATAATCGTCCCTACAATTTTAATAGTTCCTTATTTTCCAGCACAAATTCCACTTCTACAATAGCCAGAGGAAGATCATGTTCGATGAACTGTAATTTAGCATAATCCTTTTCAGTGGTCAGAACGAAATCAATTTTTTCCAGTTTCACATCAGCAGAGATCTGTTTGATAACTCCTTTTTTCTTGAAGTCATAATGATCAGGAAAACGGAAATGCTTATCAAAGTGTAACCCTGCCTCATGAATTGTGTTCTCAAAAGATTGTGGTAAACCGATTCCGGAAAGAAGTGCCAATTTTCCTTCTGGATTAATTTCTTTCCCATTAACATCTGAAAATTGTTTGATTTTGTATCCACCTTTTAAAATTGGCTTGTTGAATTTTTGGATTTGTACTGGAATTTCACCTTTTCCATTGAATACTATATAATCAGCATATTTCAGAGCTGAAAGAGATTCCCGTAAGATACCAGCAGGTAAGACAAAACCATTGCCAATTCCGCCAATAGAGTTAAAAACCACAAAATCAAAATCATGCTGAACTTTGAGATGCTGGAATGAATCATCCAGAATTATATATTCCAGATCGGGATATTTTCCTTCCAATATTTGAATTGATCTTTTACGATTTCTGCCAGTTATAACCGGAATTCCAGACAACTTTGTTGCCAATAAATACGTTTCATCACCTGCATCTCCGGCAAAATCGAATACTCCCTTTTCATCAGAGATTAGCTTGTTCTCATTTTCGAATTTACCTTTATAACCGCGATGTGAAACTGCAACTTTTTTTCCCTGTTTTTGTAGATATTTAGCCAGAAATATAGTTGCCGGAGTTTTACCGCTGCCGCCACTGACGATATTTCCTACATTGATTATCCTACAGCTTGATCGATACCCTTTAGAATGAAATTTTCTTCGCAAAATCAAAATACAGGAATAAATTGCTGACATCGGTAAGAGTAAAAAGGAGAGTAACGATTTTTCATATAAATTTTTTTCGATCATTTTTTGCATATTATCACCATATATAGGAAATATAAATATTACTGATCAGGATCTTGAAACCAGCATCAGCAGAAAGTCTTATATAATTGTCATTCTTTAATTTCCAACTGTAACCGCAACCAACTGCCAGATCTGGAAAGACAATCCAACTTGAATTATAAATACCAAAATAAAAGGATTCAAAACCCACATTGAAAAACCAGTTAAAACCACTGTAGTCTGCTTTACTAAAATATGCACTTTTAAATTTTGCTCCCCAAAAGTATATTTTATAAAATTCTTCTATGTCCGGTTCCCAAATGAGAGGAATTAAATCTGCATGAAGAATTATTGTTCCTTCCTGATAGACTTTCTTAAGTTTTGAGCGTTGAGATATCCCAATTCCTACATCGGCAACAACAACGGGTGAGATATAGAACTCAAAACTAATGTCATCCCAATCTTTTTTTGAAACTTCTATCTTTTCTTGAAGAGTTGGTTCTTCTGCAATAAGAGCACTAAATACAAAAAAGATCAGAAAAGTAATAATCGTGATTTTCATCTCAAAATTCAATTCCCTTTCTGGCTTCTACACCCAACACAAAATAGTGTTTTATCTCTTTCATTTCGGTAACCAGTGAAGCGCGATGTAAAACCTCATTTTTAGCATATCTTCCTGTCATGATGATCTCTGCATCAGTATCCATTTCCATCAACTCGATCTGTTTTTCAAGTGGAAGTAGTTTCCATTTCACAGCCACATTTATCTCATCGATCACAATGATGTCATATTTTTCAGAAGCTATCACTTCCTTACATTTTGCATAAGCCTCTTCAGCTTCATCAAAATCGATTTTTGCTGGATTTTCCGGATTTACAAGTTGTGCAGTTCCGAATTGAAAAATATCCAATCCTTTTTGCTTAGAAAGAAATTTTATTTCTCCAAATTCAAAATTTTTCTTCATGAACTGAATCAGGCAGACATTCTTTTCCTGTCCCAAAGCGCGCACGATTAAACCCAGAGCAGCTGTGGTTTTACCTTTTCCATTTCCTGTGTATATTTGGATCATAATTATTCCTTCTGTACAGCGAGCTGCCAGCTCGCTTATATCTTTCTCGACCTGGCAGGTCGATCTACTTATTTTATTAAAATCATTTTCTTAGTTTCTATATAATTACCCGCCTGCATTTTGTATAGATAAACTCCGCTTGAAACATTCTTACCATTATCATCTGTTCCATTCCAATTAACTGTATGATCTCCAGCTGGAAGAATTTCATTCAATAGAGTTTTTATTTTTTGACCTTTCAAATTATAGATAATTATCACTGTATTCTCTACGGCCTCGGTAGTTGAAAAAGAAATTAATGTTTCCGGATTGAAAGGATTGGGATAATTATTATTTAATTTTGTTACTAAGGGTACTAAATTAGGATTAGTTCCAGATCCCATTCCAACAGTTTCGGAAAATTCTGATTCCCAATCACCATCATATACAGCAGTTATATTCCAATAATGATAAGGAGAAATATTAAGATCAATAAACATAAACCCTGTAACACCTTCTTCAATCAACATATCATCACGGTATATATTATAGTTGTCAACACCTCTTTCTGGTGCTTGCCATGTAATCATTATGTTTGGTGGCTGTGATTGTGCATCAACATTAGAAGGAGGATTGAGAACGATCTCAGCTGTTACTGGAGCTGTTGGAACAGATTCTCCGTCTGGATTTGTGTAAATTGCTGTTATTGCATATTCGTATGTACCTGCATCGAGTGCTTCTACCAGATAATTAAGTGTGGCAGGATTCATGATCTTTGCGAATTCTATTCCGTTTTGATATACTTTGTAACCACTTAAAATTTCATCAGTTATAATTGGTTCTTCCCATGTTAATAAGACATCGTTATAATCTTGAATTTCAGCTTCAGGATTTGTAGGTGGATAAAAGGCAGATGCTTCATCTGGATCATATAAGCCATTATGTTGGATATTAACTCCATCAATTATCATATAGGCGAGGTCTTCGTTCCAGGCTGAATCAGTGTCCCATAAATAGCATTCAACCACCCAATTCATAATGTCTGTTGCTGCTCCCATAATCTCCAGATCACCATCATTATCTACATCACCGAAAATTGGTGAAATCTGCATTGTGGTTGAGCTCCATACAGTTCCACAGGGAAGCGGCCAATCTGTACAATGAGTTCCATCGTGGTTATAGCAATCGTAGCCAAAGCCAAAGTTATTATCATCTATCATCAATTCTACATTGTTATCTCCATCCAGATCTGCAATTCCAATTTGAGCATAGATTGCATTGGTAGGTCCAGCTGGAAATCCGGTTAAAGCATTACCACCAGAATCCCAGGCATAGATATGATTTGCTGGTGTACCTGATGATACCTGATCTCCAACTACAACATCTAACGAGCCATCCTGATCAACATCTCCCAGCGCTACTGTTCCAAAGATCCACTGATCTGTGGTTTGGGGCCATCCGGCAGCAGAACTGGCATCATTATTAACTGCAAACACAGCACCAGCATTACTGGAACAACCACCCCAAATTATCTCTCTTAATCCATCATCATCAAGATCGTATAGAATTGGTTGAGAATAGGAATATGTGTAACCTGTATTTTCTAACGGGAAACCTGATAGCAAATTGCCTGCAAGATCATAAACATGAAGTTTGTTATAACTCAAAGCAATTATTTCTGGAATGCCGTCACCTGTAACATCTCCAGCAGAAATTCCAGCTCCGGGAATGTAATCAAGCTCTTGTGGAAATCCAGGATATTCGCTACCATCACCATCAAACACGTATACCCAGCCTTGCGGATAATTCCTGATATTAACAAGAATTTCCATATCTCCATTAGCATCGAGATCATAAAGGCAAACATTATTCGTTCCACCACCAGCTTGCGTTACAGGAAAACCAGTACAGGGTGTTCCATCAAGTTCAAAAGCATAAAGTGCTCCTGTATTAGCTGAAGAGTTATTTCGACTTGTAC
This sequence comes from Candidatus Tenebribacter davisii, assembly GCA_030765535.1. Taxonomy (GTDB): domain Bacteria; phylum Cloacimonadota; class Cloacimonadia; order Cloacimonadales; family TCS61; genus Tenebribacter; species Tenebribacter davisii. The sequence continues at coordinate 26,253 of JAVCCH010000093.1, forward strand.
AAACGATTTCAATTTCTCCATCACCATCAATATCTCCGGCAGCCGGACTACTCCAAATATAGAAACCCAATTGAACAGGCCATCCGGTTACTGTACTTCCATCCAAATTCAGGGCAGTAATCTTTGTTCCAACACCAAACAGGATCTCCAGATCAGCATCAGCATCCATATTCACATATATTGCACCATTTTTACAATTTGAACCAGTATAACTTACAGGCCAACCATTTGCAACTGATGGAAGTTCCCTGCTTAAAATTTCATTTTCAATAAGTTGTGATTCCAAATCAGAGATTAATACCCGACCATCCATATCTGGAATAACTTTTGTTTGCAGCTTTTCAGGTAATTGAGAGTAATTAATGATTTCCGCTACTAGTGTTACAGAGATTAACATGAAAAAAATAAAAAATAGTTTAAATAATTTCATTGCTTCCTCCTAAGTATATTTGTCTGTTTTCATTTAATATATTTTGTTATATTTGTGTCAATGATCTTAAGAGAATTATACTTAATTTTAAAAACTCTTTTTATATTTATAATTAATAATAATTTTGTAATTTTGTTTTTATAATTATTTATTAATTAAATTCCATAATATTGTAAAATTATCGTTAGAAACAAAATTTATATTTAATTTTTGATCTAATTCACAAATAAAGATACTACCCTCGATAATTGTTTGAATAAAGACTGCAAGTCGTGAAGGCTGCAGATCAGGTCTGATTAAATTTTCTTCTTGAGCAACAATTATTTTTTGTTCCAGTATCTTTCTTATATTAAGTACATCTTGTGATATTCTTTTACGAAATTCTGGTTTGTACTTACTCAGAATTCCTATAAGATCATTATATGAATAAGAATATCTCTTATTTTTCTCCTCGAGTAAGACAAGTTCTACATTCATAAATACAGGTATGGCCTGAAATATTTTCTCAAAAAATTCTTTAGCAGAGTTGGAAGGTGGAAAATAATCAGAGCTCCATTCACCCATTTTATCCGTAAAGTAATCTAATACGCCATGCACCATTTCATCTTTATTTTTAAAATGGTAATAGATAGCAGGTTTGGAAATTCCGATCATATTCGCAATCATTACCATTGAAGTATTATGGAATCCATGTTGCAGAAACAGTTTCAATGCAGTTCTAACAATCAATTCTTTTGTAGTCATTTTCACTCCTTACCAACCGGTAAGTAAAATAGAAAACGGGGCTTAAATTGTCAAAGGTTATTTCTCTGAGGTCTTTTGAATTCAGGATAAAAAGATGAGACACTAAAATTAATTTGACATTAGAGAACGGAATTTAATTCTCGAATAGAGAATGATAGGAAATTATATGAAAAAGAAATTTGATTATGGACCATATTTATATATCTTGCCGGCAGCAATTATTGTAATTGTATTCCGCCTCATACCTATCATATTATCATTTATAGTTAGTTTTTATGATTGGACCATTACGGGACCTGGCAAATTTATTGGTTTTGAAAATTATATTATGATGTTTCATGATGGTGAGTTCTGGCAATCAATGCTGAATACATTTTATTTAGTTATCTTCGTTGTTCCGGTAAGTTTGGTTCTATCACTTGTTTTTGCAAATTTTTTGAATGGAATTGAGAAACTAAAGAGTCTTTTCCGTTCAATTTACTTTATTCCTACTGTAACATCAATGGTTGCTATATCAATTGTTTGGAAGATCATATTTAATCAACAAACAGGACTGGCAAATTACTTCCTAACAAAATTAGGCTTTGATCCGATGGGTTGGCTGGCAGAAAGCAGGGGAATATTAGATATTATTTTAAGTAGTCTCGGCGTTAATTTTCAAGGTTTTATCCAATCTTTTTCCAGTGGAATAGGAATGAATTACAATACACTATATCTGCTGCTAGGAGGTCCTTCACTTGCACTATTTTGTATTATTATAGTAACGATATGGAAGGGATTAGGCTATAATACCATCATCTATTTAGCCGGACTGCAAAATATTCCCAAAGTGTATTATGAAGCAGCTGATCTAGACGGAGCAGGAAAGATTAGGCAGTTTTTCAAAATTACCTGGCAATTAATATCTCCTACAACTTTTTATGTTTTAATGATGACGACCATTGTAACTTTCCAGGTGTTCTCTCAGATCTACCTGATGACAGGTCCACCTGTGGGAGGTCCTCTGGGAACGACTAAAGTAATCGTGTACTTCCTATTTGATAAAGGATTTGGCGAAAGTAATAATTTGAGTTATGCAAGTGCTATTGCGCTGGTTCTTTTCGCCATAATTTTAACTTTAACATTATTCCAGAAAAAACTGGAAAAGAAAGTTCATTATTAAGGAAACATCATGAAGAAATCAATATCATATATTATTTTAAGTGTTTGCGGATTATTTATGGTTATTCCGTTTATCTGGATGTTAACGACCTCTGTAAAATCTCAATTAGAAGTTAATAAAGGAAATGTCGGCTTTTTACCGATCGAACAACATACTAGTTATGAAGAAAACGGAATTATTTATAGAGTAACTCCCGTTAAGGTTGAGGGAGATAGTACCTATATCCATGTTTTTGATAAGGATATGAAACGTATTCGTTCATATTTAAAAGTTGCAAGTTCTGAAATTACTGAGAAAAAAGAGATAAAATTACACTTTGAAAATTATAAGGAAGCCTTTACAAAAGTTCCCTTCAAAAGGTATTTTATCAATACCTTGTTTGTATCTATTTCAGTTGTATTTGGTGTGTTGGTAACTGGATCTTTAGCAGCCTATGCGTTTGCCACAATGCGATTTAAGGGCAGAGATTTCATTTTCTACCTGTTCATCAGTATGATGATGGTTCCACAGCCTGTGTACCTGATTCCATCTTACGTCTTATTAAATCATCTTGGTTGGATCGATACATACAATGCGCTTATTATACCCTGGATAGCTAATATCTTCACGATATTTCTATTAAGGCAGCAATTTAAGACCATCCCAGATGAGTTATTCGATGCTGCTAGAATTGATGGATGCGGACGATTACGTACTTTATGGACACTGGTTCTACCACTTTCAAAATCGGTGATCGTTACTTCCGCCATATTCGGTTTTATTGGAAGCTGGAATAGTTTCATGTGGCCACTAGTGATGACTGACAGCCCATCGATCAGGGTACTTCAGGTAGGTCTAAGTTATTTCTCACAGGAAGCATCTGCTCAAACATCTCTTTTAATGGCAGCTTCTACTTTCAGTATTCTACCGCTGGTTATTCTCTTCATCTTCGCCCAGAAGCAGATCATTGCCAGTTTTGCTTCGAGTGGATTGAAAGGTTAGATTTAGAAACTAACAATTATTGTTGGCTTTGCAGAGCAATAATAAGATGGCTTTACGAAGTAAAACATCGTTGCTTTAAACAACAACTTCTTCAAATAAAAACTAGCAACGAAAAAAATACTTTTAAAGTTTGTTACAATTGTGACTAAACTTAGTATATTTATACAAAAAACGCAGCTACAATTATATAACCAATTATACGGAAAGAATATACAATAATTGAAAATTTAAGAAAGTTTAAGCGGAAAATACCGGCTGCAATTGTAATGGGATCACCCAAGAAAGGTACCCAAGAAATCAGTAAACTCCAGGTTCCATATTTGGTTGTATATTTAATTGCTTTACGTCCGCTTTTTGATTTTTCCAATTTGGGAATTAATGGTCTGCCGATAAGTCTTCCTAGCCAGTAATTGGCAGCACAACCCAAACTGTTACCGATAGAACAGGCAATTAGAGCGGGAATGGGAGAAGCTCCTGCTGCTAAAGCAGCAAGCAGAATTGCAGCAGAACTGGCCGGTACGATTGTAGCAGCAATAAAGGAAGTAATAAAGAGTGCTAACACACCATAATTATTTATAAATTCTAAAAGCCAGGGAGATAGATCCATTTATTTAAATGATTATCTGATCTTTAATCTCATGCTCATTTGGTTTTAATTCTAATATTTCCAGATCAAAGACCGAAAGCATCTCTCTCAAATTTTCAAGTACCGGGTTTTCAGTATAAAAATGTCCAGCATCAATTAATGGTATACGGCTATCTAAAACCGTGTGATAAGTAAAATCAGCAGAGACAAAAACATCAGCTTTGCCATAAACTTTTGCAAGTAGAGATGTTCCGCTGCCACCACAAATCGCAACTTTTTTTACTTTTGTATTTGCAGGGTTACCAGCTTTCCACAATTTCACAAAAGGAGCTTTTAAATTTTTCTTAACCTTTTTTGCAAAATCGTCCAATCTCATTTCCTGCTGGATTTCACCTACCATTCCAAGTCCGTAATTTTCGTTTGATTTGTGTTGTAAATTCACGGAATAAGCTGGTGTCTCGTAAGGGTGAATTTTCTTCAATATTTCGAGAACTTTATTTAATTTGAATGAATCAACAAAGAATTCAAGTTTACGTTCAACAACTTTTTCCAGTTTATCGGTTGATCCTAAGATCGGATTACTGTCCTCACCAGGCATGAATTGACCGCTAACCTCATAGTCATTCATACAATTTGTATAATTTCCAATTACACCGGCACCGGAAGAAAATACCGCATCTGCAACTTTCACCATACTGCCGGATGGAACGTAAACTGCAACTTGATAAACTGTCGCTCCCGATTCAGCTGAGAGAAATTTAACATTGTTTAGATCAAGTTTAGCTGCTAAAGCAGAATTTACGCCTTTCTTGATAACATCAAGATTTGAATGAGCACAAAATACAGAAATATCATTCTTAATAAGCTTGAGATAAAGCGGATTTGTGATCTTAATAATTGGTTTAAAGATAAAGGGATGATGCGAAATAATCAGATCAACATTCTCTTTAATAGCTTTATCAATCGCATTTTCAGTGACATCCAAACTTAATAATATTTTCTTTACTTCTTGGTTCCCATCACCAAGCTGAAAGCCAACATTGTCCCACTCATAAGCTAAGGATGGATTGGCTATTCCATGTAAGTGACTAACGATATTTGAAACTGTGACTATTTTTTCTTTTTTCATCTTCTAATCCTTAAATTGCTTCTTCTTTCTTATCCTTCGGTTGAGCCTGTTTTGATCTTGTCGAAGGGCTCAGGATAACACAAACGAAGAATATTCAATACTAAATTATTTCACATCCCAGGGATAAATGATCCAATTATTTCCTGCATTTTCACCAACAAAATCGGGTTTGAATTTACTTTGATCTTTAAGATGAATAACAGCTGTATATAAATTATTAGGAGCTAGTTCTTCAATATATTCTTTAGCTTTTAAGAAAGTACCGCCTGAATCAGCCACTTCGTCAACAAGGAGGATATTTTTACTATGAAAACCGATATTTACAGGGAGGTCCTGCACAATTGTGGGATTGTTAAGCAGATTATCTTCACTATCGTAATTAATTATTCCAATTGAGTAGAGAGGTTTAGGGAATCTTCCGTCATGTGGAAGAAATGTACGCAGAATTCTTGCCGGTATCCAGCCGCCTGTAGCAATTCCAATTACTATATCTATATTGATCCCACTACTCGTAATATCATCAGATATTTTTTTAACTAAGCCGTGCAGTTGATCATAAGAATATTTGACCTTTTTAATATCTCCCATATTTAATCCTCCAGTTTATCCTTTACTTTCCAATATGCAAAACCTTTACGCGTCAAGTAGTTTAATATTTTTTCATTACGAACTTTTTCGCTGAATCTGGAAAATCTTATTTTTGCTTTTTCTATATTTATTTCTAATATCTCATTTGCTGTTTGGGAATTGAATTTCTTTTGAAGAATATCTGTAATGATTTCCTTATCTATTTTCTTTCCATAAAGTTTATTCTTGATCACTATTTTGCTTTTAGAGTTTCTTATCAGCTCTTCTGTCAGCATTTCAGCAAATCTTGTATCATTAATAAAATTACTGGAAACAGCTTTATCCAGCAGTTCAGGTTGAAGTTCTTTCTTCAGGAACAATTTCTGGGAAAGAAAGGTTTTGCATTCACCTAAAGAACGTTCCCGATATGCGAGATAATCAAGTAATTTATTCCAGGATATTCGTTTGATATCTTTTAGAAGTTTATCGGCTTCACCATCAGTAAGCTCAAATGTTTCTGATTGATTTTTGCTATAAAAATGGAGGATCTTATTCGGTAAGATCCCCCAAAATTCTTCATCTGCTAAAACTATGGATGTAGTTTTAGTCCTCTTTATCGTTTTTAACTTCATTTTCTGGTGATTCAATAAGTCCTAATACTTCTTTCACTTTTATTTCTATTTCATCTTTTATCTTTTCATTTTCAAGCAGGAATTCCTTAACTTTTTCAGCACCCTGTCCTATCTTAGTTTCACCATAGGCAAACCAGGAACCACTTTTATTCACAATATCGTGTTCTACAGCAATGTCAACCAGCAGATCAAAATGTGAAATTCCTTTTCCAAATATAATTGGGAATTCAACCTTCTTAAAAGGAGGAGCAAATTTATTCTTAACTATTTTTGCTCTTGTCTTATTCCCTACAATTTCTGCTCCCTGTCCAATTTGTTTGATTGATCCCACACGTCTTACTTCTATTCTTACAGAGGAATAGAATTTTAAAGCTACACCACCAGTTGTTGTTTCCGGATTTACATAGGCAGGAACTCCAATTTTCATCCTGGTTTGATTAATAAAGATCACCGATGTATTTGATTTACTTATGATCCCTGTAAGTTTACGAAGAGCCTGTGACATCAAACGTGCCTGCAAACCAACATGCGTATCACCCATACTGCCTTCGATCTCGGCTCGTGGTACAAGTGCTGCCACAGAGTCTATTACGATCAGATCAATAGCATTACTGCGTACTAAAGTTTCCACGATCTCCAATGCCTGCTCACCACCATCTGGCTGGGAAAGTAGAAGGTTCTCAGTATCAACTCCAATATTAGCTGCATAAATAGGATCAAGTGCGTGCTCAACATCAATAAATGCAACTATCCCTTCCTGTTTTTGAGATTCTGCTACACAATGCAGGGCAAGAGTAGTTTTGCCGGAAGCTTCCGGACCGTAGATCTCAGTTATCCTTCCTCTTGGAATACCGCCAATTCCCAAAGCGGCATCTAAATTGATCGCTCCAGTAGGGATAACATCAACAGTTGTATGTGGTTTATCTCCCATTCTCATGATCGTGCCGACACCGAATTGTTTATCCAATTGAGTGAGTGCAGTTTTCAAAGCTGAATTTTTATCTTTAATGACCATATTTAACTCCTTGTTTAAAATTTAATACTCATCAATGAATTATACCGAGGTCCTTCTGGCCTCAGTAAACTCTTATATAATGTAGCCTTACCAACTTTAATGCTTTTCATCTTTAACTCTGTAGTTAATATTTGCTGGATAAGTATTTCTGGCAACCTTTTTTTTATTCTACCCAGAGTTATATGAAAACGTAAAGGTTTTGAATCAATTTTATAACCCATTTTTCTCAATTTTTCTTTGAACCTTTTCGATATTTTGCGAATTAGGCTATTCTCAATTTTTAAACTTATCCAGATCATTCTTGGCTCTCTTCCCGGAATAATTTCTAATTCCGGCTCAATAAAATTAAGCATTTTGAGTTCAGAAAAGTTGATTTCCAAAAATTCTGAGATTTCGGAAATATCATTTTCTTTTGTCTCACCAATAAACTGAAAAGTAATATGAAGATTTTCCGGTGGTACCCATTTTACACCAAAAGGGCAGTTAGAACGAAAATCATTAATTACTCTCGAGACCTCTTGTCTGATATTTTCAGGCAGGTCCAGAGCAATAAAGGTTCTCATTATCTCTTATAGCCAATATCAATTAAGAAGTTCTTGCGATGAGTTATATCACTATCAAGTTCAATTCCCTTAGGTGAAAAACCATCTATAACACCCAGAACACCTCGTCCCTGTTCGGTTCCCGTTAATATAACCTGCACAGGATTGGCTGTAGCACAAAAAATATTCACAACTTCTCTGCAATTTTTTATAGCTGGTAAAACATTAATCGGAAAAGCATCTCTCATTACAATTAGAAATGTGTGACCTGCCCCAATTTTATATAAATTATCAATCGCTACTTGCATAAGTTCATCATCAGTTCCCTCTTTACGAACAAGACAAGGGCCTGAAGCTTCATTGAAAGCAAGACCGAATTTTATACCTGGAACACTATTAACCATTGCCTCATACAAATCTTCAACTGATTTGATAAAATGTGACATGCCAAAAATAATATTGCAATCTTCGGGGAAATTGATTTTTTCTAATATTAGTTCCATCTTTTTACTCCCTAGTCTGAATTGGTTACAATATGAAAATCGTATAATTTACAGTAAAGAATTTTTTAAAATTTTAAGCAAAAAAAAAGACCGTTACCGGTCTTTTAATTAATTTATTGTTATTAAACAACTTTTTTTACTTTGTTACCCTTTAAACAAGAAGAACATACTTTAACGGATCTAACCTTACCGTCAATCTCCGCTTTTATTTTATGGAGATTAGGATAAAATTTCCTTTTGGTAGCATTCATAGCGTGACTTCTATGATTACCAACTTGTGCTCCCTTTCCACAGATATCACAAACTTTTGACATAATAACACCTTCCTAATCCTTTATTTTTCATTAGATTGAACTAAAAAAAA
>JAVCCH010000194.1 GCA_030765535.1 Candidatus Tenebribacter davisii
CAATTAATGTTCCAAGATAATAGCTACCAATCAGGTGACGAGCTCCATTACTTCCCAACAAAGTGAGATATGAATCAGGTGCATCACCGAAATCATAATTTGAGGATGCACCGGTTATAATGAAATTAAATGTGTCATCAGCTAGTCCTCCGGTGTAAGCTGCTCGAATTGTAATATCAATATTAACGTTGGAAGTAACAGTGGGATTGGCAGTAAAAATCAACTGATTATTACCATTGAACGTTAAAGTAAACTCTTCTAAAGAAAGATCAGTAACAACACTATAGCTTAGTGATGTAGTAGATCCTTCGTAATAATTATCAAGATCAACACCAGTATAAGGTAACAGAGATACATCTATAGACACATCCGGCAATGGTCTCCATTTTCTCGGTTCCACTCCAAAAAGTGCTGCTTGAAAAAATCTATAATCATAGTTTGGTAGAGAAGGTGCTAAAGCATCTAAAGTGAAATATCCATTATACCCTCCACTCCAACCCCAGTTGACATGGTAACTATCATTGGATGCACCCTGATAACCATCTATTACAAAAGCATGACCATCAGTACCACCACTATTATAACCATCATACACAAGCGGACGATTGTTATCTAATTCTGTTTTCAGCATTCCATGCCAAACTAATGGTGTAGCAGTATAGTTATTTCTTTGGTCATAATATGAATTAGAATCATATTTAAAGTGATTCTGTAAAGCGCTTAATGCTGTAGCTGGATGTGCTCCTCCAATCCAGGCTCCTGAACCATATACCCCATAACCCATTTCTGCACCAACTCCTACATGATATAAAAGTGTATGAACAGAAGGATTTACAGCTAGTACATTATTTGGCATAAGTGCCCAGCTATAGGTTGTTGCCCCAAAGTTTGCAGATTGCAGTCCATAAGTAGCATCAGTATAACTATGTGTACCTTCACCAATTGCTGGATGAGCATGATACTTCATTACTTGAGCTGTTGCTGTAGCAGTACATCCTGCCCAGACATAACCATTACCTGGTGTATTTGGGTCACTAGGTACTGAACCCGCATCAGCAGGACAACTCTCGTTGTAGTATTGTCCCTGGTTCCATGTAGTAGATAACAGTGGAAGAACTACTCGAACATTCTCAGGTACAAATATGTCAGCTGTAACTTTAAGTCTATTCCATTTATCTACTGTTTCCTGTGCTGGAGATAGATCATTCTCTCTAGCATACAATATCTGCTCTTTGAAACTAGCCAGCATAGCATCAAATTGAGGTGGATGATTTTCTGTTGTGTAATTATGTTCAAAAACATAACCAAGAATAGGAACAGCAATATCATCTGCAGATACTATCACAAATCCAGTTTTATCGAAATTAAAAATGTAATAAATGTTATTAGCATTCTCTTGTTCAACAAAAGTTTCGATGATCTTAAAATCACTTAAAGCTCTTTCATTCCTTTCAGTATACAAATTCAAGGCAACCTGTTCTGCTGTTGTTTGTGTAACTACAGCTGAATAGATAATTGAAGGAATGAATAATACAAAAGTTAAAATTAAAAATAAACATGTTTTACTTCTCATTGCGCCCTCCTCCAGCATTTAATAATTGTCATTTACAAATCATCTATAAGCAATTACGAGATATTAATTTAGATCAAATCGTGTCAATTAATTTTTGTTTAAAAAAATATTTTACTCCATATAATATTTATTTTATTTAATTTTAGAATAGTTTTTTTTGTGATTTAATATTTAATAAAAAAGCCCCTCAGTCTAAACTGAAGGGCTAATTACTAATTTATATTTTCTAATTTCTATTTTACAAGCAGCATCTTCTTGCTGTATTCTTTTGTATCTGTTATCAGTTTGTATAAATAAACACCGCTTGAAACCTGTTTTCCATTCTCATCATCTCCAGCCCAGACTGCTGAGCCAATTTCATCTGCATAAATATGACCGCTGAAGACAGACTTGATCTTCTCACCTTTCACATTATAAATAATGAGCTGAACATCACTCTCTTCTTCTAAGGTAAAACTGATAGAGGTACTTGGGTTAAATGGATTTGGATAATTCTGCTGAAGTCCGTAAAAATCCGGTGTGATGGGTGCATCTTCATACGGTATAGTTAGTGTAATTGGTTCATGTATTTCTGTTTCACCATCGGTAGAAACATCTTCTATCCAGTACCAGTAGGTTGTATTCTGCAATATAGGTGCAGTATCTACATAAATATAATCCGAAGCATTGTTAGTTGTCCCATTGCCTGGAACCGGATCAGCTCCATTAAGCAGCGCTGCTTCAGTGAAATTATCACTGCTGCTGCGGTAAACATTCCAGTAATCATTGCTTTCTTCTGATTGTGTCGTCCAGTAAAGTGTTGGAGTTCCACCAAGATAAATAGCATAGAATGATGAAAGATTTACGGGAAGGATAAAATCCCCGAATGTAGAGAAATCATATCTAGTAGCATTATTACCAATCCAATTTGAATTATTACTAATAGATGATAAAGTAGCAGCTGGATTACTGAAATTTGTGGAACCATTATAAATCACATTATCATATTCATCAGAAGCACCAGACCCAGCTCCTGTAGCAACAGCATTAGTGCCATCTGTTAAACCTTGTGGTAAAGCAGAATCATTTTCAGATGTAGCATCACTTTGCCATACATTGCTGTTAAACTGCATTGCGTAAATAAAAGTAGGACTGGTTGATACCCCTTGAAATGCAAATACCTGATCTCCCCAATATGATAAATTAATTCCATCATTCCCTACACTAGCATCACCATCATCAATAAAATCCGTTGAATTACCAGAATAAGTAATTACCGTACCTGCAGTAATTGCAGTTGGAGATGTATATTTTTGAGCACCTTCATCTCCTTGGAATGCATTAATGCTTAGCCATCCACTATCTGTAAATCTTATTTCTGTTCCAGCTTCAATATCAACAAGTAATAAAAATGCAAAATCATCTGGATTATCTGAGTTTGCACCAAGAATTGCGATATCACCCGCTGATAAAGTTGTCTGACCCCACACAAAACTCGTTAAAAATAGAACAAATATAACAAATAAAATTGTTTTTTTCATAATTCCTCCATTTATGGAATAAATTTAATTTTTTAATTAGTGTTAATATAAAAAACATAAATTTATGTGTCAAACACTTTATTTATTAAATAATTTATTTACAATTAAAATTGGGAACAAAAAATGCGTATTGAAATATAAAAATATGAAGTGACTCAGGAGGAACTTTGAAAACAAGATTGATCTTATTTATTATTATAATCGCAATTACTACGATTTCAGCTAATGAACTCAGGCAGGCTACGCTTGATAACGGTATGCAAATAGTTGTAAAAGAGAACAGATTAAATGAATCAGTCGGATTTTACTGTTTTGTGAAAACCGGCTCTGTGAATGAAGGTAAATACCTGGGAGCAGGGATCTCCCACAATCTGGAACATATAGTATCAAGTGGTACGACCAAGTTCCATACAGAAGATGAATACAATGAAATGGGCAAAGAGATGGGTTCACTTGTAAATGCCTATACCACCCAGGATGCAACAGCATTTTACATAACTGTGGACAAAGCTTACAAAGAGATCGCCTTACAAAATTTATCTGAACAGATGCAGCATTGTGTGTGTGATTCTTTTGAAGTGGCAAGGGAACGGGAAGTTATCCTCAAAGAGATCGTTATGCGTTCTACTCCGCCAAATTCCAAAGTATATCAGAAACACAGTGAACTTGTCTATCCAAATTCTAATAAACACTATCCGGTAATAGGTTATACAAATCTTTACAAAACTATCACCCGTGATGAACTTGAGGATTATTACAAAATAAGATACGCACCCAATAATATGGTATTTGTTGCAGTTGGAAATTTTGAAGCTGAAGAGATGCTGGCTGAGATAGTTGCCTCGTTCAAAGAATTTCCCCGTAAACAAATCGATCCGGTTTATCTTCCAGCTCAACATCAAAGGGAAGGTTCACTTGAATATACAGAAGAATTTGAAATCGAAACAGCTTCAGTGTATATTTCCACAATACTGTCTGCACAGAATTACACGGATGCAACTGCACTTAATACTGCTTTTGATGTCCTATTTGCCAGAAGACAATCACCTATCCGCTATAAACTTGTAGAAGAGCTACAATTAGTGAACAGCAGAGGATTTTATGCTTATGCCAGTGGTGCTCCAAATTCACCTGAAGGAGAAATAACAATTCATTTTGAGCCAAAAAGATCTGCTGATATTGATAAGATCATAGCAATTATAGATGATGAAATTGAAAAATACAGTAAAGCAGGTTTTGAAGATGAAGATATCCAGAATTACATTAATCGGGTAAAAGCACAGAAGTTACTACGAACTCCCGGTGTATCTTCCGATGCTAATAATATTGGCTGGACAATGATGCTTTATAATGTACCGGATTACTATCAAACAGAGATCAAAGTTCTGGAATCATTAACAGTTGAGGATCTTGCCCTGCAGTTACGCAAACACTTGGTTCCCAAAAACCGGGTGATCTTTAAAGCTGTTCCCCAGGGTGACAAAACCCTTTTGGAGAGTAAGGAGATTGCCTCAATAGAAAAAACAGAAATTGAAAAAGTACAGATCAATGAGAACTTGACCCTGCTACATAAAATGAACACGGAAAAACCATTGATCAAAGCAGTGTTAACCCTCCCGATCTCAACAAACTATGAAACTGAACAAAATGCCGGCACTCTCTCATTTATGACCGATCTTATGTTCCGCGGCTCTAAAAAATTTGACTCTTTGGATATTACTGAATGGATGGAAGATCATGCAGTCTCTTTTAATACTCGTTGTTCAACAGCCGGTTTCAACCTGGATTTCAAATGTTTGAAAGCCGATCTACCTAAATTGCAGGAGATGCTGTTCGATGCATTTAATAATCCAAGTTTTGAAGATAGAGAACTTGCACTGGCTAAAGAAGAAGTTAATGCAAATTATAAACGATCTTTGAGCAGAGCTTCAACTTCTCATAAAGATTTTATTAACTCAACTCTTTATGATAATTCACGTGCAGGACTTTCCAGTGAAGCAAGAAACAATATAATTCAGCAGCTGATCCGAAAAGATCTTAAAATGTTACATAAAACTTTTTTCAATTCTGATAAATTGATCATTACACTTTTTGGTGACATAACAAAAGAAGAAGCTGTAAAACTAGCTAAAGAAATCTATAATAATATTCCTGATAGGAATATTGAAATGGAGAAAAACTTTACCATAACTCCAGATCAAAAGGGAACTTTCATAAATTCTTATGACTTCGAGGAAGTTAATATTGATATCTATTGTCCTGCTCCACCTCTCTCTGCAGAAGATTTCAATGCTATGAACCTGATCAGTGAAATTCTAAGTGGAGCTCGAGGCAGACTTCATCTTGCTGTGAGAGGAACTAATAACCTGGCCTATTTTGCTTTCCCTCAATATCAATACTCTGAAAACTTTGGTACATTCAGATTAAATAGTCAAACTTCTATCGATAAGAAAGATGAGCTGGTTGATGTCATGATAGATCAGCTTACAAAATTAATGACTGAAGAAATAACTGTTGATGAATTGAACAGTGCCATTGATGAAAATGAAAAGATGTTGAGAGCAATGTTGAATGAAAATTCCCTGCCTTATTACATAACCTATTTTGAATCTTTAGGATTGGGTTATGACTACATTGACCGGGTTTCTGAAATTCATAAGAAAATAACTCCTACTCAAATAAAGAATGTTGCAAATAAGTACTTTAAAAATCAAGCGATTATCATCTCTCAACCTGATGAGAATGTTGAGTTAATGGTTGAATAAAATAGTGTTGAGTTGTAAGTGTTGAGTGACGAGTTGTTAGTTACTTGCTTAAATTTTAGGGAATATTATGTTAGCTGAATTCAGATTCAATTATAATTCACCTATCGTCTGTGCTGCCATACATAATGGACATGATATTTCAAAAGAGGTGAAAGATAATCTGGCTATTTCAGAAAACATCCAATTGATGGAAGAAGATCCATATACAGAACAATTTACCAAATTATCTCAAAATGCCATAATTGCCCATACTAGCCGCTTTGAAGTTGACCTGAATAGACCAGTAGAAAAGTGTATTTATTTAAAGCCGGAGGATACCTGGGGTTTAAAGACCAGGAAAAATCCACCCACTGATCTCGTTATCTCTAATAGCATTGAAAAATATAATGAGTTCTACAATTTAACTAAACGTCATTTAACTGAAATGAAAAAGAGATATGGAAAATTCTTCGTTTATGATATCCATTCCTATAACCATCACAGAAAAGGACCAAAGGCAAATTTTGATGATCCCAAATTAAATCCTGAGATAAACATTGGAACGAATAATATGCCGGAAAAATGGTCACCCCTGGTGGAAAAGATACAGAACAAACTTACATCGATCGATTATTTTGGCAGATCACTTGATATACGAAAAAATGTGAAGTTCACAGGTGGAAATTTCCCACGCTGGGTTCATAACAATTTTCCCGATTCTGCCTGCTGTATTTCAGTTGAATTTAAAAAGATTTGGATGGATGAATGGACCAGTGAGATCTATAAAGATAAATTTGAAAAACTGATTCATATATTTAATTCTACTTTTAAATTAATTGAAGCAGATATCACAAATTATTAAAAATACTTGCACAAAATCCATCAAATAATTCAGATTGTTTTGTCTGTTTTTTAATGATCATTACAAGCGGATTTAGCTCAGTTGGTAGAGCATCAGCTTCCCAAGCTGAAGGTCGCGGGTTCGAGACCCGTAATCCGCTCCATTATTAATGATAATATATTTATTGTTATGCTAATCATTTGGAGTACAATATGATAGAGACTAAATTGTATTATAGGAATTTTATGGGACCCATAGGGGACCTTACTCTAATTTCAGATGGACACTCATTAATTGAAATCAAATTTGGACCTGTAACTAATACGGTTAATTCTAACAAACCAATTCTATTGGAAACTGAAAAACAACTCTCAGAATATTTTAAGAAAGAAAGAAAAGTCTTCAGTATAAAACTTGATCCAATCGGAACAGAATTCCAATTAACAGTTTGGAATAAGCTATTACAAATTCCTTATGGCGAGACAATATCATATCAGGAATTAGCGAGTAGAATTGGAAAGAAAAATGCATCTCGTGCTGTTGGCAATGCAAATGGTAAAAACCCGATTCCAATTATAATTCCTTGTCATCGCGTAATACGAAAAAATGGCAGTTTCGGTGGATATGCGGGTGGACTTAAAGTAAAAAAATATCTTCTAGAGCTTGAAAAATAACTTATTAAAAAATAAAATAGGCTGCCGAATCTGGCAGCCTATTTTTAAATGTTAATTATTATATCATTTTTAATACATTATTAGCATTCTCAATAAAGGCATGAAGTTCTTTACCGGTAAATCTTTTTTGTTCCAGCATGGCAAGATCATGAATATGATTTGTCAGCATTTTAACTTTATCCATTTCACCTTTTTCATTAAACTTCAGGATCTTCTTGATAATTTCATTCTCAGGGTTAACAATTAGAGTATGGTTTTTTAACATATCCATACTATTGCCCGGTTGGTTCATCATATTCATTTCCTGGAATCTGCGCATAAATTCATTAAAAACTATCATAGCTGGGATATCTTTAGATTTAAGGTGTTTAGTTTCAGTTTTGATTTCAATGAATGCTTTCTGAACGATTTCAGTATATGCTTCTTCACCTATTTCTTCTTTTACTTTTGTATTAATCTCATAAGGTTTGATCTTCGTATTATCATCTTTTGTTGTAATAAATGGCGTTAAAGCAATCGCAGCTTTAGGATATTTCTTGAGGTATTTAGCATAGTCATCCTTACTGAAACTGGCTTCAATCTTATCATTTAATGCTTTATTAAAGATCATCTCGATCTTAGCAGAATTCACAGTTTTCTTTTCGTCCTGTTTATCGATCAGGTTTTCATTTATCTCAGAATCTATCCGGACAAATGTAACTTCATTATTTTTCATCTCCAACTGCTGGAATATATGATTATCTAAAATAGAGTTCGAATAGATCACACCTATTCCCTGCTCTTTCATCAGTTTGAGATAAGATACCTGAGTATCTTCACTTTGAGCGTAATATATTTTCTGAGGTTTATCATCAGTTTTATTTCTGGTTTTATATTCATCGATCGTTACATAATCATCATCAGTAGTTTTAAAGATTAGTTGATCTTTGATGGAATCAGAAAATTTATCATCAGCAAGGACTCCATATTTAATGAACTGGTTAATATCTTCCCAGAATCCTTCATATTTTTTCCTGTCAGTTTTGAAGATATCTTTAAGACTATCCGCAACTTTTTTAATAATGAATTTTGAAATTTTCTGAACCTGTTGATCCTGCTGCAGGAAACTTCTGGAAACATTTAAGGGAATATCAGGAATATCGATCCCACCTTTTAGCAGCAACAAGAATTCAGGAATGATCCCTTTGAGGTCATCAGCTACAAACACATTATTACAGAAGAGTTTAACCTTGCCGGTATTCAGATCAATCTGATTCTGAATTTTGGGGAAATAGAGAATGCCCTTTAAGTTAAACGGAAAATCAACATTCAGATGTATCCAGAATAATGGATCATTATAATCATGGAATAACTGCTTATAAAACTCCTTGTATTCCTCTTCTTTTACATCTTTCGGTTTACGCAGCCACAATGCTTCAGTTTGATTTACCTGCTCTTTTTCTTTATTCACATAAATCGGGAATGGCATGAAATTACTGTATTTCTCTATCAACTCCTTGAGTGTATTATCTTCAAGATATTTTTCATTATCCTTATTTAAATGAATCGTTACAGTTGTTCCTATAGTAGTACTCTTCCCTTCTGAAGCCGAATATTCAGTCTCTCCTTCACATTCCCAGTAAGCTGGTTTAGTTCCCTTTTTATAGGAGAGTGAATCGATAGTAACCTTTTTTGCTACCATAAAACTGGAATAAAAGCCCAAACCAAAATGTCCAATGATCGTTGATTGTTTATCTTTAAATTTTTCTACAAAATCTTCAGCTCCGGAAAAAGCGATCTGATTTATATATTTCTTTATCTCAGAAGCTGTCATGCCGATTCCATAGTCAATTATCTGAATTGTCTTTTTCTTCTTATTAGTCTTAATTTCTATTTTAAATTCACCATCAAATTCGCTGTCTATCGCCTTGCGTTTATTCATGGCATCAACAGAATTTGAGATTATTTCACGAAGAAAAATATCATGTTCTGAATAGAGCCACTTCTTAATAATTGGAAAGATGTTTTCTGTGTGAATGGATAATTTACCGGTATTTTTATCTACCATAATGATCTCCTTTACTTTAATTTATTTCTGAAGATAATTTAATTGTTCCTGTTTATTTGTCAAATAAAATTAGCACTCCAGTTTCAGGAGTGCTATTATATCTTGAAATTTGGCTTATTAATCTACTGTTACTATCTTGACGTTTTCCTCTCCATCGGTATCAATAAAAGATACTTTGATGATCTCTTCACCGGAAGTTGGAACATATCTTCCCACGAAATCAGCATGGATTGGAAGTTCTTTGTGTCCTCTATCGATAAGTACACATAACTGGATCTCTTTTGGACGTCCTATATCAAGAATTGCATCAATAGCTGCTCTAACGGTTCTTCCAGTATATAGGACATCATCAATGAGAATAATCTTTGCATTTTTGACCTTAAAATCAATTTCAGTATTTTTGTGCACTGGATTTTCAGCAACTTTAGAGAGGTCATCTCTATAAAGGGAAATATCAATTATACCTGTTTCTATATCGATATCTTCAATTTCTTTTAAATATTTGGCGAGTTTTTCTGCCATTGGAACTCCCCTGCTTCTAATTCCAACAAGATAAACATCATCCATCGACTTGTTATGCTCAACGATCTCCAGTGCTATCCTTCTCATTGAACGTTCGATAGCTTTAACATCCATAATTTTACTTTTTGTTTTCATAGGCTCCTCAGTTCTTTAATTTTTTAAATTTTAATTTGTATAATACACCATTTTTTTGTATTACTTCAACTTCTGCAGAAAGTTGTATAATTATTATTCTAATAAGTTCCAATCCTGTAGTTTCCGGTTTTTTATAATCAATATTATCAGGTAAAACAGCTCCAGTATTGCTTATCTCCAGATGGATAAACTCATTTTCATCTTTCGACATATTTATTTTTATTTCACCCTTTTTATTGTCATTAAAACCGTGTTTAACTGCATTCACTACAATTTCATTTATTAGTAAACCGCATGGTATGGCTGTATTCACATTCAATTCAATATCTTGTATGTTAATTATTGGTCTGATCCTTGATTCTCTCACTCTATAAGCTGTGTATATATTATTTACCAATAACTTAACATATAATTTAAAATCAACAACGGCTAGATCATTATTCGAATATAATTGCTCTTGAACTAATGACATAGACATAATTCTACTATGTGTGTTTTTTAACATTTTTATGGTTTCTTCATTGGTAGACGCTCTGGCTTGAATATTAAGAATACTGGTAAGAACTTGAAGATTGTTTTTTACTCTATGATGTATTTCTTTCAGCATAACATCTTTCTCATCTAGTGATGATTTAAGTTTATCAGCTGTCTCTTTTCTTACTTCAATTTCATTTTTCAGGTTTTCATTGGTTTCCAGGATCTCTGCTGTTCGTTGATCAATTCTATTTTCAAGATCTTCATTTACTTTTCCAAGAATAGCATTTAATTTATTTCTTTTCATTATGTTGTGAATTAAGAATATCCCAATTGAAACAAGTAATAGCACCATAAGAAACAGAGAAAATCTCCAGGATTTATCCTTCTCAACTTGAAGCTTATAGATCTGATTATCTTTTAATAGAAGCTCTTTTTCTTTTAACGTTTTTTCAATAGTAAAATTATTTCTATATTGAGTAATTTTATCACCGGTCTCTTCATTAAAAAGCGAATCTTTCATACAAGAACAATTCTTTTTATATAAATATGCATTTTCATAGTCGGCTTTTTGATAATAATATTGAGATTTTAATTCATAAATATCTTTTATAATATCACGTGCTCTGATTTTTTTTGCTATCTCAAGACTTTCACTTAAATACAGATTTGCTTGTTTATAATCTTCTTTTTTTAGGAAGATGTCACCAAGATTCTTCGCTGTGTTTGCATAACCAAATAGATCCTTTACTTTTTTCTTTAAAGTTAGAGCTTTTTGATAATTATTTAAGGCCTCATCTGTCTTACCTAATTCTTCATAAACTATCGCTATATTATTCAAACTGCTTGCAATTTCTTTTTCATTTTTATTTTCTTCATTAATTTTCAACGCTTCTGAAAGATACTTCAAGGCACTATCATAGTCTTTTAATTTTAGATAAATATTACCGATATTGTTTAAGGTTGATTCCGTATTGATCTGTAATTTCCGCTTATGCTCCAATGATAGCTGATACATTTCCAGTGCTTTACTATGATCACTTAAACGTACATAAATATTACCAAGATTGTTAAGTGTAGAATGGAGCAGCGGATCATTGATCTCTTCTCTGATACTCAATGATTTGAGAAAATTTTTCATTGAATCATCATACATACCTAACCGGTAATATACAGTACCAAGATTATTATATGATATTGACTGACTATGTTCATCACCAAGAGCTATGGATATTCCTAAGGAACGTTTATAATAATCTAATGATTTTGAGAAGTAACCTTGAAACCAGTAAATATGGCCGATGTTATTGTAAATATTTGCAATATCTGAATTACTTTTAAGTTTCCGGTAAATTTCGAGAGCCTGCTGAAAATTATTGATCGCTTCCTCAAATTCATGGATCTTCCTAAAATAATGGCCGACTCCATTCAGGGCATCTGCAATCCCTTTTTGATCATTACTGGTTTTCGCCAGTTCTAAAGCTTGAGTTGCGTAATCATAACTAATTTCAGAGTTATCTATTCGATATAGATTAGAAAGCCTATTTAAAGCATTGATTTTTTCATGACCGTTCAAGTTATCAAGAATAGTTTCAAGGCTGTCAATTTTAGATAAAGAGAATAAATTTGTAGTGAGAATTACCAATATTAAGAATATTTGATATTTCTTTTTATACAAAATTTTTCTCCTCTAGATTCAATCTCGCTTAGTAAAAATAAGACTAAACGCAACTCCTTCTTTTTGGTCTATTATCAATTCGGCTTCCAATTGCAGTTTCAGTATATCGACAAGTCTCATACCAAAAGAATCTAGATTCTCCATTGAAAAATCATCTGGAAGTTTGACACCGTTATTCCAGACTGTTAGTTTTAATTTTTCATCCTCAATTTCATGCATTGAAACCTTAATGATACCTTCTCTTTCATCCGGGAAACCATATTTTAAAGCATTTGTGATCAATTCATTTATCAAAAGACCACATGGAATTGCTGCAGAAATATTAAAATATACATCATGAATATCAATCTCATATTTTATTCTATTTCCAGTTATATTCAGTGATGTAAACAGGTTTTTAATGAGAGTTTCTGTATAATCTTTGAAAGAGATTTGTGATAGATCGTTTGATCTATATAATTTTTCGTGAACCAGAGACATTGATTTAACTCTATTCTGACAGTTCTGGAACATTTTTTTTGCATATTCATCCTCAACATAGGACGCTTGTAATTTTAACATACTCGAAATTATTTGCAGATTGTTTTTAACCCGATGATAGATCTCCTGAAGCATTACTTCTTTTTCTCTTAATTGAGATTTAATTTTTTTATCTGCTTTTCGAATATCAGTTATATCTACAAATATTGCGATCGTTGCAGTATAGTCCCCATCATCAACTAATGGACTCGCAGTAACTGTTAAAAGCCTTTTATCTCCATTTTTGCAGATTACTCCCAGTTCATATTTTGAGCTTTCTCCTTTTATTCGCTTATCAGTTTCCAATTGTAATTTTGCATAATCTTCATCTGATACAAGCTGCTTAAAGTTCATTCCAGACATCTCTTCTTCTGTAAAACCAAATATATCCCTGGCAGCTTTATTCGTGAAAATGAAATTTTCGAATTCATCTGCAATGACCAAACCTTCTTCAATTGATTCCACCAAGTGCTTATATCTTTTTTCACTTTCATGAATTCTAATATCAGCATCTTTTCGTTCAGTAATATCTGAAGCTGTACCTAAAACAACTACAGCATCATTGATAACTGCGCGACTATTAAAAATTTCCATCCACTTGATCTCATGCTGCTTTGTAATGATCCGGAATGCATACTGTTGCCGAACTCCTTCTCCTTTAATTCGATTGAATCCTCTTCCCATGACCATTTCTTTATCTTCAGGATGAACTATATTAAAGAATTTCATAGAAAGAAGTTCCTCTTCAGAGTAACCTGTTATGTTTACAGTAGAAGGATTCACATAAGTAAATACACCTTCAATGTTAAAAGTGAATATTGCAATTGAAATATTATCAGCCAGCTGCTGGAATCTGTTTTGGCTTTCCGTAAGTCTTTTCTCGGTTTCTTGTCTTATGCCAATTTCACGAATTTTTTCCTGGAATAAAAATATCAGAAAAATTAAAACAATTACTCCAAATATTAGAACTACAATTAGAATTATAGTAATTTTCTTTTGATAATTCTGATTCTCTTGTAATTTACTGATTTTTTTTTCTTTACTTTTCAGTTCTAGTTTATGTTCTAATGTTGTGATCTTCTGATTTTTTGCTTCAGAAAATATTGAATCATTTTTTATATTATATAATTCAAGATAGTCTAAAGCCTGTTTGTAATTGCCTTTAGCTTTATAATATTCGGAATAAATCTGATAATTATCTGCAATTATATCGTTCAATTGTATCTTCACTGCTAGTTCCATACTTCTTTGCAGTGCAGAAATAGCCTGATTATATCTTTCTAAATGCAGATAAGAAGAAGCAAGCTGATTATTGGTATAAGCTATCCCTTCAAGATTTTCAATTTCTTCGAACATATTCAAAGCCATCAAATTATATCTGATAGCTTTCTCATAATTTTCTTGTGAACTGTAAAGAAACGAAAAGCTGTTGTAGCAATAAGCAATAGCAAACTTATCATTCTTTTTCTGCATACTTGCAAGCGAACGATCAAGAAATTCAGAAGCTTCAGCCCATTTTTCCATATCGAGATAAACTAGAGCAAGATTATGCAGTACGGTTGCCGGTTCCGGATCATTTAATTTCTCTTCTTTATTTTTTAGTGCGATTTTATAATAATATAGAGCTTGCTCAGTATTATTTAATTGTAAATATAAATTCCCTAAACTATTATAAGTGACAGTCAGATTTTTTATATCGTTTATTTCATCGAATATGTTCATTGCTCTTAATAAGAAATCAAGTGAATTGTCATAATCAGCTAGTTGAGTTTTTACTATCGCAATATTAAGAAGTGCTATTCCTTCCCCTTTTTCATATGAACTTGATTGTGCGATATTAATTGCTGTTTCATATTGCAGGATTGCTTCAGGATATTCACCTGAATATTCATAAGCTATACCCAACTGGTTTAAATAATCAACCCTTAAAACTTTAGATTTTGTATTTTTAATCGCTAATTCTGCATACTCTACACTTTTACTGGGTGAGATTTGTAAATACTCTAAAGAGAGTTTGTTGTAAAGAGCTCCCTTGTCAACTTCCGGTTTATCCAGATCTGCTAATAAACTATCTATAGCAGTTGCAAAAATTGAGATGTGAATTGTTAATATGGCAAATATAATTAATTTTATTTTCATTTACTACTCTTTTATATAAGAATTTTTTTCTTAAAAACTTTATATGAGGGAAGTGTCAAATTAAATATTATTTTTTAACAAATATTTAGATATCTTCTCGGCACTTTTTTTCCCAATACCCTTAACAGCCATTATTTCTATGATCGAAGCATTTCGAATATTATCTACAGAACCGAATTGCTTTAATAATAAAAATTTAGTTTCCTCTCCAATACCTTTTATCTTATCGAGTTCACTTGTGAGAGTTCTCTTTCTTCTTCTTTTTCTATGGAAAGTGATCGCAAATCTATGTGCTTCATCGCGTATCTTTATCAGCACTCTTAAGGCAGATGAATTACGGGGAAGAATTATTGAATTTTTACTCCCAGGCAAAAATACCTCTTCGATCCTCTTCGCTAGAGATATTATCTCGATATCAGTTATCTTCTCCTCTTTTAGAATGTTATATGATTTTCCGAGTTGACCCTTTCCACCATCGATAACTATCAGATCAGGTTTTTCATTCTCTTCGATCTTACCTAAATATCGCCTCATGGTCTCTTCCATGGAAGCAAAATCATCCTGTCCGGTTACTGTTTCCATAATGAAGTGGCGGTAATTCTTCTTTTTTGGTTTTCCATTCTCAAAAAAAACTAATGAAGATACGGTATCGGAGCCCTGAATTGTAGAAATATCGATACAGATCATTTTCCTGGGAAGCTTATTCAGGTTGAGTTTATCCTTTAATTCCTTAATTGGAAAGATCGTCCGATTGCTTTTTCTTAAATATTCTAATTTTTCCTCTTCCACAAAATTGAAAGCATTTTCTTTTGCGATCGTTATTAGTGCTTTATTATCACCTTTTTGAGGAATTATTAACTTATTTTTTAACCATTTATTCAACGCTGGCAAATCTTCCGGTTTCACTTGCAGGAATATCCTGTAAGGCAATTCCTCAAATCTTGATAAATAATACTGTTTCAAAAATGCTTCCATGATCTGCTGCAATGATTTCCCATCTGCATTATCCATGGCGTAGATCTCTTTATTAAGCAGTTTTCCTGAAAGTATTTTTAGTACTGCCACAGCAGCTCTTTTCCCTTCCTGATATACTCCAATGATATCTCTATTCTTTTCATCTGTAAAAAACATATTTTTAGATCTATTGAGTCTTTGAATATTTTCAATTTTATCTCTGAATTTAGCCGCTTCCTCAAAATTAAGTTTAGCAGAGTTTTCTTTCATACGACCCGTCAAATCACGGATTATATCCTGATTTCTCCCTCTAAGAAAGTGAATTAATGCTGTTACGTTCTTGCCGTATTCTTCCACACTTATCTTCCCTATACATGGAGCTGTGCATTTACCTAATTGATAATTAATACACGGTCTTTTAAAAACCGGTTCACCTGCCGGGATATTACGTGTACACGTTCTTATGGGAAAAATCCATTCCAGCATACGCATTGTTTTTCTAAGAGCTTTTGTATCTGTATAAGGTCCAAAATAAAGGTACTTTGAACCTTTATTCTGCAATTCCCTGGTAATAAAAACCTGGGGGAATGGTTCTTTGATAGTTATCTTAATAAAGGGATTCCGTTTATCATCCTTGAGTGCTATATTATATTTTGGTTTATATTTCTGGATTAAATTTGCTTCCAACTCTAAAGCCTGATCTTCGGTTTTGGTCAGGATATATTCCAGATCAGCTATTTTGGTTATCATCTCCTGGGTCTTAAGATCAGAATGAGTTCCTGTAAAATATGATCGTACCCTGTTTCGAAGCACTTTCGCCTTTCCGATATAAATGATATTATCAGCTTCATCTCTCATGATGTAAACACCGGGAGATATGGGTAATAATTTCAATTTATCTTTTACTTTACCTGGAACTTCCTGCATTCTCTTCCCTCAATTAATTTTTCACGCTAAAATGATACAAACAAATTAATAACTTTAATGTAAATAAAAAATTCATTTTAGTTTGACAACAAATAAAATCACTTTATTAAGGTTAATTATTAAACAAAGGATTTATTATGGAAAAAGAGAGTATCGCCTTTGGGATCATTACTCGAAATTTAAATAAGCTAGATCCAATCAATTCTTTTCTTAGAAATGCTGTAGAAAACGGTCATAATGTAGAACATCTGATAATTGCTTATGAAGAATATATTGATCCCGTAATATTAAAAGAACTGCAGAAAGTATGCAGGGTAACTACTGTAAAAAGAGGGAAAGCTCCAATACTTAAATCATATCTCAGAGAGCTTGGCCTATCCAGGGATGAAACAGAATCGATCCTGGGAACACCATTTAAAGAAAAATATGGCATGGTATCTTACGGTACTTCCAGGAATTATGTATTAGTTGCAGCATTAATGCTGGGTATTAATTATCTCATGTTCTTTGATACAGACATCTATCCAAAAATATTAAGTGAATTTCACGATGGAAGTTACAGCTTTATTGATATTGATTTTGTCGGTTCTCACTTGAAATATTTAAAAGAAAAAGATGTAATTTTAACAACAAGTGACTATACTGGTTACTATATTATTCCAAAAATGAATTTCCCTTATCTTTTAGAACTGCTTAAAGGTGTTCAGAAGGAAGACAGATTTTATTTTATCTCCAGTGTGGATGCACCCGTTACCAGAAACACACATTCGGAAAATATTTTCAATACTCAAAAATCCTTAGGCGGCAATGTGGCACTTGATCTAACCAAGATAAAGATCATTCCACCTTTCTTTTCTACTACTCTTATACTAAATGATGAATGTTTCTTAGGCCGGGGAGAGGATACATTATTTGGTCCAGAAGTACACGACAAGGGACGATGCATGGACATTGATCTGCTTGTTTTTCATAATTGCTTCGGAGATTTTCCTAATAAGCCAGTAATTGCTGTACAGAAAAATCTAGACCGATTTTTTTACGCTTGCATGGGCTGGATCATTAGAAATCCATTTCTTAATTGGTTGCGAGATAAATATAAACTTTCAACTGAAACTATTGATAGGGATAAGAGATATGAATCTCTATTGATCGGCAGTAGATCCGCTGCTGAGTATTTTAATGATAAAAGATTTCTAATGCTACCCAATGCTTATAATTTATCATATCTAAAATTAGAAGAAGACATTAAACAATATAATGAATTAATGTCTTCCTGGGAAAAATTGAGACGGTTAATAAAGGAGAAATAAATGCGAACTTATATGGTAATTCCAACTTACTGGACTGGACCAAATAATGAATGGGAAGAAGGAGATAAGGTTTTTGATCATGCCACACCGGTAAGTGAAGACGGGACTTTAGGGCGAATCCTTGATTCTCTGCATAATCTTGATAATTTAGACTTTACACTGATTATTATAGCAATTGCAACAAATAAAAAATATGAAAAACCAATGAAAGAAAAGTTGGAGAAAATGTTGGCTGACGCAGATATCCCGGTTGATACGATCTTATTTACCGAATCAACCCTGAATAAACTGAAGAAGGAGCTTTATAAAAACTATTCTGGGAAAGATATATTAAGTTTAGATAATTATGCTCATATTAGAAATATGTGTATTTATGTTCCTTATATTTTAGGTGCTGATATTGCATTACTGATCGATGATGATGAAGTTTTTGAAGACTCAAAATATGTAACAAAAGCAAAAGAATTCATTGGTAAACGGTACTATGGTAATACTATAGACGGTGTAGCAGGATACTACGTAAATGAAGATAATGAGTATTATGACAAAGTTGATATAGTCCCATGGATGACCTATTGGGATAGATTCGGAGGCAAACGGGAAGCATTTGATAAAATAATAGGCAGCGAACCACGCCTGAAGAAAACACCTTTTGCTTTTGGCGGTGCTATGGTTATTCACCGTAACTTGATGCGCATTGTTCCTTTCGACCCTAAAATTACCAGAGGTGAGGATACCGATTATGTTTTCAATGCACGTATTTTTGGTTTCAATTTCTTCTTGGATAATACCTTGGCAATTAAACATTTACCTCCACCTAAAAAACACCCGGTGTGGAAGAGATTCCGCGAAGATATCTATAGATTCCTCTATAATAAATCTAAATTTGACACACAAACTTATAAAACTAATCTGCATGAAATTCAACCGGAAGAATTTGATCCTTATCCAGGCTCATTTGTAAAACCGGATCTGGGTGATAAAATATTCAAAACAAATATTCTCCTCGCTCTTAATTATCTGGCAGATGGCGATGTAGAGGCTTGTAAAGGTACAATTGAAAATATCTATTTGGCCAAATATGATGCAATACCTCATTACAACACTTTTGAAACATATCTCGAATTTCAAAAAGAGTGGAGAGCTACATTAGAACAATCAAAAACTGTGAAAGAAATTCTGCAGGATATAGTTAAAAAAGGACAAGTTATAAAATTTGATAAATACCAGATCGAAAAAAAGAAATTGCTGGAAAAAACAAGTATTCACCAAAATTTGAATCTACGGGATATTACAATCTTTAAAGATTTCTCAAAAAAAGAACTAAGAACTATTTTCTTCATTTCCAATGTAGTCAATTTAAAAAAAGGTGATTATGTCTTTAAAGCTGGAGATTTAGATAGCTGTGTCTATATTGTTCTGCAGGGGACACTTAATATTATTAAGGAAAGAAAAAATTCTGATCATAATATACTGGTTTCAGAAATTGTTCAAGGTGACCATTTTAACGAAACATCCATCTTCTTTAAAGCAAAACATAAAGTTTCTATAGTTGCTACCTCAGATGTGGATCTCCTGAAAGTGAATAATGAAGAATTTTCCAAACTGCTCAAAGGAAATTGTGAATTATCTTCTAAACTTTTATGGATTGTATCGAGAAAACTGAGTGAACACTTGATGCATACTACCGATAAATTCTCGGAAACCCATGATCTGGTCTCTGATGTTTCAGATACTATGGAAGAATAATGAAAGTACTATTGATAAATCATTTCCCGCTACAAGGTTCAGGCAGTGGAATATATACTTTAAATATTGCTCTAGAACTTATCAAAGAGGGTAATGAAGTATTTGTTATCGATATCGATTGCAGGAAAGATAAAACTGAATACCCATTCCAGAGAAGAACAATATTGTGTGATAACACAAAGAACGATAATCCTGATCTAAACTTTAACTTTCCCTGCTTCACAACACATCCACGCAGTTTAAATACCTATTATAATATCTCTGATAAACATGTTTTGCAGTACGTTCAAACGTATGTAAGAATAACTCAGGAAGTGGTCGATGAATTTAAACCGAATATTATTCATGCACAACATTTATGGGTTACTCCATTTGCAGCCTTAAAAAGCGGAATTCCTTATGTTATTACGGTTCATGGAACAGATCTGATGGGATTTAAGAAAGATAAACGCTATCATAAATATGCCCTAGAAGGTGCAAAAAATGCTGCAAAGATCATTACTATTTCCAGACAAGTCCATAATGATACTCTAAAAATATACAAACTGCCGAAAGCTAAACTTGTAATGAATCCGAATGGATTTGATGATGATATGTTCCGACCTAAGAATATATCTAAGAAAGATATTTCTGAGAAATTTGGTTTGAATGTTATCCCACAAAAACTGGTTAGTTTTGTCGGGAAATTCACCGAATTCAAAGGAATTGATGTTCTCATAAAAGCAGCAAGAAAGGTAACAGATGCAATTCCGGAAGTTGTTTTTGCTTTAGCTGGTGACGGCCAATTGATGGCTGAAATGAAGCAGTTAAAAGCAGATCTTAAGCTGGAGAATGTCTATTTCCTGGGACATCAAAACCAGGAGGATGTAGCTGACCTGTATTCTGCGGCTGATATTTCTGTAGTCCCTTCACGCATCGAACCCTTCGGGCTAGTAGCTATTGAAGCCCTCGGTTGTGGAACTCCCGTAGTTGCCACAAATGCCGGTGGTCTTCCAGATTTTATTAATAATGAAGTCGGACGGCTTATCCAGATGGAAGATGTAGATGCACTAGCCAATGCGATAATAGAAGAATTGAAAAATAATACTAAACTTACAAAGGGTAAATACGCCAGGGAATATGCTGTTAAAAATTATGCCTGGAAGAAAACACTCCAAAATGTTATTGAGACTTATCGTGAAGCGATCGCAACCTGATATAATTCTATTGGGCAATAAGTTCTTTTAAGGTTTTCTCCAGTACCTCAACTCCCTTTTGCCAAGAATATTTTTCCAACATTAATTTCCTGCCATTCTCAGCCAGTTTTTTGTGTAAAATCTCATCTGTTAAAAGAAGTGAAACCTTATCCGCAAATTCCTGGGCAGTTTCTGCCAGTAGGAACTGTTCTCCATCCTTGCCGTCAACACCCTGAACACCTAAAGAAGTAGAAACTACAGGTACACCACTGGCCATAGCTTCCAGTGATTTCCCTCGGAAACCTCCGCCTAACCTTACAGGGATAACCGAGACTAAAGATCTATCAAAATATGGTTTCACACTCTCGACAAATCCGGTTACAATAACCTTATCTTCTTCGGCATAATCCAAGATCTCCTGAGGTGGTTTTTGCCCGACAATATAGAATTTCACATCTTTTATCTTTTCCCTAATCAGCGGCAAGATCTCTGTATAGAAATAAACTACAGCATCAACATTTGGTTTATGCCCGAAATTCCCCAGGAACATAACTGCATTTTTCTCTGGCTTGCGCTTATCCGGCTTGAAGAAATCAACATCTACTCCATGCGGTACGATCTTAACTAGCAAATTTTTATTATAATGCAGAACCTCTTCCCTGCCTTCCGGTGTAAGTGTAAGAGTTAGATCGTCATCAGCATACATTTTGAATTCATAAGGACGTAAACGAACATAATAAAAAAACGCTTTCACAGCATCCCAGGAAAATGGCTGCTTCTTCATAAGCTTAAGCCTGGCTACTGTATAACATTCATGAACCGACATCACCTTCTTAGTAGATTTGGGAATATACTTATTCTTATAGAGATATTGTGCCATCATTGTGAATTCAGAAATTACTACATCATAGTTTTCCTGGGAAACCATCTCGCCAACTTTCTGTTCCATTTCCCTGGAATACTCCTGCAGCATATAGTTGGGCCGTGCTGAAAAGAAGAAATCAAAGATATTACGCAGAATTCCCCTTTTAGCTGGATATGGCACATGTTCCACTCTCTTACAGTATTTGCCAACTGTGTCTATATATTGTTTCTGCTCTTCCCTGATAAAAGAAAGCAAATGAACTTCATGATCTGCTGAAAGATATTTAACCCGATTGTAAATAATTATAGGACCTCCCACAATACGTGAATGCGGGAAAACCTTTGGAATAAACAGTATCTTCATAATATGTCTCCTTTCATCTTTTTTCTATTTCTATTCATCTTTCGTGTCAAGATGAAAAATAATTCCTTTAAATTAATTGATGATACCTTCGATAGAAATAAAAATAAACCAGTTACTTTCATCTTTTATTTTGACATTAGAACTTTCATAATTAGTTTGTCTCAAGATATTAGTTCTTTATATAAACATACGGGGGTGTCCTGGTTTCGACAGGGATAAAGGGGATTGCTGATGCATGCCGAGAAGATTACCTACTCGTTAATCACGGTGATAAACAAATTAAACGCAAACGATAACTTTGCACTAGCTGCCTAAGTGTAGCTACGGTTCCTGCCTGACTTTGTTGTTAGGTCGGCAGATAACCGCCATAATTAGCAACTATAAACGACAGATGTCTATGATGTCGTCCGAAATTCTATAGACGTGTTTTCCTGCTTGGTTTGACTGTTTCCCTTTGGGAAAGCGAGATTAAAAACAGCTAAGCATGTAGATTCGGCTTTTGACTTATTTTTGGACGCGGGTTCGATTCCCGCCACCTCCACCATTATTCGCTTGAAGCGGAGCGAAATGTGAAGAATGTCACGCCGTAATAGCTTTAGCTATGAAGGCGGACAAAAACTATAAAGTATTAACCCGCTCCAAGTCTACGACTCGGCAGGCCAATTTATGAAAGAATTTTATTTTGTTTACATCTTAGAATCTATATTACAACCTGAAAATTATTACACAGGGCAGACTAAAGATGTTATCTCCAGATTAAAAAAACACAACGAAGGCGGATGTCCTCATACAGCAAAATTCAAACCCTGGCAAATTAAGAATTACTTCGCTTTTAATTCAAAAGAAAAAGCTCTAAAATTTGAGAAATACTTGAAATCTGGATCAGGAAGGGAATTTGCCAGAAGACATTTCTGAGTTTAGCAATATACGAATACTGTCACACCATTCTAGATTTATTATTCTTGACGAATTCGAACTAGAGACTTTTAGGATTCTCGGTGAAATGGCACTTTTATTTAGGGTGGTGTAATTAATACAATGCATAGACTCAAATTTTATTCGTTGATCGATATGTCTATTAGACATAATCTTATTAAACTTTTAGAAATCGTTAAAAACTTCGACGATACAAAGCAAGATTACACAATAAATGAAATCATAGAATTTTATAATGTCACTATATTTATCAATAATAATCTATTCTTAACAAAGTGGTCAGAAGATGAAGTAAAGTTAATCAAGGATTCAAACAAGCAATTTAAAATCCTAATCAATAAATTATTTAGTTCTATTTCTGGTATTAACTTAGGACAATTATACGATACGATTGATTGGAATTACAAAGACAATTTTTGGGAAATCATTGAAAAGTTTAATACATTTAATGTATTTACCGAAAATGAATTTATTAAATTTATTAATCAGAACTCGCCCGATTTAAGAAACATCCTGCGTAACAAAAAAACAGTATCTCATTTTGATACTGCTGTTAAAGGCTATATCATGTCCAATCCTATAAATACAGAAGTATTAATAGATAACTTTGAAGTTCATGATAATCAATTTGCATTACATTTACCCAAATCATTATCCATTAAAGATAAAGAACTTTTGATTGTCAGTTACATTAACAGTTCAAATCCAAATCTTAATTACTTACGTTTATTAGCCATTATTCAAAATAATAAAGATAAGATAGTAATATCAGATAAAGTTCGTTTGACCGCAATAAAAAAAACACAAGAGATTGAGAACAGAATGTTCGCAAATAGAAGTGGATTTAATGTAAATCTTGCAGTAAAATTCAGAGAACAAGAAGAAAAAGTTCTTGTTAAATCAGACAAACATTCATTCGAATACTCATATAGTACAAAGTGGATTAAAGAAAACAATGATTATTCTACTCTTTTAATTAATTTCATTCATTTATTTAAATATGTAGATCAGCAAATGAGGATTTCTTTAACAAAGAATATTTCAGAAATGGGAACAATTGAGAGAATAGTAATCTTACGCTCTCAAAATTCATATAGTCCAGGTATGGGTTTTATTAATAAAAATAATATGGCAAATCTTCAAATGATTGGCTATTATAATCAATTAGAGCAAATGGATATCTTTTTAGAGGATATTATTGAGTGGTTTTTTCAAGAATATCTTTTAACTGAATTTAAGGCACAAGATTATCGAATAAAAATTCCGTCAAAGGAAGCTAAATATTTCGAAAAATGTAGATCTATTTTACCAGAGATGGAAAGTATTTTGAAACAATTTAATCTTTATGTCGACGACGGAAAGATAGACCACGAATTACTTCAGATATCTTCAGAACATTTACTTCTTAGAAATTGTAAGAGCTTAATTGAAAAAAAATACATTTATGCCGATAATAACGATTTTCAAAGGATAACTCATTACTTTTTCTCAGATCAGTGTATGTTAGCATATATTGAAAGAATTTCCAAAAGATATAATAATTTTTATGAATTAATTCGAAAAGAGTCAATAAACATGGATGATTTTGCTGATTATCAAATTCCTGACTTAAACTGGCTATTAGAAAATAATTTTATTGAAATTAAAGATAACAAAATTGGTTTTTCTAACTTAATCCAAATCTTAATCTTAAAAGATTTATATTTCAACGATGTTATTAATTACTTACGGTATCCTCCAGAAATACGAACAGAAATTGATAAATTTATTGATAAAGGCTTATTAAAATCGGAATCATCCTTATTTTCAAAACCCGAGCAAGATTATTTAAACTATCATTTAAATAAATCGACATTTAATGATTCATTAGATTTACGTAACAAATATAGTCACGGTACTCAACCAAATGATAAAAATGATGAAGATATACACAAGGTTAATTATATGATAATTTTGAAATTACTTATTTTGATTATCTTTAAAATTAATGATGAATTTTGTCTTGCAGATGAATAATCGAAATTCGATTGTTCTTTCACAGTGCAATGCTGGGTGTTATCTTTTACTTAGTTGAATATCTGCATACAGCATAATTCAAATCCTGGAAATTATTATCTTTTGTGTCCTTCAATTTTCAATGCTTTCCACTTCCCCACTATTACCTTAAAGATAAAAATACTAAATTCTTATTGACAGTTTGACAAATTCGTCAAACTTGCAATCAAAAGGAGAACATAATGAGTTATTCAAAAGAAAAGTATGAAATGCTGTCGGATATTTTAAAGGCAACTGCCCATCCGGTAAGATTATATATCCTGGAAACCTTATCAGAAAAAAAACTATGCGTCAAAGAATTTGCTGACGAATTGAATTTTGATATTTCCACTATATCAAAGCATCTGACTCAAATGAAGAATAGCGGTCTTATATATGATCAGCGGGAAGGAAACTGCGTATATTATTATATTCGTTGTGACTGTGTTGCCCGTTTCTTAATTGCAGCAAAAGATATTTTACTCACTAATCTGGCTAGAGAAAAAGAACTAATAAACAAATAGGAAAAAATAAAATGAAGATAGAAGTATTAGGCTCAAACTGTAAAAGATGCAAATCATTAGAAGAGATCGTTAGAAAAGTTGTAAGTAATAATAATATCGAAGCAGAGATCGAAAAAATTACAGACCTGCAAATTATAATGAACTATGGTGTTATGAACATTCCCGCCCTGGTAGTGGATGGTATAGTAAAATCAACCGGGAAAGTACCTAAGGCAAAACAGATCCTCGGATTTATAAAAGGTTGAATATGTTCCAATTCTTAGAAACATTTGCTGAATATATTACAAACCTGGTTGGATTAGATCCAACCTCTCACTGGGGTGAAGCCTTAATATTCTTTATTTATGACACTTTGAAGATCATCATTCTATTGAACATAATGATATTTTTGATCTCGTATCTCCGCTCATACATAAATCCGAACCGTTTGAAAAAGGTTATCTCGAAGGTAAACGGTATTGGAGGTCACTTCCTGGCATCGATCTTCGGGATCGTAACTCCGTTTTGCTCCTGCTCATCAGTTCCCATGTTCATTGCTTTTGTGGAAGCCGGCATACCGGTTGGTGTTACACTCTCCTTTCTCATCACCTCCCCGATCGTAAATGAAGCTGCTTTTGCTATATTACTGGCTTCTTTTGGTTGGAAGATAGCGCTGATCTATGTATTGTGCGGTGTCTTTGTAGGCGTAACGGGAGGACTTATAATTGGCCGGTTCAAACCTGAAAGATGGGTAGAATCATATGTTTTTGATATGAAGTTCAATAACTCAAATGGTGATCAGTTCTCTTCTCAAAAAGATCGGATCAGCTGGGCTTTTGAGCAAGTAAAGGACATTGTAAGCAGAGTCTGGTATTTTGTTTTGATCGGTATCGGTATTGGAGCTGTTATACATGGTTGGATTCCAAATGGTGCACTGGCAAAATATGCTGGTGCGGATAATCCTTTCTCTGTAATTGTTGCCACCATATTCGGCATTCCCCTTTATTCCAATGCTTTGGGAACAATCCCTATCGCTGAAGCCTTGATAAGTAAAGGTGTAGGTATTGGAACTGCTTTGGCTTTCATGATGGCTGTTACCGCTCTTTCACTACCGGAATGCATAATCCTTAAAAAGGTAATTAAACCAAAACTGATCGGTATTTTCATAATTACCACCGGTATCGGTATTATCTTCACAGGTTACCTGATCAACTTCTTATTTTAAAGATCAAAGTGTTAAGGTAACGTAAGATTATTTTTATATGTTCTTTTGTTTCACTCTCAACTTTGAGAGATTTAATGAAAGGTGCTATTTAGGAGAAACCTTAACTTTTCCTGATTTCTTGAGTGCGGAAAGGTAGAAGGTGATAGCTAAGATTACAACCGCACAAAATATGGGTATAAGATAAGAGTAATTAATACTGTGATCACCTATTACACCCATAGAGCCGGAAATTATTACGTTACCAATACTGGCAAAGGCAAATACCATACCATTGAAAAGTCCAACTTCACGTGGTGGCAGTTTCTGTACCGAATATTTTTGCATCAGCGGGAAGGTTGGTGCCATTGCTGCTGCCAGCAAAACAAAGAATATAGGTTTACTACTTAATAGAAGTAAAACCAGGAAAACTATCGACAATATACTGCTGAGTTTAGCAGAATTCAGTTTACCCAGTAACTTTTCCATAAATTGTATCATCAATCTGGATATTGTAAATACTATCCAGTAGAAACTGAGCATCAACGAAGCGAACTGGACACTATGCCCCATCGCATCACTTAGCAGGTTACCGCTCCACATCACTATTCCCTGCTCACTTCCAGCCTGGAATATAATGATAATGAGCACAGGCAGAACGAAACTTTTACGGATGATGCTAAAAGCTTCTTTAAATTTTATATTATCATATTTTCTATTCTCAATTAAACTTGTGGAAGCTACGTAAGCTATGAAACCTATAAACATAACAACAAGAAGATAGTAGAAATAACGATAATTTATTTCATGTTTAAGCAGTACACTGATGACAGCCGGAGTAATGATTCCACCAATACCGAAGAAAGCATGGAACACCCCGTAATTCTGGTACTTCAGTTTAATATGAGCAAAAATGGTCGAGGTATTAGTGAGACCGAAAGCAGTGGAAATACCAATGAGTGTAATGCCGATAAGGAAAAGATAAATATTACTGGAAAAAGCCAATAAAATGCTGGCAAATAGACTTATCAACAGGAAATAAAGGTTTAGTCTTTTCAAACCCAGTCGAGCAGATACAGAAGCAATGATAACATTGGTTATGAATCCGCCAAGTGTACTGATGATGGGAATAATAGCAGATTGAGCTATAGAGAGATCATACTCTTTCTGAAAAGTCGTAATAAGCGCTGGAATGGATACGGCAGCCATTGAGAGAGCTATCATCTGCGCCAGAATTAGTACTCTTATTTTTCTATCTTTATCCATTTATAACCACAATTTGACCTTTAAACTTTTTTCTTAAATTTTAAAGAAGGTTTCATCCGTCAATGTAAAAAAAACAGGGTAAATTATAAATAACTTGGCAATAAATATCCTGATTATATATTATCCAAAAAAATAGGAGGAGAAATGAAAGATCTATTAGCAGCTATAAAAGATGCCATGCGTGGTGAAATGGACAGTATAAATATTTACAAACACGCACTTGCAAACACAAATGATGAAGAAGTAAAAGCATTTTTTGAGAATAGAGTTAAAGAAGAGAAGGAACATTACAACTACCTGGTAGATCATTACAGTTCACTTACAAATGATAAAGCACTGAAGAAAATAGAATTTACTGAAGGTGAAAATCTGATTTTTTCGGAAAATTTCAAACGCAGGATCGGTGAGAGCCAGATCTTGTTCTCAGCTATTTCCGTGGCTACCATGCTGGAGAAGAACGCTTTTGAATTTTACGGTAGAGCAGCTGAAAAGACTAAAGATATACAGATGAAAGAATTCTTTAATAAAATGGCTACCTGGGAAAAACAGCATTATGATGATCTTCTGGAAATTGCAGAAGAATCGGAGCAGTATTATTGGCAACAGAACAGATTTGAACCATTTTAAGAAAATATTATATTAGAAAAACGTTGGAATATGCTGTTAACAGCACTCAGCTGCCCCTGGCAGCTGGTTTTGCCCTCTGACGGCAGGCATTACAGCACTAACTTCAACTTGACATAAAATCACTATCTCATCATTTGAGCACAATTGTTTTGGAGAGTGATAATGGATAAAAAAGAAAATATCGTAAAGTTGACCCATTTTGTAAAAGCGGCTGGCTGAGCTGGTAAGGTAAGTCCGGCGGACTTAAAAATAATACTCAGTGGTCTAAACTTTCCCTCTTCTGAAAGAACACTGGTGGATAGAACTGATAATGATGATTCCGGAGTTTACAAGATAACGGATGATATTGCTATAGTGCAGACAGTTGATTTTATAACTCCTGTAGTTGATGATCCCTATATATACGGTCAGATAGCAGCTGCCAACAGTCTAAGTGATATTTACGCCATGGGAGCGAAAGTAAACACGATCCTCAATATTGTAGCTTATGATAATTGCCATTTAACCAAGCAAATACTGCATGATATACTGCATGGCGGAATGGATAAGATAAGGGAAGCCGGCGGCGTTGTTCTGGGTGGACATACCATAGAAGATATTGAGATGAAATACGGTCTTTCTGTTACAGGAACTGTACATCCGGGGAAAGTTTTGCGAAATAATACCATCAAGGCTGGAGACAGGATAATTCTTACCAAACCTTTGGGAATGGGTGTTATCACAACTTCACTTAAGGCTGAAATGGCTCCTAAGAGTG
Organism: Candidatus Tenebribacter davisii; assembly: GCA_030765535.1. Lineage (GTDB taxonomy): Bacteria > Cloacimonadota > Cloacimonadia > Cloacimonadales > TCS61 > Tenebribacter > Tenebribacter davisii. Next base: position 29,534 of record JAVCCH010000194.1, read on the forward strand.
CTGTGGATAAAGCAATCTTTCATATGTCTTCTTTGAATAAAACTGCTTCCGAACTGGCTGTGGAGATTGGCGTAAGTGCTATGACCGATGTAACCGGATTCGGTCTGCTGGGACATATGTATGAAATGATAAATAAACAAACTTCAATTGAACTTGATCATGCTAGAATTCCTATAATTGAGGAAGCTTTTGATCTGGCGAAATCCAGCTTATTCCCCGCCGGCACAATTCATAATACTGATTATTACAGTTCTCATGTTGTTTTCAAAAATAGTTCAATTGAAGAATATAAAAGAACTCTTTTATTCGATGCTCAAACTTCTGGTGGTCTGCTAATATCTGTTCCAAAAGAGAAAGCTGACCTGCTTTTAGATAAGATAAGATCAGCTGGAATTGAATGGGCTGCTGTCATTGCGGAAGTTACCGATTCTACAGAGCATAATATAGTTGTAAGTTAGAAATTTTAGATATTTAAGCTATAATAATTTAACAACAGAATTTATTTATTTTTAACTTGACAGTTAATTCCAAAAACTTTTCTTTAACTAAGTGGTTAAATTTTAAGCAGGGAGATAAATATGCCATTTGGAAGAAGAATGAAGGATGTTTTAAAAAAACTGGATCTCACACAGGTCGGTCTGGCAGAGAAGTTAGATATTTCCAACGTTGTAATAAACCGTTATATTAAGGGTAAAACAAATCCTAACTACGATTTTCTTAATAAGCTTGCTACCACTTTCAACATAAATATCACCTGGCTCATCACTGGTGAAGGTCCTATGTTCCCCACCCGTAATACTGAAGTTATAGGCAGTCGAGAGTATTTCCATATGCCCATTCTGGATAATGTAAGCTGCGGTTCTCCTCAAGAGATAGAATCAGCTGAACCTTTAGATCACATAATGATGGATACCAGTTCACTTTCCGGTGATTTTAATTCTTATTTTGCCTTTTATGCCAGTGGAGACAGTATGGAACCTTACATTTCCAATGGTGATGTCATCATCATAAAGCAGTGTGATAACTGGGTTGCTGCTGATGAAAGGATCTGTGCCGTGCGGGTGGATGGTGAAGTTACACTAAAGAAAATAAAATCTTTTACGGAAGGGAAAGAGATACTGCTGCAACCTTTCAATAAAGATTACGAGCCAATACTTCTGGATAAATATTCCCTGCGCGAATCACTTCTTATCGGTATTGCAGTCATGTCTGTCAGGAATCTGTAATTTTCTTAATCTTCTCAAGTAATAACCAGCTTGCTATAGAACCCAGTAAGTAATAAATAAAGTCACTTGGAACAAATGTTGTTCCCAAGATAGTTCTGCCTATAAATGTAGCTCTTATGATTTGCAGGAAAGGCGGATGCCAAAGCTGTAAAAACTCCAGAATACAAGTTATTACAAATACTGCTAATGCTATTTTCCATGGTTTAGATTTAATAAAAATGAATAGGAACAACAGACACCAGAAAATTACATAGAGAGAACCGCCTAATGAATCATTGAACCATTTAGAATTTGGACCTGCATAGAATTTGCTGGCAAATCCAAGAGGTGTAATAATTGAAATTGCTATAAGCGTAATTAATCTGATCTTTCTCATCTTAATTAATAAGAATTGATCTGGTAAAATAAAGCTCAAATAAAAAATAACTAATTTATGAGTATTTATAAAACTGCATTATTAGTGGATGTATGAATTTTTATGTTTAGCAGGGCTTTTCCTGTCTTCTATAAAAGCTCCTTCATGCTTATACTCTTCTTTAGTATTCAGCGCTTCTTTTATATCGTTTGTAAGCTTAATTATCTTACCACTGCCAGTTTTAATTGTGTAACGTTCTTTTTTACTCATAATTATCTCCTTGGCAAATTTTCTATATTCACGATTTATTAATGTTTTTTTTGATGATTATGTCAAACTAAAAAATAATATCTGGTAATTACATAGTTCATAAATTTGGAATTAACTCTATTATAAAAAGATTGATAATTAGCTTTATTCTTGACAAATATATTGTGCAAACTATTTAAGTGTACAGATGAACAATGAATAAATTCAAAAAAGGGAGAGAATATGAAAAGATTATTAAAGATTTTACTAGTAGTAATGGCACTTTCTATACTTCTTTCAGCCTGTGCTCCACCACCACCACCGGTGACAAAGGGGCAATTAGGAACAGCTGAAACTGAAGCAATAGATGAAGAAAAGAAAGCAGACGAGTTGAATACTGAGATGCAATCTTTAGAAGCTAAATTAGCTGAAGAAGAAGCTGAACTTAAGAGTTTGAAAGAGTATCAAAAAGAACTGGAAGCAGGGAAATAGGAGTAAACTATGAAAAGAATAATAATTTTATCATTAGTCGCTTTACTGGTATTACCTGTATTGATCCAGGCACAAGTTACTTATCTTTCTGAAGATGAGTATAAAGATCTTAAAAAGAAAGAAAGATTAGCTTATTGGGAAGATCTTGAAACTGATCTTGCTAACTATCAGCAAAGAAAAGCTGACGCCATAGCCGATCAGGACAAATATACTGCTAGAATTGAGGAACTTAATGGCGAAATGGTTCCTGTTCAAACAGAATATGACAAAGTTCATGGTGAAATTCTTGAGTTTCTTGGTGTAACTGAAGATGATTTTGCTGGAATTATGCAAAAGATCAAATATTACAATGGTGAGATAGACAATTGGGATGGTCTTACTGATAAAGAACTCTGGAGTGCTAAGAAAACTGTTAAGGCTCTTGTAGCTGATTATAAAGATTACAGAGGCTCCAAGTATGGTAAAGTTCCAGATTTCAGAAGCGACTTTTCTGATCTTGATAACAAAATTGCAAATCTTTGTGATAATCTGGAAAATGCTAAACCTAAATATTACGAAGATGATTATACAATTGTAAAAGGTGATTGGCTTTCTAAAATTGCTCAGTACAGTTTCATTTACGGAGATATGTCAAAATGGCCTGTAATCTATAGAGCTAATAGAGACCAAATTAAAGATCCTAACTTTATCTATCCTGATCAAGTTATTAAAATACCACGTGGTCTTCCTTATGAATGGAAGGTTTACAAAGGTGAATGCCTGTGGAAAATTGCCGGTTATCAGGAAGTTTATGGTAATGCTGCAAAATGGCCGCTTATCTTTAGAGCAAATAAAGATCAGATCAAAGATCCAGACCTTATTTATCCTAACCAGATCTTTGAAATTCCTAGAGATTAATCTAACTAAATACGTGAAGCCTCTCTATCCAGGAGAGGCTTCTTTTTAATAAAACAATTGAAAATAAACAAAATCCACCTAATCATTTTTACAGCTCTTCTAATTGCATTATTGCATTTTGCTTATAATCCATATCGCAATGTATCAAATATTTATGATTTGAAACTTGGTGAAATTGCAGAGAAGGATATCAATGCACCTTTTGATTTTAATGTTTATAAAAGTAAGGAAGCCCTGAAAGCTGAACAAACAGTTGCAGCTGCAAAAGTACAACCTATTTATAAAGTATCCGAAAACCTGAAATTCAATGCTCAAAAGAACTTGGATTTTGTATTTCAGCACTTTATTCTTCAGGATGGACTTGATATTCAAAAAACTAAAACAAAATTAAAACAAAATGGTTATGAACTTTCGCTCGAAAACATCAAACTGTTAATGAATGAAAAGAGAAGAATAAGTATTTATAATTTTCTGAGTGAAAACATTACCAAAATATTTACAATAGGTATATATTCAGACAGTTATAGATATCAGGAAATAAAGATATCCAAATCTAACAGAGTTGTAGAGTATAATCTTAATCGATTGTATTCACTGGAAGAGGCAAAAAATAAATTAGTTAACTGGTATACTGTTGAAAGCGAAAGACATCTAATTCATGAACTTGCAGATATTATTTTAATAGAGAATATCATCGTTGATAACGATATGACCGAACTTGAAAAGAAAAAGTTAAAAGAGAATGTTTCTCTCACTCTGGGAAAAGTTAAAAAGAATGAAAGGATCATTGGTAAAAATCAAAAGGTTACACCTATTGAACTTCTCAAATTACAATCACTTTTAAAAGCACAGAGAGATTTCCAATCATCCCGGAATAACGTTCAGTTAATGTTATCCTCATTTGGGATATTCCTCCTTTCATTACTGATATTGTTCCTTTTTGATTATATTATTGTAATTTTCTTTCCAAGTAATTTTTCCTCGATTCCAAGAACTATTATTATCCTCAGCAGTATTCTGATCTCAATTATTTTAACTATATTTATTAATAATATCCTTGTAATTCCATCCTTGATTATTCCATTCAGTTTGTCTGTGCTTATCATTGCACTCATATTTAACCCGCACATTGGAATTCTTTTTAATTTTATTATACTTATATTTGTTTCCATATTCCTCAATTGGAGTTTCACAAATCCAATGATCTTAAGTTTAACGACCTTTGGTGGCATTATTGCACTTAAACATATGAAAAAGAGACAGGAATATTACCCGATCACACTTTATTTACTGATCTCATTTTTTATTGTGACAACCTCCGTATCGCTTATTAAATTTGAAGGTATCACGATCTATTTCTGGCATCTTCTCTGGGGTTCTATTTCATGTATAACCTCGGTTGTCGGATTGATCCTCTTAACACCTTTTATAGAAAGAAAATTAAATCTGGCAACAAAACAAATTTTATTAGAATTACTTGATTTCGATAATGAGTTATTAAAGAAAATGGCTACTGTTGCATCGGGAACATATCATCATTCTCTTATCGTAGGAAATCTTTCAGAAAGTGCTGCAGAAGCTGTTGGGGCAAATCATCTGCTTGCCAGGGTAGGAAGCTATTATCACGATATTGGTAAGCTGGAAAATCCGCAGTTCTTTATCGAGAATAATCCTGAATCAACTGAACTTCATGATAAAATGATGCCTACAGAGAGTGCTCGACTGATTAAAAATCACATCAGTAACGGTGTCGCAATGGCCAGAAAGTATAAACTTCCGAGATCTGTTATTGATATCATTCAACAACATCATGGAACCGGACAGATAAAGTTCTTCTACAATAAAGCCATAGAAGCTAAACTCGAATTTGATGAAGAACAGTTCTACTATTCCGGTCCTAAAGCCTATACCAAAGAAGCCTCCATTGTAATGATAGCAGATATTGTTGAATCCACAACAAAATCGTTGGATGATTTCTCTGAGAAGAGATTGAAAAAAGTATTGGACGATACGATCTATAATCTCATAAATGAAGGTCAACTGAATGAATCACCTCTTACCTTGAAAGAACTTGAAAAAATTAAAATTTACATGCTGCCCATATTAATGGGAGTGTATAGGAAGCGACTTGAATATCCCGAAATTTAGATCAATATACTTAAATAATAAAACCGCTAACAATCTTGGAGCTGAAGCCTTTGAAGAGTTGTTCCTTCTTGTTATCAGCGGTGAATCACGACCTCCGGACAGCTTTATTAACCTGGAGCTTACAGAGGATGGTTCAATACAGCAATTGAATAAAAAATATCTAGGAAGAGATGAAGTAACAGATGTTCTCTCCTTCACAGCCGATATTCCGGGAGTTAACCTGATCGGAGATATTATCATTGACACCAAAGTTGCAGATAGACAAAAAGAAGACAGATCATTAAAAGAAGAAGTGCAGATTCTGTTCTTACATGGTCTTCTGCATTGCCTTGGTTATGATCATTTAGCGGCATCCGATAAGAAAATTATGAATGCAAAAGAAAAAAAATATTTTAAATTATTAATTCGGGAGTAAACACTAACCAGTGAACTTAAATTTTTTATTAATATCAATCTTTGGATTTCTTATTCTTTCTGCTTTTTTTTCAGGATCAGAGACAGCCTTCTTCTCATTATCAAAGATCCAGATAAAAAAATTAGAAAATAACAAAAATAAGAGTTCAAAAAGAATTATCAGACTTCTCAGAAATTCTAAAGAATTACTCATAATAATACTCTTGGGTAATACTATTGTTAATGTTGCTGCATCTTCCACTGCCGCACTAATTGCCATTAATATTGGAGAAAGTCATTTTCAAAACTTTTCACAATCTATAATTATGCTGATAGAAATTGTCATAATGACGATCTTACTTCTTATTTTTGGTGAGATCGCCCCAAAATTATATGCATTTTCATCACCAGAGAAAGTTGCCCGTTCTTCCAGCTTAATTCTGGAAGTCATCAAATTTGTTTTCTGGCCTGTAATCAAAATACTGGAATTGATCAGTTCATTATTATCTGTGAAAAAGCATAAAGAGGAAGAGCCGGATATTACATCAGAAGATTTTAAGAATCTGATAAGATCAAAAGTTACACATCACTCTTTAGAAGAAAACGAAAAACAGATTATTTCCAGTATTTTCCGTTTTTCTTCTACTGATGCTAAAAACATTATGACGCCAAGAGTAGATATGGCTGGTGTTGACACCTCTGAAGGATTGCAAAAAGTTAAGGATACAATAATCAGTTCCGGTCACTCTAAAATTCCGATTTATAAAACTAATATTGATAATATTATTGGCATAATTTATGCTAAAGATATAATCTTGAATCCTCAGAAAAGTACAATCAGTTCTCTACTACGTCCTCCGCTTTTTATAACTGAGAATACCAAGATACAGAAACTGTTGAATAAATTCAAAAGGAGTAAGATCCTTATTGCTATAATCGTTGATGAATATGGTGGAACTGAGGGATTGATCACTCTGGAAGACATTCTGGAAGAAATCGTTGGTGAGATCCGCGATGAATATGATAAAGAAAAACCCAATATAGTGCAGCAGAATAAAAATACTTATATAATTAATGGCATGTATACTATCTCAGAATTAAATGAAAAATTCATGTTGGATATCGATGAAGAGGAATATGATATCCTGGCTGATTTCATTTACGATAATTTCAACAAAGTACCAGATGAAAATGAGAGTTTTATTTATCAGGATATGGTCAAATTCACTGTTAAACGCGTCAAGGCGAGACGGATTCAATATATTACTTTAGAAGTAATTAATAACGACGATGAATCATAAATTTATTCTTATTGCAGTAATAATTCTTCTTATTCCTGTATTTGTCTGTGCAGAGAGTTTTGATATTTCAATTAAATACTTGGGTATTAGTGTTGTGAAAGTTAAAATAACCAATGAAGATTCAACTCTTTCCGTTCAAGCAAGATCGACCTTTATTGCCAGTATTGCTTCTAATATGAATAATCGATATACTTCTGTATACACAGGAAATTATTTGCCTTTTACATATCAGAAACAGATTAATCAAGGTGATTATTTTGAAGATAGAATAGTTAAATATGACAGACAACATCTAACAGCGCAAAGAATTAGCAGTATCTCCTCTGAACGTAATAGTGAATATGAGATCAAATCTGAAAGCAGGGATTTTTTCTCAGCTCTTTTTTATCTCCGTAAAGCAATTGATGAAGTGCAGGGTGAGATGTGGGTTGATGCCAATAAACTTATCTGGAATGTACAGTATTCAGTTATAGGGAAAGAGATAATATCAACAAAACTTGGCAGGATAAATACCATTAAAGTTAAACTGAATTTCCAGAAATATTCAAACAGGGAAAAAGAGCGTTCTGATATGCTTACAAATAACCTGGTAAATGAAGAGAGGTCACTGATATTCTGGTTCTCTGATGACGAGCAAAGACTTCCAGTAAAAGCGAAATTTTTAATGAAACCATTTGCTGTAGTCTGGAAATTAAACTCTTACAAAAAATAAATTATTTAAATGAATAAAAAAAAATTTAAAATTGCTTTTTGTGTCTGGACTGTAATTATATTTACATTAACCTCAATTCCAAAATTACATTCACCACTGCATGATTCTCTTAATGTTGATAAACTAGCTCATTTTATTGTTTATCTGATATTTGCCTATCTATTCATGAGAATGTATGATAAAAGCCAATATAATAAGAAACTCAAGTTTATAACTATTCTAGCTTTTATTATCCCGGTTTTTGATGAATTACATCAAATCCCAATTCCCGGAAGATCCTTTTCCTATTATGATATTCTTGCTGACTTCCTGGGATTTCTCACAGTGATGATCTACTTCAGAATCAAACTAAAACGATCTTAGATATCAGTCTTTAATACGTTTAAGTGAAACTACCAGTTCATAATGAAATGGCGGTTTTAACCAGATCTGTTTCTTCAGGTATTTCTGAGGGTTATTCATGATTTCTTTTTCCGGGATCTCTTCTACTGTGTTGTCTTTTGAAACTACCAAATAGATATTTTCACCTTTTGTTACAGTTTTTGCCGTTGGCATAAGCTCTCCTACTAATTTATATTTTGGATGTTTTTCAATAAAATCTAAAAGTATCTCATTTGTGATCATCTTTTTATATTCCTTGCAAAATCTTCTGTCCTCACAACTGGCTGCACAGACAATAATATCAGTATGCCTTTTAGTTTTGGGGCATACTACAAGGTTTATATCAGATCGAATTTTTTTTCTCAATTTTTTCTATACCAATTTATATTTTTTCAATGTATTTTTTAACATTCTCAAATTATCCTGTTCCATAAAACAAAGTGGTAATCGTAATTCACGCTCGATCAGCTTCATCATATATAAAGATTCTTTCACAGGAATCGGATTTGTTTCAATGAATAATGCTTCATTGATCTCAATTAATTCTTGATGGATTTTCAGTGCATCTGCATAATTCTGGTTGGAACATAAAGCAACCAGATCATGTACTTTGTGTGGTAATATATTTGCAGTTACTGAAATTACTCCATCTGCCCCACACGCCATGATCGGAAGGTTTAAGGCATCCTCGCCAGACATCACAGAAAAATCTTTATCAGTATTCTTCACAATTCGTGAAAGTTGATCAAGATCTCCACTTGCCTCTTTTATGCCGACTATATTTATAAATTCATTAGCTAGTTTAATCGTTGTTTCCGCCTGAATATTTACTCCAGTTCGTCCAGGCACATTATAGATTACAATAGGAATCGTTGTGTTCTGCGCAATAGCTTTGTAATATTTATACAAACCCATTTGTGTGGGTTTATTGTAATAAGGAGTTATTATTAAGGCATGATCCATACCCCACTCCTGAGCTTTGATAGTTGCTGAAATTGTATGATGCAAATTATTTGTTCCTGTTCCCATCATAACGGGAATTCGTTTATCTATCTTTTTTATGCCAAATCGAATTAATCTCTCTTTTTCATCACCTGCAAGTGTCGGAGATTCTCCAGTAGTTCCACAAAAAAGAATTCCATCTGTCTTATTTTCTATCTGAAAATCAATAAGCTTTTCAAGAGAACTATAATCTATCTCATTATTTTTGAATGGAGTAACTAAAGCTACATATGAACCTTTTAGCATAAAACCTCCTGTATATTAATGATTAGACAATTTATTAGTATTGCTCTTTCACGTCAATAGACATTTATGATCTTATTGATCAATATCCAATTTGCCGCCAGGCTTCATAAATAACTATAGCAACACTATTTGATAGATTTATTGATCTTATTTGATCATTCATTGGAATCGTTATATTCTGGTTATAATATTTATTCAGGATCTCTTCCGGTATTCCTCTCGATTCTGGACCAAACATAAATACATCACCCTTTTTATATTTTAACTCAGTAAACTTTCTATTTGTTTTTGTTGTACAATAGTAAATGTTACTATTAGGAAAATCCGCTAAAAAGCTATCAAAAGAGTCGTGGATCTTCAATGAAAGTTTATTCCAGTAATCCAATCCCGCTCTTTTAACTAATTTATCAGTCAGAAGAAATCTCATTGGTTTGATAATATGAAGCGTGGAATTTGTTCCTACACAAATACGACCGATATTTCCTGTGTTTGACGGAATTTCAGGTTGATATAAAACTACATGAAAGTTACTTTCAGGAGTGATCATTTCAGCATAATCCGCTTCCACTTTTTTATCCATTCATCATACTGCAATCTTGTTTGTCTGGTTGAAAGATCTTTAGTATAGTCATTGGTCATTTTAGGCAGGATCTCGTAATCCGGAGGCAATTTAACCTTTTTATTAGCTGGTTTCATCCACATTTCATTAGCTATCTTTTCCTGAAATTCTGTTGAGAGGACAAAATCAACAAATTTTTTAGCATAATATTTATGCTGAGATGAACTTAAAATACCAACTCCCTCAATAAATTTAAAACCGCCTTCTTTAGGGATAGTTGATCTATACTTTTCTGTATGTTCTTTCTGTGTATGGAATATGGGAGTTGTATCCAATCCGAGTATCATTGGTGCTTCCCCGGCTAAATATGCATTATAAGCATCATCCTGATTATCATAAATATTAAATACATTATCTTTTATACTGCGCCAGAAATGGCCGTATCCGTTCCTGCCGAATGCTGCAACTGACCAGAACAACATAGCTCTTCCCAAACTGGAAGTTCTAGGATCCATGATTATTATCTGATCTTTAAATTTACCGTCCTGCATCTCACCGAATGTGATCGGTGGATCTGATATTACATAGCTGTTATAATTAAAGGCAATATTGCTGTAGCAAACCGGGTTTATTCTGTATTCTTTATCAAAAATGATACCTTCAGAGATATAAGTTAAATTATTTGACTCATACTGAAGAAAAAGGCTATCTTGATTTGCCAGGAATAAAAGTGTATTGTCAATGCCAAAAAGTATATCAATATCACTACTATCTTTCTCTGAAATGGCTTTATCAAGCATTGATCTGGCATCTGGAAATTTTATTATATTAACTTCACATTCAAAAATTTTAGTAAATACCGGAATTATATTTTCATAAAAGTCATCATTTAAAAATACCTTAATTGCGTAAATATTCAATTCAGGTATTTCATTTACAATTTCACTGGTTTCCTGCTTATTACACCCTAACAGCGAAATTAAGATTAAAATAAATAATGTTAATAATTTCTTCATTATATTGATCCGAATAACAATGCAGCTACAATAAAATCCATGACCAGAATAAGTATGGAAGAATATACAACAGTAATAGTTGTGACCCTTCCTACGCCTTCGGCTCCTCCACTTGCCCTGCTCCCTGCAAAACAAGCTACTACAGTAATTATAAGTCCGAAAAAGATAGCCTTCACAAGTCCACCGATGAGGTCTGAAGGGAGGAAAAAATCACGCATATTCGTAAAAAAACTGAACGCATTTATATGGTATTTATAAACTGATAATAAAAAAGCAGAAAAAATGCCAATAACATTTGCAAAGATCGTAAGGATTGGAAACATGATAATACCTGCAATTACACGAGGCATATAGACAAGATCAACTGGATCAATTGCCATGGTTTCCAGTGCATCAAGTTGTTCACTCACCTTCATTGTACCTATCTCAGCCGCAATTGATGCTCCAACTTTTCCTGCCAGTACAAGTCCGGTAAGAACAGGTGCAAGTTCTATCATGGTAGATTTTCCAATTAGTACACCTATCAGGCTTAGAGGAATATATCCACTGGTTTGATATGATGCCTGAACTGAGGTTACAAGTCCTGTAAAAGCTGATGTAACAGCAATAAGCAGAAAAGAATCATAACCGATCCTTTTCATTTGCTTCATTATTTCATTAAAACGTTTTTTTATTTTGGTGAGATGACTAGCAATAGCAATATTAAATAAAACAAATTCACCAATTAAATTAATGAACTTGAATTTATACTTCATACTCATTCAGATCTCTAAAAGCTGTGAATTCCTGTAAAAATCGTAGTTTTATTTTCCCGATTGCGCCATGACGGTTCTTTCCAATAATGATCTCAGCAATACCGGGTTCTTCCGTCTCTTCATTATATACTTCATCACGATATATGAACATTACGATGTCAGCATCCTGCTCAATTGCTCCAGATTCCCTCAGATCAGAAAGTTTTGGTCGTTTATCATCTCTGCTTTCAAGTCCCCGGTTCAATTGAGATAGAGCTATTACAGGTATGCCGATCTCTTTTGCCAGTATTTTAAGTGAACGGGAAATTTCTGAGATCTCCTGCTGTCTGTTTTCGCGGTTACGGCTAGCTGACATAAGCTGCATGTAGTCAATAATGATCAGATCTAAACCTTTTATCTCTGCCTTCAGACGTCTGGTTTTTGCTCGAATATCCAGGATCGTGTTGGCACCAGTATCATCAATGTATATTTCCTTTGTAGATAGAACTTCTGCAGCTCCAGCAATACGCAGCATTTTTTTCTGATTCATTCCGAACCCTTTCAGCATATTATCCATACTTACTTCAGAGGCGGAACTCATCATTCTCATAAGTATTTCATTACTTTCCATCTCCATTGTGAATATACCAACTTTTTTATCATATTGTACCGCAGCATTACTGGCAAGATTCAGGGCAAATGCCGTTTTACCCATTGCTGGCCTGGCAGCAACTATGATCAACTGTCCAGGACGTAATCCGCCTAATCTTCTATCCAGATCTATGAATCCGGAAGGTACACCCAGTACACTTTTCTTGGATGCTGCTGTTTCTTCGATATTTTTCACTGTGGCTGATATAATATTATGGATCCATTCAAATGACTTTCTATCGGGACGTTCAGCAATATTAAATATCATCTGTTCAGCTTCATCAACAATTTGATCGGCATCTTTATCAGAAGCATAGCAACCTTCGATAATTTTATTAGATGCTTCAATAAGCTGTCTTAACAGAGCCTGTTTCAATACAATATTCGCATGAAACTCAATATTAGCACTGCTTAAAACAACATCCGACAGTTCATTTATAAAAGCTTTACCGCCAATCGTATCCAGTTGTTTATTTATTTTCAGTTTATCAATTAATGTGATTATATCAATTTCTATATTGCTTTCAAACAACTCGCAAATTGTCTTGAATATTGTTTGATGTGCTTTACGGTAAAAATGTTCCACATCCAACATTTCTATTGCTTTTGCAACAGAATATGTATCTATCATCATTGCGGAAAGGACCGCTGCTTCTGCGTTTATATCATTCGGTACTTGTCTTTCAATTCTCTTTGCCATAATTTTTCCTATTTATTATATAATTCTTAATCAATTTTTATAATGATTGAAATATTGCAACTTATTTTTATAATAAATGGGAATTAAATGTTAATAAAAATTACAAATTATAATGCAAGGTAATCTTTCTGCAGTTTTTGAAGATCTATCCAAGCAAATTTTTTCCAATGCGGATTTCTTAATAAGGCAGAAGGATGATAAGAAACGTATGTCTTGATTCCTCTAAATGTATAAGTTCGTTCCCGGAATGCTTTTAGGGTTTGGTCAATTTCTAAAAGAGTAACTGCAGCAACCTTTCCGACCAATAGAATAAGTTCCGGCTGGATTATGGAGATTTGTTCATCCAGATATGGCAGGCAAGCTTTTTTCTCTTCCGGTAAGGGATTACGATTACCCGGAGGACGACATTTAACAATATTGCTAATATATATTTCTTCACGTGATAAATTTATCGCATTCAGCATTTTAGTAAGTAATTGTCCCGATCTTCCAACGAAAACTTTTCCTAATCTATTTTCTTCAGCTCCAGGTCCTTCACCAATTATCATCAGTCGTGCATCAGCATTACCATTTCCATAAACAAATTTATGTCGGCCCGTATGCAATTCACACTTCTTGCAGTTACAATATTTTTTTTCAAGTTCCTGTAGTAATTCAGCTTTATTTATCTGTTTTTTAGGATTAATAAAAATATCTTGAATACCAGATAATTTCAAGTATTCAAGATATTGTTTAATAGTATCGTTATTCAAATATATCTCAATAATTTATCTTATCTCTTCATCTGAATCGTCATCATCAACTTCTACAACATAATCCGGAATAACATTTGAAGCGATATGTTCTAAAGCTGTAGTAGTTAGTTTACCCTGCAATTTTCTTTTTATTGAAAAAGGCAAATTACTAATTCTTTCAGCTTCCAGATTTGCAAGAAGCAGGAAAAGATAAGTCATGTTATTATTTTCTAAAAATTTTTCTACAGTATTTGAGTTTTTATTATTTTCCATCTATCCTCCGTAATAAATTTCAATATTTTTATATCTTTGAATTCTGTTTTCTTCAGCTTTGATTATTGTCTTAATATTATCAACTGCATTTTCAAGATCATCGTTTATAATCAGATACTGGAAATCTCTTATCTCCTTTATCTCTGATTCAGCTGTTTTTAATCTTACTTGAATAACCTCATCTGAATCAGTTCCTCTACCCTTTAGTCTTTCCAGCCAAACTTCTCTTGATGGTGGAAGTATAAATATAGTTATTTGATCAATCTCTGAGTTCATGATCTGTTTTGCACCTTGCACATCTATATCCATGATAATATGATTATTCTTAAGAATACTAATTACATAACTCTTTGAAGTTCCATACCAGTAACCATGTACCAAGGCAGATTCAAGAAAGTCACCCGATTGTTTCATCTCAATGAATTTTTCTTCTGAAACAAAATTATAATCAACTCCATTAATTTCATTGATACGAGCCTTTCTTGTAGTATAGGAAACAGAATATTTGATCTCAGTATTATCAGCTAATATTTTCTTAAAAATAGCTGTTTTCCCACCACCAGATGGGGAAATTAAAATGATTAAAAAATTTTTCTTATTCTTATTGATCAAAATATATTGTTTTAACCTTCAATTAGATCTTTGTATTTATCTGCTTTAAGAAGATCTTCAAGTTCATCTTTATTGGTTAATCTTACCTTTATGATCCATCCATCTCCAAATGCATCACTGTTCAACAATTCAGGTTTATCTTCAAGTTCTTCATTAATTGCTATTACCTCTCCACTTACCGGAGAAAGAATATCTTCAACAGCTTTTACTGCTTCAACAGAGCCAAAACCTTCTCCCTTTTCGACATTTTCTCCTATTTCAGGAAGTTCTACATAAACGATATCTCCGAGTTCGTGCTGAGCATAATCTGTAATACCGATAACTGCTTCATCACCAATAAGTTCTACCCATTCATGAGATTCTGTGTAGAGCAAATCATTCTTAACCATTATGACCTCCATTTTTTTTGAGTTATGGATTCAAAACACGTTTTTGTGTCAAGTATTAAAGATAGTATAATAACTATAAAAAGGATTTACATTAGTTTTACTAATTTGTAAAACTGAATTCATTATTTTTAATTAAATCTAAAAAAGTATCAACTATTACTTTATTATACAATACACCCTTGTGAGATTCTACTTCTTCTATCGCTTTATCCATTCCTAAAGCTGGTCTATACGGTCTATGAGAAGCCATTGCTTCTATCACATCTGCAACTGCAATAATTTGAGCTTCTAAAATGATCTCCCTTTTCTTAAGTCCATTTGGATAACCACTGCCATCCAATCTCTCATGATGTTGTAAAACTATTTTTGCAACAGGCCATGGAAAATTGATGCTTGATAAGATTTCAAAACCTGCCTGAGGATGTGTTTTAATTAAAGCAAATTCAGCTTCAGTCAATCTCCCGGGTTTACTTAATATTTCTGAAGGGACATAAAGTTTTCCTATATCATGAACAATTGAAGCAATCCGTAAACCATCTAATTGAAATTGATCCAGGTTCATTTTTACACCAATTGCATTAGTGAGCATTGAAACTCGACGTTGATGCCCCGCAGTATAAGGATCTCGCTTTTCAACAGCCAGGATCAGTCCATTTACAGTTTCTTCCATTAACTCCTGCAACCGAGTAAAACTATTCTTTAACGGAGTGATATCATTTGAAACACCTAGTAGAACATCGGGAATATCTGGTGAATCCAGAGGGACCTTAGTTGTTTGAAACCAGATCTTTTTCCCATCATCTAACGAGTATGACTCCTCAGGAATGAGAACTTTCTTTTTTCCTTTTATCACTTCGAGATCTTCTTTGGCAATTTTTTCTAAATCTATATCTGTAATCTTTGAGTTTAATAATAATTCTCTATCAGTTTTTCCGATCATCTCTTTTGGAGTAGTATTATAAAGTTTTGCAATAGAAGTATTTACCATTAAGTATCTGCCATTTTTATCTTTAACAAAGATGTTGCTTGGAACAGTATCAATAACTTTTAATAAAAAATTCCTGTTTCTTTTAAGTTTTTGTTCCATATCAGATTTATAAAATGCCATCTCTATTGTTGCATGTAATTCTCTGTCCTCAAAAGGTTTGATCAAATAACCAAATGGAGATGACTCAGCAGCCTGCTTTAATATTTTTTCATCTGCATAAGCTGTAAGGAAAATAATTGGGATTCCAAGGTCATGATAAATTCTTTTAGCTGCCTCAATCCCGTTGATTTCACCTTCTATCATAATATCCATTAAAATTAGATCCGGTTTATGCTGTCTGGCTTCCCGTATTGCTACTTCACCGTTAGAAATAATATGAGGAACTTTATATTTGAATCTGACTAATGTACTCTTAATGTCTTCTGCAATGATCTTTTCATCTTCGACTATGATTATTGTCTTAGCAGCCATAAATTTACCTGTTCTTTTTTGAGTTATGTTTATCAATATACATTTTCTGGTCAGCTTCTTCTATGGTCTCTTCTACACTTTTTTTCATCTCTGTATTCCAATAAGAACTCCCAATAGCAAAACTTACAGGAAAGGAAAGCTCACTTTTCTTATTAGCCTTAACTATTGCTTTGCGTAATCTATTCTCAACTATTTCCACTTCCTTACCTGTTTGCGGAAGCATAAGGAGAAATTCATCTCCACCGCTACGGATAATATTATCTGTTTCTCGAGCCTGGGAAACCAGTAAAGAAGCAACAAATTGAATTGCTTGATCACCCTTATTATGACCGAATGTGTCGTTTATATGCTTGAGGTTATTGATGTCTACAACAATAAAACCAATATCATTACCATAGCGCTTTGCCAGTTTTACCTCATATTTTATTGCCTGGTTATAATATAACCGGTTAAACACATTGGTTAACGGATCGATTACAGCTTTCTTTTTGAGCATTTCCTCATATTCTAATCTTTTTAATGATTCATCTGCATGATTGAACAGAATCAACAATGTTTTAACTAATACATCTTCATGATAGGCATTTTCGTCTTTATCAACTGCTGCGAAGACAGTTTCATGTCCAATTCTACTTCCTATAACAGAGCCAATATCCTTCCAAGTTGGCTCTATTTCAATAATATCTTTTTTGGTTGAAAATATACAAATCTCGTTTGAACAAAAAATATTACCAATAATTCCTTCATTTACACTGTATATCGGTTTAAAATGTTTTAAGGATTTTTCGGATATGTTGATCAGGTCATCTAGTTCTCTTTGATAAAAAACAAAATCCGAAATTTCAAAAACAGCGACGAGTGCTTTGCCTAGTATGCTAAAAATAGATCTCTTAGTCTCACATTCCATTAGCTCCATCGCAACATCATGCAAGATCTCAATTTTTTGCTTCTCTTCTATAATTTGCTGATCAAGCTTAAACCTGAATATTGCCATTTCTATTGTAGCATATAATTCCCTATCTTCAAAAGGTTTATTAATAAAGCCATAAGGTGCTGTAAGTTTGGCATCCTGGATAGTTTTTTCATTCGTATATGCGGTAACGTAAATTACCGGTATATTGTACTCTTTTTGGATAATATCAGTTAATTCAATGCCGTCGAGATCACCATTTAGTTTTATATCAACAAGTACAATATCAGGTTTTTTCTCTTTTATCCTTTTAAGTACTGTTTCTCCATCTCCTTCTACCGCAGTAACATAATAACCAAAATTCTCGACAGACATCTTGATATCATTGGCAATTATAACTTCATCTTCAACAATAAGAATTTTAACCTTTTTCCGCATATCAACTCCAAACGTAATTATTCGCATTACTAATTAAATTCAGCATAATCAATTATTTGATCTAGAATATTTTACTGCAAGTTTTTTATTTTAGTATGTGTAAATAATCTTTTAATTAGCACTATGAGAACTTTAAATCCTGAAGGTTATTATGGGGTGGCAGGGAGATTTGCCACTTAAAAATAGGCCTAAATATCTTGTAAAGTTTGGTTATAACTGTGTTGAGTGCGTGAACGCCATTGTTGCCACGTTTGGCAACAAACTGCAATTATAGCTTGATTTGTGGCAAAGGTGTGACATACTTGCGCGACAAAAAAAGTTTCATAGGTTTGTCATATTTTAAGTAACTACTATATTTACAAGTACTTAGAAAATTATAAATGTGAAATTCCAAGAATTAACTTGTGGATATGTTTTACGTTTCACAGGTAACTATTATATATGGTAAGGAGTTATGAAAATATTTATGTAATGTTAGGAAGTTTAAAAAATATGGTATTTTACAAGTAACTATTTTATTTTTAAAGACTTATGGAATTAATGCTTATTGAAAAACTGTTGACATCATGTCAAAAATGTAACAGGCTTGGATCTTTGAATGAAATTAAAAGTTTACTTCAATAAAACCATCCTTTTTGCTTTCTTATAATTTCCGGTTTTCAATTTATATAAATATATTCCTGAAGAAACTGGTTTATTGTTATCATCTTTACCATTCCAGACTACGGAATGCTGACCAGTGGGAAGTTGCTCACTGACAAGTTGCCTGACTTTTTGTCCTTTGATGTTATAAATTGTTAACTCAATGGCAGTATTTTCTGGAAGCTTATAGCTGATAGTTGTTTCTGGGTTGAAGGGATTGGGAAAGTTTTCGAGAAGAATTGTATTATCAGGTTTGTTTAAATATTCTTCTTCAACAAAAACACCACCATTAATATATATATAAGCAGAACCGGAATCAATACCATTATAGTCATTATAATTAGCACTGATTAAAGCATAATTTCCAGAGATGGAAACTGGGCAGCCGAAATAATCAAAATCAGCTCCATCGGATGCGGTTATCTTTTCCTGTTGTGACCAATTTGTTCCATTTCTATGAAATATGTAAGCAGAACCTCTATCTATCCCATTACCATCATCATGACAGGATCCAACTACCACATAATCTCCATTTATGGAAATGGATCTACCGAATTCATCATCAGCATTACCATCGTCTGCAGTTATCTTTGTCTGATGTGTCCATAACGTTCCAATTCTATTAAAGAAATAGGCAGAACCGGAGTTTGAACCATTATCATCATCCCAATGTGCTCCAATTGCTGCATAATCACCATTAATGGAAACTGTATAACCAAACCAATCATAGGCTGCTCCATCTGGTGCGGTTAACTTTATCTGCTCTGTCCAGTTAGTTCCACTTCTATAATATATATATGCAGAACCGGATTCTTCACCGTTATCATCGTCATAATGAGCACCTATCAATGCATAATCTCCTGAGATAGATACTGAATAACCAAACAAGTCTTCATCCATGACTTCAGGTGCGGTTAACTTTGCCTGCTCTATCCAATCAGTTCCACTTCTATAGAAAATATAAGCAGAACCTCTATCTATCCCATAATCATCAACACCCCAAGCTCCAACAATAGCGTAATCACCCGATATAGAAACTGAACAGCCAAATTTATCTTCAGTTGCACCATCGGTTGCAGTTATCTTAGCCTGCTCAGACCATGTAGTTCCACTTCTATAAAATATATAAGCAGAACCGGAATCAGTCCCATTATCATCACCACCATAAGCACCAATCACAGCATAATCTCCAGAGATGGAAACGGAATAACCGAAATAATCTTCAGTTGCACCATCGGTTGCGGTTATCTTTGCCTGCTCTATCCAATCAGTTCCACTTTTATGAAAGATATAAGCAGAACCGGTCATAGTCCAATTATCACCATCTTTCCAAGCACCTATCACAGCATAATCCCCATCTATGGAAATTGAATTACCGAAATAATCATAAGCTGAACCGTCGGAAGCTGCTAATTGTTGTTCGTTACCCCAATCAGCAAATAAAGTTGAGCTAAGCAATAAAACGATAATAAGTATAGCTTTTTTCATTTTCTCCTCCGTATAGTTTTTTTTAATTCACTTTCATTATCAAGAATAAGTACAAAATTATTTTCCTCTCACTAACGGAAAGTCCATTCCTCTAGAATCCACCACAGGATATTGAGCTTCCTGCCTGTATTTTTTTGTTAATTCCGGTAATTGCTCTTCAATATAACTCATCAACTTTCTTACTGTAACGATTTCGCCTTTTTGAACAGCCTTGCCGTTTAAACCTTCGAGAAGAGTATATGTAAAAACTCCATGTCCAAGTTCTTTAACTTCTGTTGCGAATTGATCTTTTGATGATGCCGCAATAATGTGTACTCCGGTTGACCTTGATAACTGCGAAAGTGCCTTTCTATCCTCAAATCCCCTGAACGCTAATAACACCGCTCCTGATTTACAGGCGTCTATCATCACTAATACTTTTTGAGCTTTAATGTTTTTTATTGAATTTGATAATTCATCGGATGAAATGGCTTTTTCTTTAACATCATCTTCTCTCTCAGGGTAGGTTAATTCATGCGGTATAAAATACCACTTTTCATTTATATTCTCACCGTGACCGGCAAGATAGATCAGCACCGCATCCTGAGGATTAGTGTTCTGAAGCTCTTTTAACTTTGCTAATATACCTTCTTTGGTTGCCTGTTCGTTGTAAATATCTCTGATCTCAACTTTTTTGAATAATTCCGTTCCGCTTTGCCTGAAAAAATCAGCTATCCCTTTTGCGTCAGGTTCAGCATAATTCAAATTTAAAGCAGGATTTTTATATTTATTTATTCCCACAGCAAAAACATACATTGATATTTCTTTTTCAGGAGCAAGAAGCTTTATCATTATCTCTGATGGATTTGATTCGGTTCTGTCTCTGCTGAAACCAATAGCTCTGAAAGTATTAAGTCCATCAACAAGTATGATCGTATATGATTTTATGCTTTCGTTATCTTTCGGAACGATCTTAATTCCTCTCGTTTCTTCTCCGATCGCTTTTCCATTGTGATAAAGCCTTATCTCGTCAATTCCTCCACCTTTATCTTTTGCTGAAACAGTGATCGTAACTTCCTCATTCTTTAATTCAGAATTTGTTTCAGGTGATATTATTCTTACTAAAGGTGGTAAAGCTACACCGTCTCTGATGTCGGTAACTGGCTCAAGTTTCTTTCCCTGCAAAACTGAAGCCACATAAACGGGGTTATAATATTTTTCATAAAAGTTATCTATTGCATATACTTTGTTTCCAACTTTTACATTAAGATATTTGGCACCATTTGGTGAAGCATTGAAATAGCCTTCAGGAGTGATCACTATCCATTCGCCGTCTTTCAAACTTATAAACTGGGCGATCTCTTTGCCTGTTTCTATGTCCCAAAGCTTTATTGAGCCATCTTTACCTCCAGAAATAAAACTTTTTCCATCATTAGAAAAATCGGGGGAATATACACCACCTATATGTCCTGTAAATGTCTTTATTTCACTGCCCGTTGCAATATCCCAGAGCCTAATTGAATTATTTTTGCCGGTCGATAGGATGTAATTACCGTCAGGGGAAAAACCATAAAATGCATTGCCCCCGGTCAGTGTAAATGTACTTATCTCTCTACCTGTTGATACATCCCAGATTTTTGTAACCTTTCCACTCTCTGAAAGAACATATCTGCCATCAGGAGAAAAAGCAACAGATTTAACATCAGATGTATGCCCCTTAAATTGTCTTATCTTTTTGCCTGTTACCACATCCCAGAGTATGAGCATATTATTATTTTTCCCCGACCGTTTCTCCTGATACGCTCCATTGGGGAGTGTGAGCCAGGTAAAATTATCATCACCTCCAGACAGGATATAACGTCCGTCTGGGGAAAAAGCTACTGATTTTACCCACCCCGCATGTCCGGTGAATGTTCTTATCTCCCTGCCGGTTGCAATATCCCAAAGTTTGAGTGTCTTATCACTACATCCGGAAAGGGCATATAGCCCATCTGGAGAGAAAGCTACTGATTGAATCAAATCATTCCCATCAATTTCAGTACGAGTGCTCGTCATGAAAGATCTTATCTCTTTTCCTGATGATACATCCCAGAGCTTTATGCTGTAATTCTTACCCCCAGAAAGAACATATCTGCCATCAGGAGAAAAGGCTACTGAGTAAATTTGCTTTGTATCACTTACAAATGTCCTTATTTCTCTACCCGTTGATGCATCCCAGAGTATGAAAGTTCCATAACTCACCAACAGTATCTGATTTCCATCAGGGGAAAAAACAATTTTTGATACTGTCTTCTCTCCAATGGGTACAAAAATCTTGACAGATGTATTAGTAATCACCGGCTTAATTTCTTCTAAAGGTTCTGAAATTTGCTCCGTTTCTGAAAATCCAAGAGATTGCCCCATTGTTCCTACTATGGTCAAAAGTGGATCATTGGGACGGGAAATCAAAAGAACTATTCTATCTCCAGGATCTGTAGCGGAAACTGCATCCGTAAATTCAGCGGGATTTTTTATATCCTCGTAGTTGAAGGAAAGAATCTTATCATTCTGCTTTATGCCCATTTGTTCTGCCGGGCTTCCTTTTGTCACTTCGGAAACAATAACACCTCTACTTAACTGAGTGAATCTTATCAGCATCCGTGTACCTGTTGGATTCAAAGGTTGCACCTGTACCCCAAGCCAGGCCTTCTCAGTGGAAGATGGATTACCGAAAATAGAAGTGGGCAATAATAATAAACATATTATCAGAGAGTAAACATATAAAAACGAGATCAAAGATAAAAAAGGGATCTTGAATCCGATTTTACAAACACTCTTTTTGCTGTTAAAATTCATCATATCTAAGCCTCCTGTTTAAATTTTAAGTCACTATTGATATTACACCTCATTGCACCGTCCCTTTAATATAACCTGACTTCCCTTTTATTTTCCTCTCGTTATGGGAAAGTCCATTCCCTTTGAATCAACAACCGGATATTGGGCTTCCTGCCTGTATTTTTTTGTGATCTCAGGCAGTTGTTCTTCAATATAGCTCATCAACTTTCTAACGGTAACTGTTTCTCCTTTGCCTGATGCTTTTCCACTCAAACCTTCAAGCAAAGTGTAGGTAAATACTCCATGACCGAGTTCTTTTACTTCTGTCGCGAACTGATCTTTTGACGATGCAGCTACGATATGCACACCGGTTGATCTTGATAACTGCGAGAGTGCTTTTCTGTCCTCAAATCCTCTGAATGCTAATAGCACAGCACCCGACTTACAGGCATCTATCAGAACCAAAACCTTTTGCGCCTTAATATTTTTAATTGAATTAGATAATTCATCTGATGAAATAGCTTTTTTCTTAACATCCTCTTCTCTTTCAGGATAAGTTAATTCGTGAGGTATAAAATACCATTTGTCATTTATATTTTCACCATGTCCGGCAAAATAGATCAAGACAGCATCCTGAGGATTTGTATTTTCAAGCTGCTTAAGCTTTGCTAATATCCCTTCCTTAGTCGCCTGTATATTGTAAACTTCTATAATACTGGTACTTTTAAATAATCCGTTGTCATTGTTCCTGAAAAAATCAGCGATACTTTTTGCATCAGGTTCGGCATAATTCAGGTTCAGCGCCGGATTTTTATATTTATTTATTCCAACAGCCAGAACGCTTAATGATACATCCTTTTCAGGTGCAAGAAGTGTTATGATTATCTCAGACGAATTTGATTCAGTTCTGTCTCTGCTGAAACCGACAGCTTTGAACATATTTAGTCCATCAACCAGTGTGATCGTATACGATTTTGTGCTTTCATTTCCTTTGGGAACGATCTTTATTCCTCTTGTTTCTTCACTGATCGCTTTTCCGTTATGATAAAGTTTTATCTCATCAATCCCACCACCCATATCTTTGGCTGATATTTGAATTGTAACTTCATCTGAAGGAGATTCAGTTCCTGAGACAGGAGATATGATCTTTACTTCAGGAGGTAATGCAACTCCCAACCTGATATCTGAGACCGGATTTACCTTCTTCCCCTGTAGAACTGAAGCCACATAAGCAGGATTGTAATATTTCTCATAGAAATTATCTATGCTGTAAACCTTATTACCAACCCTGACATTCAGATATTTAGCTCCATTGAGTGATGCGTTGAAATATCCTTCCGGTGTGATAACGATCCATTCACCGTCAGAAAATGATACAAAACGGGCGATTTCACTTCCTGTTTCAATATTACTAAAAATTACAGTTTTATCGTGATAGCTACCCGATAAAATTGATTTCCCGTCCGGACTGAAAACAAGTGAAGTTATCCAGTGTTTGTGCCTTTTAAACGAAATAACTTCATTTTCTTTCTCAGAATCCCATATGGTGATCAGTCCATCATCATCTCCTGTTGCGAAATATTTTCTATCGCGTGAAAAAGCAATATTTTCAATATCTTTGTGCCTGCCGTCATAACCTTTTGGTGTGTATGTTTTAATTACTTTCCCTGTCTCAAGGTCATATAGCTTTATGAAACCTCTAACTCCGACCAGAAATTTATTTTCATCAAATAACTCAAATACTCTTGAGTTTCCTGTCTGCTCATCTAATTTATAAAGCAGTTTACCTGTCTGAATATTCCATATACCTAATTTCAAATTCGGCCATGCCGATGAAATGATCGCTTTTTTATTATCATTAAACGTTCTGATCATAGACAAATAGTATTTATTTGATTGTTCCAGTTGAACGGGTGGAGCATTAGGATCTTTTAAATTAATAACATTTAAAAAGTATTCTGACTCTTCATTTTCTCTTAAATTTTTGAATGCGTAATTTCCATCCTGAGTCACATAATACTCAAGACTTTCGTTACCTTCATTTTTACTATCATATGAAAATAGTGTTTTATTGAATATAGTGTCGAATATTTTTGTTATTCCGGTTTTCTCATCCTTAATATAAACTTGATCTGCAAACATTCTTCTTCTTACCTTAAAATCTTTTGTATTTAAATTAGAACCATTAAGTTCTAAGATCATATCATGGGTCAAAATATTTAACTTAGATTCGGCATTATAATAAACTCCGATTGGACTTTTTGCTTCATCAGCTAATACAGTAATATCGTTATTCTGGATATTATACAGAATAACGGTATAAGATCCATTACAAAATGCAATTATATTTCCGTCATGAGAGACTGATGTTGTAGTACATGACGGTGCTCTAAAATAACTTCTTATTCCCGTTTCAATAACTTCCAACCGATCATTCTTTGTATCAAAAATTCCGATCATCCCATTTTTACCTGCCACTGTCATCCTGCCGTCGTTTCTGAAAGCCAGATCTGAAATTTTGCAGCCAGTTTCGATTTTATGATCAGTTGCCTTGGAAGTTATTATATCGATAATTTTCAAATGCTTGTCTATAGTAAGTAGGGCTATTTTGGATCCATCTTTCGACATCGCCCATGAATAGATAAAATTACTTTTGAAGCTGTAACTGAATTTCGGTTCTTTTCTTTCCAAGCTCCATATATCTATTGAATATGAATCTATCTGATCAATATTAGGATCACCTTCTTCCGTAAATTCATTAGGTTCAGAATAAGTACTGCCGTAAGAATATGAAATAGTTAATAAGTCATTGGAATCAGGCATAAAACTCAGCCCTTTTTTTATATAATTAAAAATGTGTTGATTTTCTTTGATTTCAAATTCAGTTTTCAGCTCTGAAGTATTCAGATCATATATTTTAATTTCAATCTGATTATCAACCGCATAGAACTTCTCATCATCAGAAAGGGCTATACCGTAAATTGCGTAACTAGAATAATGAGATTGAAGTGAATCAATTTTCAGTTTTTCTAAATCGCATATTTTTATTACCCCTCCATCTGCGGTTAACAGAAACCTTCCGCTTTTTGAAACTGCCATTGAGTAGGTTTTATAGTTAAAAAAGTTTTTTATTTCTCTTTTTGCAGTCAAATCCCATATAGTCGTCCCCTGACCTCCGCTTGTTACCATTTGTGTATCATTGGAATTGAATGATACTCGTTCTGCCTCAAGTCCGACTCCTTGTATAAAGACTTCCACCGGTACTATCTGCTTTATTGTCTTAACTTTATTTTCCTCTACCTTACTGCATGTTGTAAATATAAAAGAGAAAACGGTTATATAAATTAAAAATTTAGTTAATTTCATAAATTATTTCCCTCTCGTTATGGGAAAGTCCATTCCCTTTGAATCAACAACAGGATACTGTACTTCCTGCCTATACTTTTTAGTGATCTCAGGAAGCTGTTCTTCAATATAACTCATCAGCTTTCTTACAGTAACCGTTTCTCCTATACCTGATGCTTTCCCATTAAGGCCTTCTAAAAGCGTATATGTGAAAACTCCATGACCTAGTTCTTTCACTTCGGTCGCAAACTGATCTTTTGACGATGCGGCCACGATATGCACACCGGTTGATCTTGATAATTGCGAGAGTGCTTTTCTGTCCTCAAATCCTCTGAATGCCAATAAAACAGCTCCGGATTTACATGCATCTATCAGAACCAGTATTTTTTGAGCTTTAATATTTTTAATTGCTGTAGCAAGTTCATCCGATGAAATAGCTTTTTTCTTAACATTCTCTTCTCTTTCAGGATAAGTTAATTCGTGAGGTATAAAATACCATTTGTCATTTATATTCTCACCATGTCCTGCCAGGTAGATCAAGACAGCATCTTGTGGATTAGTACTTTCAAGCTGTTTAAGCTTTGCTAATATCCCTTCCTTTGTTGCTTGTGTATCGTAAACTTCTATGACACGGGTACTCTTAAATAATCCATTGTCATTGTTCCTAAAAAAATCAGCGATACTTTTTGCGTCAGGATTAGCGTAATTCAGGTTCAGTGCCGGATTTTTATATTTATTTATTCCAACAACCAGAACGCTTAATGATACATCCTTTTCAGGAGCAAGAAGCTTTATTATTATCTCGGATGGATTTGATTCAGTTCTGTCTCTGCTAAATCCGACAGCTCTGAACATATTTAGTCCATCAACCAGTGTGATCGTATACGATTTTGTGCTTTCATTTCCTTTGGGAACGATCTTTATTCCTCTTGTTTCTTCACTTACGACCTTTCCGTTATGGTATAACCTTATCTCATCAATTCCTCCACCCATATCTTTAGCAGAGATCTTGATTATGATCTCTTCATTCCTTACTTCTGAATTTGACTCAGGTGAAATTATCCTGATCTCCGGAGGTAAAGCCACTCCTTGCCTTATATCTGAAACCGGTTCTACTTTCTTCCCCTGTAGCACTGAAGCTACATAAGCAGGATTGTAATATTTTTCATAAAAATTGTCTATTGAGTATACTTTATTTCCAATTCTTACATTTATATATTTTGCACCATTCGTAGAGGCATTAAAATAACCTTCCGGTGTTATAACGATCCATTCTCCATCTGAAAAAGCATAAAATTTAGCGACTTCGGTTTTATTAACTTTATCCTGAACCTGAATATGGTTTATCTCCTCTTTAAAATAGAATAATTCACTTTTATAATGTTTAAGATATATCAAAGGGCTGATTGCGTCATAGTAGAATTCACTTTCTTTAAATGACTCCTTAAAAAATTCCTGCGGTATTTTTTTATAAAATTCATCAGGATCTTTATATATCCAATTGTAGTCTTTATTCTTATATATTTTGTATGTACTATTGTAAAAATTAAATATTTCTAAATCGGCTGTTGACAAATTCCAGATATTGTAGTTATAATAAATTTTAAGTTGTGTACCAACATAGTTAAAACTTTTCTCAATATCCAAAAGTCGTCCATTTGCATAAGCTTGGTCCCGAAAAACTATTGGTTTCATACCGAATTCACGTTCTACTTCACCTGAAATTTTATCATAAAGTATAATATTAGCATTTTTATGACTGACTATGACTTGTCCCTCATTAGTAATAACCAGTGATTCAAAAGTGTTAACATTCTCGAAAAACAATGTTTTTTGTTTATAAATTCCGTTTTGCATAAAATCATAAATACTTAGTTCTATATTCGATATCCATTCCCAAGCCTTTTCTCCCTTTTCGGTAAAACTATCACGATTTAAAACTACTGAGTTGTTCTGCAGAACGGAAAATTTTTTACATTGTTTACCTGGAACACTATTTATGACAGCACCATTATTCAGATCATATCTTAATAGTAGTGGATTATCCATATAATACCTATTCTCGTAAATATATTTTAAGGCAGCATCCACTTTTAATAGATCATGATGAACTCGTCCTTTTATAATACCTTTTTTCTTTATAGTTAAATTTTCATCATAGATCACATAACCTGTTTCTCCAAGTTTTACTTCTTCGGTGTTGCTGAAAAATATCCCAAAATAATCATAACCAAGATTTGTTAAATTAGAACAATCAGAATCATCAGTTTTTTCTGGAAATTTAATTTCCGATCCATCTTCAATATCATAAATACTTACTCCGGATGAACCATCATCAACATAAAAATACTTAAGATTTTTTGTGATTGATATTTTCCCATTATTTTCGATTTTAGGAAAGGTAAATGTCTTTAGTTTTTCTCCGTTAACATTATAAATCTCAGCTAGCTTTTTTCCGTTAATAATAATAAACCGTTCATTGTCCAAAAAATTAGTTACTCTACCATTAATTTTCAATGTTCTTAATTCTCGTCCTTCTGATATTTCCCAGATTTTTTTATTATTCTTTCCTGAACTTACCAAATATTTACCGTCCTGAGAAACAGCAAATGAATATGCACCATCAGTATGCCCTGTTTGAACAAATATTTCCGGAATTTCTGTAGTTTCGCTTTTTAATAAAGTAAAAGACAGCAGAAGTAAAAACAACAATAATTTCGTTAAAATAATACGGTTATGCATAATATCTCCTTAAAATCTGGTTGTCAAATACCCAACAACAGTAATTTAATAGCATAAAAGTTAACAATAATATGATTTTATAACTTCCCGCTACTCAACGGAAAGTCCATTCCCTTTGAATCAACAACAGGATACTGTACTTCCTGCCTATACTTTTTAGTGATCTCAGGAAGTTGTTCCTCAATATAGCTCATCAGTTTTCTGACTGTAACTGTTTCTCCTTTGCCTGATGCTTTCCCATTAAGACCTTTACCCGATAAAATATACTTCCCGCCGGCTATAATTTTAACGGCATTAGTATAGCCGAAGCTACCGCTTATGTGACCCATCTGCACAATCATTTCTCAAACACCGTCCATTGATAAACTTTCTCCGTAATTTCCTTTTTAGGATTCTTAATTTTGATTCCTCTCGTTAGAGCAATTTGGGAACTTATATCGACTTCAATAATATCGATATATGTCCCGTCTCCCATATTTTTTCTTTTATAATTAACAACAGGTTGCTTCTCTGTAGAAGCTTGTAAAATCAGCTGTTCCACACCACTCGGCTCGCAAATCACTCCATCAAAAGGAATTTGTATCCATTGATTTGCCTGGTCGGTTGCAATAGGATAATTATCTACAAGCAGAATTTTAGTGCCGTCTGCGAAAATATACATCAATCTGACAAAACAGGATTTATTTGTTCTTACTAAAATCTTCGGTTCTTCATCGTAATAATAAATAACTGGTCCGTCCGACATTTTATCGGTTTGAATATCTACTTTCAGACAATTATCAGTTTGGATTGAATTATATAATGCAAGTTTGCTTTGTAATGCCTGCTCTAAATTTTCAGGTTTTATCTTATCCCAGCCGATATTCACACAGGTAGTTTTATTGACAAATAACTGGTTACTTTTAACGACCATTTTGTTAGAGTTTTCCATCGTTAAGGTTAAGAGCATCCCGTTATCCGATTCCATGATTTTTCCTCTGAAAACCAAGTCTGCCTCTTTATTTTTTGAATAGGAAATACTTTGCCATTTTTTTTTATCGGTGAGAATACCGGAACATATTTCTGCGAAATTCTTTCCAAAATTAGAGATGAAACCGGTATTTTCATATTCGAAGGGATAAAAAATAAACGAATAATTCCCAGATTGCTGAAGTAGGAAAGTCTTTAAAAGATCATTCGCTAAAGTCTCTGTGGATTTAGTAGTTGAGCCAACGAGAATTATCAGCTTGTTTTCGATCTTCTGTTGGGAAGGAAGTTTGCTGATATCATTCTGAAATTCATTTTGCCATTTGTTCAAGAAAAGATAAATTTGAAGATCATCCTGGAGCAATCCGGTTTGAAAAATACACTCTTCGTATTTTTTGATGGACTGTTCAGGATTATTCTCTGCCAGTTCTTCTGCAAAATCATAAACTTCGGAAATTTTCCTGATCGAGTTTTCGATCTTGTTTTTGAAAGAGTTCAGCAAGTCGTTTGCCGGAATACCGATAAGGAAATAAACATTCTCTGCTTCCTTTTCTGTTTTCAATATTTCATATCCCATTATTTCCAGGTCGGTTCGGATCTTGGTTTCGCTTAGGAAATATTCTTCAGCTTTTATTTGTGATCCGGTTCCAGCTTCTGATGAATGATTGATCGTTTCTCCCGACACATTACAGGAGATTGTAGAGGATGCATCTTTTAATGCTTCCAGTTTCGCAATATTTTCTGCCTCAAGAATATCTCCACTCCGAATTCTTGCGAAACTTTTACCGACGAAATAATCCGGATATTCTTTTGAAACATCAGATGTGAACCAATTTGGAATGGCTGATAATGCTATAGTAATTAATAGCATTACAAATATTGAAATTTTGGCTTTCATAAGTTATTCTCCTATATTTTTTGTTTTAACGATTGCTAACACCAACGTTAATCAACCTAGAGTGAAGTGGAAAGTTGAATAACATAAATACCCGCTGACTGAAAATAGTTCGCATTAACTTCAAATACATTCTTCATTCTTTTTCACCTCGCCTAATATAATATTTCTTTTACGCGAATTTGAAACTAAAGTTCGGAATTCGAAGTAAACTGTAAAAAGAAAAAGTTAACAAAATAAATAGTCTTCATAAAGCACTCCTTTATTAAAAAAGTTTAATAAGCAATGAAGATCTAAAGAAGTGCAAGTGTATCATAAAAGAGTCAGAAGGTTATAAGCATATACAAAATCTACACTTCCTTATCTACAGAGATGAAAATTCCCTTATCTTTTTTTTTGTCAATTATTTCATATTAGTTTTATATGAATAAATATGATATACAGCTTCGTTATGAAGTATTAGTGCATATTGTCAGGTAACACAAATACACTAATAAGTAATTATCGGCTGTTACAGAGCTTTTAAATTGAGCTTAACGGCTGTTTTGAATAGAATAAAGGTAGCCCCCAACCTTGGGGAGTATATACTAAGTAATTCTGTTGATAAGATCGTTGTTCTGTCCTTCTTACCCATACTACACCTGACATTTTACAAGATTTATAACTAAATAAATAACATAAAAACTCATAACAACTCAAAAAAAACTTGACTCTTCCCTGAAAATTCTCATATTTGACTCAGTATTTCTCAAAGATTCTCATTTTTACTCAAATGATAAGGAGGATGTGATGTCAGGTGAATTCTTAGGCACTTTTACTAACTCGGTCAATAAACTTAAATGGATCACTATTCCTGCTGTATTCAAGAAGAAACTTGATCCTCAGATAGAGCAGACCGTTATTATCACGCTAGGACCTAATACAGATATAGCGATCTATCCGTTAGATAACTGGAAAGATAAAATTGAAAAGCTGAAAAACGGTACTGATCGTGATAAGAGGCTGCTTGCCAATTTACGTACATTTGCTTCTTCCGAACAGAAAATTGAGGCGAACGGCAGAATTAAGATAGGCTCTGAACTTTTAGAGATTGCAAATATCAAAGATAAGGTCATAGTTAAAGGATCAGGAAATTACATTTCTGTATGGAGTCCGGAAAATTACGAACAATTCCGTCAGAAACGTCTGGAAGAGCACAGAGAGCTCTTTAATTCTTTGGATTATCAATAATGAAAGAATATCATGTTCCGGTATTATTGCCTGAATGTTTAGAAGCTTTAGATATTAGGGATAGCAAAGTTTATGTAGATGCCACCTTTGGAGGTGGAGGACATTCTGCCAAAATACTGGAAAGTGGAAAAGATATCCGATTATTCGGTTTAGATCAAGATCCTGATTCCATTAAACAAAGTTTAGTTCTGCAGGAAAAATATCCTGAAAAGTTTGTGATGATCAAAGAAAATTTTGCCAATCTAAGAACTGGACTTGCACTTGAAAGAATAAAAAAAGTTGATGGAATACTATTTGACTTGGGTGTTTCTTCTCATCAGATAAATGATCCGGCGCGAGGTTTCAGTTTTCAATATGATGGTAGCCTGGATATGAGAATGGATCAAAGTTCAGACCTTACAGCAGCCGATGTTGTGAATAATTATTCATTTGAAGAACTTGCTAAAATATTCAGAGAATTCGGTGAAGAAAAAGAGGCTGCAAGGATCGCAAATTGTATTATTTTAGAAAGATCAAAAGAGCAGATCAAAACAACTCTGCATTTAGCTAAGATCATTGAGAACTGTATCGTTTCCAAAAAGAGCATTAAAGCTAAGGCCAGAATATTCCAGGCTTTAAGGATCTATATCAATAAAGAGATGGATGTTTTGCGAACTGCTATAGAAGATTCTATCAAGATGTTAAATCCTGATGGCAGGATTGTTGTAATCTCGTATCATAGCTTGGAAGATAGAATTATCAAGAATATTTTTAAATTCGAAGCTAAATCTTGTATTTGTCCCCCGGAATTCCCAAGGTGTGTATGTGATAAGATCTCAACAATAGAGATCTTATCACGAAAGCCTATTATTCCCACCTTACAAGAAATTGAAAATAACCCGCGAGCCAGAAGCGCAAAACTGAGAATAGCCCGAAAAAGGAGTGTTTTATGAAATGGAAATTTATTGTAATTGTTTTTTTAATTTTTGCTTCATTCTTTTGTCATTATAGTAATAAACACAAAATCATAGTTTACGGCCGCAGTCTTAATGGATCTCAAGAACTATTACAGGCTGAAAAAGTTATTAATCTGGATCTTGTTACAACTAACAATAAACTTAGTTCTATGGATAGGATCCAGCAATTAGCTTTTGAGAACCTGAGTATGTTTTATCCAACAAACAATGATAATGTGCATAACATCAAGTTTAACAATAAGAAAGAAACATTCCGGTTAATAGATTACATTGTCCCTTCTGCTGAAGCATTAACACGATGAATTATTGCTCATTCTTTATTGAATGAGCTTTTTTTTTATGAATTCCAGAATAAAATTATTAGTAATTTTCAACATTATAATCATTATTATTTGGATAAGTTATCTTTTTTCTATTCAAATATTAGATGCACATCATCTTAAATCAGCTGTACAGATCCGTCAAAATCCTTCCAAAGAAATCTTGATCCCTAACAGAGGAAATATTTATGATCGTAATAATAGTCTGCTTGTAAGTTCAATAAAATATTACCAGTTAGACATTGATAGACGTGTAATAGTTAAAAATTGTAAAAAGAAAACAGATGTTAATCCAGCTGATATTTTTGCAAAAATTACTCAGATAATATCTGAGAATAGTGACGTTAAGAAAAAAGTTCTGCTCAAACGTTTAAATAAAAATCCAATTAATTCAAGTGTTTACATTGCAACTGATATTTCTGAAAATCAGCTTCATATCATTAAACAAGAATTTGCAAAAGAAAATATCAAAGGTCTCGTAACGTCTTTCAGTAAGATCAAGCGTTCTTATCCTCATGACAAACTTGGAGCAAACTTCATGGGGATCATTGATGATAAATGTAAAAATAATTCCGGGAATGTAATTTATACTACGCATGGAAAGAATGGAATTGAAGCTACCTATAATAGTCAACTTTCTGGAGAAGTCGGCTGGAGAGAGATGATATATGATGCCAACAATCAAATTATTCCGCTATTATTTCTCAAAGAAAAATCAGCTCAACCCGGACAATCGATCTATCTCACTATTGATAAAAGAATTCAGGAAATTGTAGAAGAAAATTTATTGATCGGATTGAAAGAATACAAAGCCAAAAATGCCATCGGAATTGTTATGGATCCTAACACAGCCGAGATCCTTGCTCTGGCAGGTATTACAAAGGATCACGAAAAAAAATCAGCGAAAGAGCTGCGTTCCGTTACCGATATTGCAGTTTCTTTTATGTTCGAACCGGGCTCTACCTTAAAACCGATAACAGCTTTACTGGCTTTAGAAAAAGGAATTTATAACCCTACAGATAAGATCGACTGCAAAAATTACCACCTGGAGTATGAATCTGAAGAAAGGATAATTAAGGATGACCACAAATTCAAGACTTTAAGTTTTAAAGATATTATTGCCTATTCCAGTAATGTAGGCATAAGTAAAATAGTAGAAAAGATTGGAAGTAAGTTACTTTATGAAAGAATGATCGCAATGGGCTTCGGGCATAAAACAAGCTCTAATATTTCAGGTGAAGCATCAGGTATCTTCCGCAAACTAAAAGACTGGCAGGGATTCTCACTTCATTCCATCTCATTTGGCCAGGAAATTTCCGTTACTGCCCTACAATTGGCAAATGCATATTGCGCCTTTGCAAATGGCGGTAACATAATGCAGCCGCACCTGATTAAAGAGATCAAGGATACCAAGGGAAAAAAAGTTACTTCATTCAAACCAAGAAAATTACGCTCAATTTCAGATAAAAAGTCCTTAGATACATTAAAGGAATTTCTAATGGGTGTTGTTGATTATGGAACAGCTACGGGAACAAAAATAGAGAATCTTGCCATAGCAGGCAAAACTGGAACATCTGAAAAAGCAATTAGTGGTAAGATCGGATACGAAGAAGAAAAATATACTTCAATTTTTGCCGGGTTTTTCCCCGTGAAAAAACCTGAATATGTGATGGTAATCGTTTATGATGAAGCAGATTACAAATCATATGCTTATTATGCATCTCTTTCGTCTGTACCAACATTCAAGAATATAACCAAAAAAATCATTGATCTACCTGATTCAGACATAATTGTAAATATAAAAGAAGATAATTGTAATTTCATTTTTGCACCTGATGTAACAAATATGCAGCTGGTAAAAGCAATTGATGTATTACAGAAAAAGAATATTAAATATGTAATTATAGGTGAAAATCAGGAAGGTAAAATAGTGGATCAGTATCCTAAACCAAACACATCTTTTAATGAAAATGAGAAGATAATTCTTAACCTTGACATTAAACAGGAATCAGAACTATTAAGCGTAAATAATTATATCATGCCAGACCTCATTGGATTAACTTTGAGGAAGGCAATTGCAAAATCTAATAGGAGTAATGTGAAACTGGTTATTAAGGGAAACGGCATTATCTCAAGCCAATCTATCAAACCAGGATCTAAAATTAAATTTGGGGATATATGTGTAATAACAGCAAAATGATCTCAACTACTGAGATTATTTCAGTTTTAAAGATACATGACCTGTTAATTGAAACTATAAAGATAGTATCGTCAAAAAC
This sequence comes from Candidatus Tenebribacter davisii, assembly GCA_030765535.1. Lineage (GTDB taxonomy): Bacteria > Cloacimonadota > Cloacimonadia > Cloacimonadales > TCS61 > Tenebribacter > Tenebribacter davisii. Next base: position 65,067 of record JAVCCH010000194.1, read on the forward strand.
ATTTTCCGGAATACAAACAGATTCCAGGAAGGTTAAAACCGGTCAGGTTTTCGTTTGTATTGTTGGTTTTATCAGTGATGGACATAATTATGCCGAATCAGCAGTAAAAAGAGGTGCAAAATTATTAATAGTAGAAAAGGAACTTGAAATAGAAATCCCACAGATCATTGTAAAAAATACACGTAAAGCTACTGCCCTACTGGCGAAACTGTTTTTCAATGAACCTTCCAAAAAAATGAAATTAATTGGCATAACCGGAACGAATGGGAAAACAACGATTGCAAATTTAATTGAAAGAATTCTCTTAGATAATGGAAAAAAAGTCGGATTAATAGGTACTCTGGGCTATTCAATCAATGCTAAAACCTATAGATCTGAAAGAACAACACCTGATATTATAGATTTGAATTCGATATTTTATGAAATGAACCAGCAAGATGTTGAATTTATAGTTATGGAAGTATCTTCACATGCACTTTCTTTAGATAGGATCTTCTCCTTAGATTTTCATTCTACTGTATTCACTAATCTTACTCAAGATCATCTTGATTTTCATACTAACATTAATGAATATGCAAAAACGAAGTTTAAACTTTTTGAAAATACAAAAAAAGCTTATATAAATATTGATGATGAACATGGAAAAAGGTTATTTAGAAAATGTTCGTTTACAAAATATGGAATATCTTTTGAGCAGGGTGATATTAAAATTGGAGATCATGATTTCACGATCACTGGTTCAAGTTTTGATGTACAAGTAAAACAAGATACGTATCATATTAATACCAATCTGATAGGGAAATATAATATTTTTAACACAGCAACAGCTTTTTCCGTTGCACTTGATCTCTTAGGAACATCTCATGTTCAGAAAATTATTGATTCTATAAAAAAGATTGAATGTATTTCCGGTAGATTGCAGCAAGTAGCAAATGATCGAAACATTGGAATTTATATTGATTATGCCCACACGCCTGATGCCATAAAAAATGTTCTTATAACTCTAAACGAGATCAAAAAGGGAAGAATATTCCTTGTTTTTGGAGCAGGTGGTAATAGAGATAGAACCAAACGTCCTAAAATGTTCGAAGCTGCACAACTCGCTGATAAGATTATACTTACAAACGATAATCCTCGTTATGAAAAATCGTCAGATATCATTAGAGACCTTATCCGGGATGCAGATGATAAAACTTCATTCTGGATAATTCGTGATAGAAAGAGAGCCATTCAAACGGCAGTCAAATTCGCCAAAGAAAAAGATATTGTACTTATAGCTGGAAAAGGCCATGAGAAATATCAGAATATCAAAGGTAAAAAGTATGATTTTGATGATGTTATTGAAGTAAAAAATGCACTATCTCATTCACTGAAACAAGATAATTCTCTATCCTTACCCCTTGATCTCCTTCAACTTGAATTAATTTATCAGCAAAATCTGGTTATAGACAGTAATCCTTTGATAGAATATATTTCTACAGATTCCCGTACAATTAAAGCTAATTCCCTATTCTTTGCATTAAAAGGTAAGAATTTCGATGGACATGATTACGTTGATAATATCTTAAAAATAGAAAATTGCTGGGCAGTTGTAGATATGGACTACAAAAGCAATTCAACTAAGTTGATACGTGTGAAAGATACATTAGAAGCACTCGCTCTGCTTGCCAAGGTCTATAAACAACATTTTGATCTGACAACAATTGCTGTAACCGGCAGCTATGGTAAAACAACGGTAAAAGAATATTTATATAATATCTTTTCTGAACTCTCTAATACTCATAAAACTTTTGGAAATGAAAATAACCTTATTGGTGTTCCCAGAACGATCTTTCGACTTGATCCTAAATATAATTATTCAATTCTTGAACTTGGAACAAATCAATTTGGTGAAATTGAAAAACTAGTTAATATTGCTGATCCAGATATTGGTGTTATTGTGTCAGTAGGTGCTTCACACTTGGAATATCTTCAAAATGAAGTAGGTGTCTTTAAAGAAAAATCAGCCCTTTTTCAGCATGACTTACTTTATAAATTTTTCCCGGCAGATGATGAAAGATTCAAAAAATTTAATGGCTCATCATTTGGTTTTTCTCCAAATTCAATTTATAAGTTTTCTGAATTCCATATGCAAAATGATACCACGATCTTCAAAGTTAATAATATTGAATTTTCAATTCCTACTCCTTTTACAAAATATGGCTTTAATGCAGGAATTGCAGTATCAGTTGCTTTACAGTTGAACATGAATGTTGAATTAATAAAGAAAGGTTTGTTAAAACCACTGCAGATTTCTCAGAGAATGGAAATAATCAGACGTAAAGAAAGATCATTACTTGTTGACTGCTATAATGCAAATCCAGATTCGATGGAAGCAGCAATTGAATTCTGGAGTACGTATGAAATTGAGAAACCTCATTATGCTATTCTAGGTGACATGCTTGAACTGGGGAAATTGACAATAGAACTACATAAAAAGATATTGAATGTTCTCAAAGATAAGGATTATAGGCAACTTCTTTCTGTGGGTAATATGTCACGTGAATATAATGCCGATGTTCATTTTGATGATGTCGAAGAATTATTAGCATCAAAAATATTAGCAAAGATACCTGAGAATGCTGTAATTCTCATAAAAGCTTCTCATGGAATAAAATTAGAAAAAATAATAGGAAGGATTTAAAATGTTTTATCACCTTTTTGCCCCTTTAGCGGATACGCAAGTTTTTGGATACAGCTTATTTAATGTATTTCAGTATGTTACTTTTCGTTCGATCGCAGCATTTATCACAGCCATTTTCTTCTCAATTGTACTAGGACCTAAATTCATCAAAATGTTAAGGAAACATCAAGCCTTGGAAACCATAAATGAATATGTTCCGATCTCGCATAAAGAAAAAGAAGGAACGCCTACGATGGGTGGTCTCATTGTTATCTGCAGCATATTGCTTTCAGTTCTACTCTGGAATAACCTTGTGAACAGTTACATTATAATAATGATAATTACTACGATCTGGTTAGGCGCTACTGGCTTTCTGGATGATTACCTTAAAAACTTCTTAGGAGCAAAAAAGGGATTGATCGCCAAATATAAACTATTAGCTCAGATCATGCTGGGTTTAGTTGTTGCCCTTGCTTTATATTATGGTTCAAACAATACAGACTTAATCACAAAAATAAATTTACCCTTTATCAAAGGTAGTTCAATACAATTGAAACTTCTGTTTATTCCATTTGTTGTATTTATGGTAACAGCTACATCCAATGCTGTGAATTTAACTGATGGATTAGATGGATTGGCTGGAGGTACAGTAGCAATAGCAGCTCTTGGACTTGGTATTATGGCTTATATTAAGGGGAATTTTGTTATTTCAGAATATCTAAATATAGATTTTATCCAAAATGCTGGCGAATTGACCGTTTTTATTTCAGCACTAATAGGAACATTACTGGGTTTTTTATGGTATAATGTAAAACCTGCACAGATTATTCTTGGTGATACCGGATCATTATCTTTAGGTGGAATTTTAGCAGTTTTAGCAGTTTTATTAAGAGAAGAGATATTTTTCGCAATTATAGGTGGAGTTTTTATTATGGAAGCTCTATCTACAATAATTCAGCGCTATTATTTTAAATATACCAGAAAAAAAACAGGTACTGGAAAAAGAGCTTTTCTTTGTGCACCGATACATCATCATTATGAATTAAAGGGAATTTCAGAAGAAAAGATCGTGATCAGATTCTGGATCGTTGCAGCTTTACTTGTTGGTATTGGACTGGCTACTTTAAAATTAAGGTAGAAAATGATAATCAAAGGGAAGAAATTTGGAATTCTTGGTATGGCTAGAAGCGGTTTATCCGCTGCCACTAAGATCAAAGAACTTGATGGATTTGTTTTTATAAGCGAATTTAAGAAAGAAGATTTTATTACAAATTCCAATGAAATTAAAAGAAATTTTACCTGCGAATTTGGTGGACATACAGAAAAAATTCTGCAAAATGATATCCTCATATTGAGTCCTGGAATTCCTCGAGATATTCCAATTTTACAAAAGGCAATTGAACAGAATATTGAGATCATCAGTGAAATAGAATTCAGTTTCCGGATCAAGCACCCTCATAGTAAGATAATTGCTATAACCGGTTCCAATGGTAAAAGTACAACGGTGAGTCTGATCCACCATATTTTGCAAACTGCCGGGTTCAACTCTATACTGGCAGGAAATATCGGCACTGCTTTTTCATCCTATCCAATAGAAAAAAGTGATATAGATTTTATCGTTCTGGAACTCAGTAGTTTTCAACTTGAACTCATTAGTAAATTTAAGGCAAATGTTGCAGCTGTACTCAATATTACTCCTGATCATCTTAATCGTTATAAATCATTTGATAATTATGCTAAAACCAAATTTAATATTTTCATGAATCAAAATCATCAGGATCTGGCAATACTCAATATGGATGATAAAGCATCTGCAAAATTTACTAAAATGATAAAAACATCTCTCAAATATTTCTCCCTGAATTCCAAAACTGACATATATTTTGAGAATAAATCAATAAATTTTGATTCTAAACAATATCCTATACAAAGATCAACTATTCAAGGTCCTCATAATATTGCTAATATCATGTGTTCTATTCTTGCAGTTTCCCCATTCAAGATAAAAAAAGATGTTATTCAAAAAGCATTAGAAACCTTCTCACCTCTTTCCCATCGCCTTGAATTTGTGCAAGAAATTGAAGGTGTTAAATTCTATAATGATTCAAAAGCTACTAACACAGATTCAGTAAAATATGCACTTTTATCCTTTAATAAACCAATCAGAATTATCATGGGTGGAGCTGGCAAAGGTGAAGATTACAGCATATTGACACCATATCTACATATTCACGCAAAAAAAGTTTACCTTACCGGTGATACTATTGCAGAGATGAAAAGTACATTTGAGGGTTCTGTCGATCTAGCAATAAACAAAGATTTCGAAGATATAATTAATATGGCCTTTTCCGAATCAGAAAAAGGAGATATTATCGTATTATCTCCAGCATGTACAAGTTATGACCGATTCAAAAATTTTGAAGAGCGTGGAAATAAATTTAAAGAGATCGTTTCAGGATTAAAAAAATGAAAACAAAATCTCTAATTGCTCAATATGACGTTATACTTCTTTTTACTTATATTGTCTTGATCGCAATTGGAATTTTCATGCAGCTTAACATTAGTTCTGTACGCTCATCAATGTATTTCTTTTATAAACAGTTCATCTGGCTTGTACTTTCTTTTGGCTCTCTTTTTTTTGCATTTAAGTTTATTGATCTGGAAAAGACCAGAAAACTGATTTTCCCTCTGATCATGATCATTATTCTCATGTTAATATCTGTTTTAATATTCGGCACTCAAGTAAAAGGAGCTGTTAGAAGTCTTCACATCTGGAAGATCAACATCCAACCCAGTCTGCTGGCCAGGATAATTTTAATTTTTTATTTTGCTCATATTTTAGATAAACAAAAAAGGTTTATTGAGAATTCCCAACCAAAAGGTTTCATAAAATATTTCAAACAATTGATGATAGTAACAATCATAATATATTCATTGATTTTAGCTGAAAAGCATTTCAGCCCGTTAATTATTTCTGGAATAACCTTAATATCACTTTTATTCATAGCAAAAATAAAGTTGTCTACAATTACGATCATACTCGCAACTTGCCTGATCCTAGGAATAGTTGTTCTTCAATTAGGCCCTACATATCGATCTGAAAGGATGAAAATATATTCCAAATATTCTCTTTTTAATAAAGCAATGAATAATGATGGTGAATATACCGGAAATCAAGATTATCAAATAAAAGAAAGCTTAATATCTCTAACTGGTGGGCGAATAGTTGGAACTACACCATCAAGAGGAACAGGGAAACATTATTTTTTACCGGAAGCTAAAACCGATTACATATTTTCAATAATAGGAGAAGAATTTGGATTTTTAGGTGCACTTATAGTTTTTGGCTTATTTATTCTACTTTTTGCCAGAACAATTATCAATGCTGTAAGGCAGGAAGATATTTTTCTTAAGTTAGCTGGTATAGGTTTGGGAATGAACATCTTTTTTAATGCAATGGTTAATATTGGTGTTTCAATGGCTGCTCTTCCATCTACGGGTGTAACCTTGCCTTTTATAAGTTATGGCGGCACTTCCCTGTTGGTAAATTCATTTTCTGTTGGACTTCTACTGAATATAAGTGCAACAAAACAAACATTACATAATTATTAAGGAAATTATCTATGAACAGTAAAAAAGTTATCGTAGCTGCTGGAGGAACTGGAGGACATATAATTCCAGCAATTTCAATAATACAAGAACTAATAAAGGAAAATATTCAAATCCTCTTTGTGGGAAATGTAAACAGTATGGAGCAAAAGCTGGCAAAGCAGTTCAGCATTGATTTTGCTGAAATAAATGTTCAGAAATTTTATCGAAAATTTACTTTTGCACACTTAAAATTCCCCTTTAAACTATTAAAAAGTATGCTTGAATCCAAGAAAATAATTCGTAAATTCGAACCTGATGCGTTTCTGGGAACTGGTGGATTTGTCAGCGGCCCTGTAGGTTATGCAGCTCATTTATTACGAGTACCAATATTCCTTCAGGAGCAAAATAGCTACCCTGGTGCAACTACAAAAATCCTGAGTAAATATGCTACAAAAGTATTTATCGGAAATCATGATGCAAAAAAATATATACCTAGGGAAATTACAGTTTACTCAGGAAATCCTATAAACCTAAGCGCTGTAGAAGAGAAAGAAACAATAGATTTTGAAAAATTTGGTTTAAAAGCCGGTACAAAAAAGATATTTCTATTCGGTGGAAGCCAGGGTTCTGTTGTTCTGAACAATGCTTTTTTACCAATTGTTGATGATCTGTTAAAAAAAGGATTTGAGATAATCTGGCAGATCGGAAAATACAGCTTTGATGAATTTTATCCGAAAATTAAAGATAGAAAAGGTATATATGGTTTCGATTTTACAAATGAGATCGGTAAGATTTATAACTCTGTAGATATAGCCATTGCACGTGCCGGTGCATTGAGTTTAGCTGAACTTGAAACCAAGAAAATTCCTTCCATTCTGGTACCTCTACCCTCAGCAGCAGAGAATCACCAATACTTTAATGCTTTGGAATTAAAAGAAAAAAATATTGCAGTAATAATTGAACAAAAAGATCTAAATCCGGAAATCCTTGAGAGTAAAGTTATTGAGATGCTGGAAAATATAAACGAGATCAAAGCTAATTTTACTACGACTGTACATGCTAATGCCGCAAAGAATATAGCAGGTACGATCTTGAATTATTTAACGTAAAGGAGAACAAATGTTAGGAAGAACCAAGAAGATCCATTTTGTTGGAATTGGTGGAATTGGAATGAGTGGAATTGCCGAATTGCTTTTAAACCAAGGTTTTGAAATTAGTGGTTCTGATATGCAGTTATCTAAGATCACAAAACATTTAGCTTCTATAGGCGCTAAAATAACCGAAGGACACTCTTCAAATCTGATCATGGATGCAGATGTAGTTGTCAAATCTTCCGCTGTAAAGAATGATAATCCGGAAATAGCTACAGCTCTTTCGCAAAAAATCCCGGTAATCCGAAGAGCAGAAATGTTATCTGAGATCATGAGGATGAGCTATGGTATAGGTATTGCCGGTACTCATGGGAAAACATCTACTACTTCAATGGTAGGTAGTGTACTGTCTGCTGCCAAGTTGGATCCTACAGTAATTGTAGGTGGAATTGTAAAAAATTATGGCTCAAATAATTTACTTGGTTCAGGTAAATATATCGTGGTAGAAGCTGATGAATTCGATCGTTCTTTCCTCACTCTTAGTCCAATAATAGCTGGTATCACAAATATTGAAGCAGATCATCTGGATTGTTACTCAAACTTGGAAGGAGTAAAAGATGCATTTATTGAATATGCTAATAAAGTACCTTTTTTTGGAAGTGTGATCGCTTGCCTTGATGATTCCGGTGTTCAATCTATAATACCTGATATAAATAAAGAAATTTTCACATACGGTCTTTCTAAACAGGCTAATGTGAGAGCTGATAACATTATTCAAAAAGATTTTAAATCGAGCTATGATGCAATTTATAATGGGAAAAAACTTGGAAACATTGAACTAAACGTAATGGGAAATCATAATATGCTCAATTCACTGCTGGCTGTATCGATTGGTTTAGAACTTGAAATTCCATTTTCTTCCATTAAAAAAGGGTTGAAAGACTATAATGGTGTTTTTCGTAGATTCGAGTTTAAAGGAGTAAAGGACGGAATTTCAGTTTATGATGATTATGCACATCATCCTACTGAGATCGAAGCTACCTTAAATGGTGTAAAGGATAACACTGATAAACGAATTGTAGTAGTATTCCAACCACATCTGTATTCTAGAACAAGAGATTTTTATAAAGAATTTGGACGTGCTTTTTTTCACTCCGATGTTCTGCTGATAGCACCAATTTATCCTGCCAGAGAAAAATCGATCCCTGGAGTAACCGGAAAGCTGATTGCGGATGCAGCTATACAATCCGGACATAAAAATGTTCATTTCATTCAATCGAACGACGACATTGTGAAAATGTTAAAAAAAGTATCAAAACCGGACGATATTTTAATCAGTATGGGTGCCGGCAGTATCTATAAATTTGCAGAAAAATTCTTAAATGAGAAAATTTAATTTGAGTAAAAAGGAAAAAATGTTTGACAGTAAAATGCTAACTTCGTTTGTTATAAAGAGTTCCTTATGTAAATATTCCAACATGAAGATTGGTGGTAAGGCCACCTATCTTCTAGCTCCACATAGTCTTAGTGATTTGTCTTCAATACTCGTGGAAGCGAATTCTTTGGGTTTGAAGATTCTTCCGGTTGGTGGAGGTTCAAATATTTTATTTGGAAATGTTGGAAATAGAGTGATTATTTTGGATGCTTATCTTCCTGAACTTTTTGAAGTTGATAATGAAACAGTTATCGCTTCTTCTAATCAGAAGATCAGTTCATTTATCGATATGTGTGCTCAGTATGAATTAGGTGGTCTAGAATTCATTGCCGGGATTCCGGCACATATTGGCGGAGCAATTCACATGAATGCCGGAGCTTTCGGAAAATGTATTTTTGATTATTTATTATGGGTGGAATATATTGATAAGCATGGTAAAATTAATAAAATTGATTTTAAAAGCATAAAATTTGGTTATCGAACTACATCAATAGATGGATTTATAACCAAAGCAGCTTTTAATATGGAGAAGAAAACAAAAGAGCAGATAATTGCAGACAAGAAAGATATTATTTCCAAGAGATTGGAGCGACATCCTTATGATTACCCGAGTTTGGGAAGTACATTTAAAAATCCGGCAGGGAAATATGCTGGAAAATTGATCGAAGAGTGTGGGTTGAAAGGGCTACAGCAAGGCGGTGCTGAGATCAGCAAAAAGCATGCTAATTTCATTATCAATAAAGGCAGTGCCACTTTTGAGGAAGTAATTGAGTTGATCAATATTATTCAAGAGACTGTCAGCAGAGAAAAAGGTATTAATCTTGAATTAGAGGTTAAGGTAATAAATTAATGAAAAAAAAATCCGGTTCCAGCAGATATTTCTTTTTCTTCATTGTATTGGTTGCAATGATGTATGGAATTTATTTTGGGATCAACAGCTTGTTCATGAAACTGGATATGTTCCGAATAAAATCAATTGAGATTGTGGGAAACGAAATTTTAGAAACTGATTTTCTTAAGAATATCTGCAATGATTTTATAAATATTAATATGTATACGATCTCAAAAAAAGATGTTTTACTGAAATATGAAAATATCGTTCGGATCAAAGATATAAAAATATCCAAAATTTTCCCAAATAAGTTGAAAATAATAATAAGTGAAAAAAAGGGTGAGTTCTTTATCAGAACAGAAAATGGCTCATTCTTCCCTATTGATAAAGACAGGATTGTTTTAGATAATGTTAATTTTTATGAGGATGAAGTTCTTCCGATAATTGGCAGTAAAATTCCTGACGATAAGATCACAATAGGAAAAATTGTGAAGGATGAACTTATTGAGAAAGTTTTTTCCTTAAAAGATCAATTTGCAAAGGTTGATCCGAATTTTATTGATTGCATATCAGAGTTTTACCTAAAAGGTGAAAACCTGGTATTAGTTAATGCTAATATTGGATACAATATAGTACTGGGAGATGATGAGATAGAGGAAAAACTGAAAAAGCTTATTTTCCTGGAACAAAATCGGATATTTGAAAGAGGTACCACAATAGACCTGAGATACAAAGATCAGCTTGTGATAAGATCGGAGGAGTTATGAAGATTGGGCAAGTAATTACAGCAATAGATATTGGTACGACCAAGATCTGTGTTATTATTTCACAAATTAATGAAGAAAATAAATTAGAAGTTAAAGGTATTGGTACAAGCGAATCCAATGGTATGGTCAATGGTATTGTTGTAGATATCATGAAAGCTTCAAAATCTATGAGCAACGCAATTAACGAAGCCGAAGAAATGGCTACTTTCAAAGCTAAGAATATTTATGTTGGCATTGCTGGTGAACATATAAAAAGCCAAAATACTATTGGGCGTATTTCATTAACCTCAGGTGCACATCCTTGTGATATTGACCAGCAACATGTCGATAATGTAATTTCTAATTCAAAAAACAATGTGAAAATACAGCAGGGAAACGAGAGATTAGAGATCATACATGCAATTCCACAATATTATAAAATAGATGATCAGGATGGAATAATGAATCCAGTTAATATGAGCGGATTCAACCTTTCAGCACATGTTCACATTGTCATGGCGGATATTAATGCACTTAGAAATATAAATAAATGTATTGAAATTGCAGGATACAAAGTTGAACAAACATATTTAGAACCAATTGCATCTTCACATGCAGTTCTTGATAGCGTAGAAAAAGATCTCGGATCTATAATAATTGATATTGGTGGCGGCACAACGGATATCGCCATTTTTTATAAAGATAGTATAAGATTTAGTGCTGTTCTACCTATTGGCGGTAAGAATATAACTCACGACCTTTCAGTTGGGTTACATACTTCACCACAGAATGCAGAAAAGCTCAAGATCGAATTAGGCAACTCACTTTCCGCGAAAGTACCAGCCGATAAGATCATCGAAATAGAGGGTATTGGTGGTAGAGAAACCAAGAAGAAAAAACTGAAATATATGTCAGAGATCATAGAAGCAAGGATGAGAGAGATATTTGAAGGTGCTTATAGAATACTGAATGAGCATCATGACCTTAGTTTAATTTCAGCAGGATTAGTGTTAACCGGCGGAGCTTCCCTGTTAAGAGATTCTTCTGCTCTGGCTGATCAAATCTTCAATATGCCTACAAAGATCGGTTATCCTAATCTCTCAGAGCTGGCAGGTCCTACTGAAAGACTTGAAAATCCAAAATATGCTACTAGTGTAGGAATTTTATATTACGTTTATGATGAGCTTAAAAATAGAGATGATAAGATCAGTAGTATAAAGATCGGAAATTCATTTTCCACTTTCTGGCAGAAATGTAAAGATGCATTTAAAGATTATTTTTAGAATAAAAATTAGTTTATTTTCGGAGGATATATGTTAGAATTAGACCTTAATCATGATGAGATACCTTTTGGTACACATATCAAGATCATCGGTGTTGGTGGTGCTGGCGGAAATGCAGTTGATACAATGATCGAATATAACTTAGCCGGTGTGGAATTTGCCGTGGCAAATACTAATATCCTCGATTTGAAGAAATCAAAAGCAAAAATAAAACTACAGCTTGGTAAAGAGCTAACCAAAGGTCTTGGAGCTGGTGCTAATCCGGATGTTGGTCGAAAAGCTGCAGAAGAATCACGCGAGGATATTAAAAATGTACTCAAGGATACGGACCTGCTTTTTATCGCTGCCGGTATGGGTGGTGGAACCGGTACAGGAGCAACACCCGTAATTACCTCTCTGGCCCGTGAAATGGGAATTCTTACAATTGCTATTGTGAGTAGACCATTTAAAGGTGAAGGCAAAAAGCGTATGGTCTACGCGGAAAATGGTATTACAAAACTTCGTGAAAATATCGACACTCTTATTGTTATTCCTAACGAAAAATTGAATGAGATATATCCTGATATGACAGTTATCAACGCTTTTAAAAAGGCAGACAATGTACTATATGATGCGGCTAAAGCAATTTCCGATATAATTCACTTCAGCGGCTATATTAATGTTGATTTCGCTGATGTACAAACTGTAATGCAGAATCGTGGATTAGCAATAATGGGTACTGGAATTGGTGATGGAGATCAACGCGCTGTAGATGCTGCACAAAGTGCAATGAACAATCCTTTACTTGCTGATATTTCTGTTGAAAATGCCAAGGGTATACTTATTAATATAACAGCAGGAAAAGATTTTAAAATGGATGAATTTGAAGTCATTACAAATGAGATCGTGAAGCAGACTGGAGATGATGGAGATATAATTACAGGAATTATTCTGGATGATGCAATGGAAGGTAAAATTAAGGTAACCTTGATCACAACAGGTATTGATACTCCAAATACATCAGTGTATGAACGAGAAACTTTAATTTATGATAAAGAAGATAATTCTGAAGATATAAATAGTACTTTACAGAGAATAAGAAAAACTGACTCATTAAATTTAAATAGACAAACCAGCGAAAAGAGCAGAGTATTTCCTGATAAACAAATGGAAATTCCTGCTTTCTTAAGAAAATTCTCTAATTAATATTTTGATCTCTGGTGAGTAGATGACATATTTAGAAATCTATAATGTATTAAAAAGCAAATTTAATTTAACAGATGATAAGATCGATATTCCAGAATTGGGAACCAGAGTTATAAATTTACCATTTGAATCATTCAACCATACACTGCTGCCAGGAGAAGAGTCATATCAATGTAATGAACATAATACAAAATTTGATATAACCTACGATCTCTCCAGCAAGGTTAATGCTCCGCACTTGAATGAGATCATTGAGAGATCTGATTCGAAAATTAAAGAAAATGTAAATTTTAAGTATAGCATTTTTACTCCAATTGAAATTAAAAAAAATAAAAAAACTGAAAAAATTAAAATTAAAAAAATTAAAACTAATGGCGTTATTATTCTATTGCACGGTCTTAATGAAAAAGATTGGAATAAATACCTGCCCTGGGCTTATAAATTAATGGAATCGACCGGGAAACAGGTTATTCTCTTCCCCATTGCTTTTCATATGAATAGAACTCCAGTTAAATGGACTGATCCAAGATTCCTGAGATTAGCAAATAAAGAGAGGAAAGTGATCTTTCCTAAAGTAGCAAATTCATCATTCGCCAACATCGCTCTTAGTGCACGTCTTCAATTTCATCCTCAAAGATTTTTATGGTCAGGACTTCAATCATTCCATGATGTAATGCAGCTTATCCATGAGATCAGATCCGGTTTGCATCCACAGATCAAAAAGAAAACTTCGATAGATTTCTTTGCATATTCTATCGGCTCATTCCTGGCTAACATCATATTAATGACAAATTCATACAATTATCTTTCAAAATCGAGATTATTTCATTTCTGTGGTGGGCCTACCCTGAACCGGATGAATGCAGCCTCAAAGTATATCATGGATAGTGAAGCTAATATTTCTGTTTACTCTTTCTATATTGAACGCTTAGAAGAAGAATTAAAAAAAGATGAACGGCTTAAACATTATTTCAGTAATCTTCATCCCGTAGGAAATTATTTTAAAAGTATGCTGGAATTTCATAAAATGCAGGAATTCAGGGAAAAGCGATTTAAAGAATTAAATAAAAATATCTGTGCTTTAGCTCTTAAAAAAGACTATGTAGTTCCTCCTTCTGAAGTTATTAATACTTTAAAAGGTTCAGATCAAAAAATCCCCATAAAAGTTAAGATCATGGATTTTAACTATAAATATGATCATGTGATCCCTTTCCCACCAACCAAAAAACTTGAGAAGGAAGTGGATAAAAGTTTCAATCGAGTTTTCCGTTATGCAGCAAAACATTTAAAGTAAATGAAAAATAGTGATCTGATCATTCGCCAGTTAAAACCTTCCGAATATGATGTGCTGATCGATGTCTGGACCAGATCATCACTTCCTTTCAAACCTGAGGGTAGAGATACAAAAGAAAATATCTTAGACCAATTGAAGATCAATAATAACCGTTTCTTTGTGGCTGTCGTGGATAATGAACTTGTCGGTGCAATTATAGCAAGCCATAATGGACGTAAGGGTTGGATCAACCGACTGGCGGTTTTACCTGAATTCAGAGAAAAGGGAATTGCAGCAGCTTTGATCAAAAAATCTGAAGAATTTTTTCTTTCTAACAATATTAAAATATTTGCCTGCCTCATAGAAGACTGGAACGAACAATCAATGAGATATTTTTTGAATAAAGATTATACTGAACACAAAGATATTATTTATTTCACAAAAAAGATCGGACCAGAAATATAAATAATAATTACTTGCAAATAATTGTATCATCAATTTTTTTTACTTATGAATTTAGTAATTTTTAGGAGTAATAAATGGCAGAGATAAGAATAACTATCTCAGAAATTATAGATGTTTGCATCGCAAATAACTTGATCCCTGATTCGATCTCAGGTATTGAAATATCAGGTGAGCATATTAAATTTCGCTATAAGAGCAAAAAACCGGTTTCTACTCAGATTGATTTAGAAATAAATTACCAAGACTACAGCAATGGTATGATCTTTTTAGAAGTACAAACCAATTGGATAGTGGATAAGTTCTTACGTTTTAAGAAGTTTCCAAGTACACAATACATTCAGTATGAACATCCGGTTATCACTTTTTATTTACAGCAATTCCTTACTGATAATTTAAAAATTTTACACATTGAGTATATGAATTTTAGTAATGGATCTTTCAAAATAAAAACATTTAACGAATAAAACATAGAATCGTTTGCCATGCAAGCCGATTCTTAAAAGAATGGAATCGTTTACTGAAGTAAACCGATTCTTAAAAAGATGGAATCGTTTGCCATCCAAGCCGATTCTTAATAGGAGATAAAATGAAAAAAGTATTAATGCTTATATTTATCGTAGCAATAATTTCGATGACAGTAATTAGTTGTTCAAAGAATGTAATTATTGATCCAAAAGGAGATAAGATGAATTATACAAAGACAGATTCCGGATTGGAATATATAATTACCGAGAAAGGAAGAGGTGTGAAGGCAACTGCAGGAAGCAGAGTAAAAGTACACTATACTGGGAAACTGGAAGATGGCACAAAATTTGACAGCTCCTTAGATAGAGGTGAACCATTTGTATTTGAACTTGGAGCCGGACAGGTTATCAAGGGCTGGGATGAAGGTATTGCCTTAATGTATGTTGGAGATAAAGCAATTTTTAGAATTCCACCGCAGTTAGGCTATGGAGAAAGAGGTGCAGGTGGTGTAATTCCTCCTAATGCTACATTAATTTTTGAAGTTGAATTACTTGAGTTAATACAAGCTATTAAGGTCGAGAAATTTGATACTAAAGATAAAGTTTCTTCTAAAACAGCATCAGGTTTAAAATTTATTTTAGTTGAGGAAGGCAACGGTATCAAAGCAGCTGCAGGTAATACTGTAAGTGTCCATTATTCGGGCTATCTGGAAGATGGTACTATGTTCGATTCATCTGTGAAAAGAAATCAACCATTCAAATTTGTTTTAGGAATGGGGAAAGTTATCAAAGGCTGGGACGAAGGCATTGCTTTGATGAAAGAAGGTGATAAAGTACGATTGATCATCCCGGCAAATTTAGGTTATGGTGAAAGAGGTGCAGGCGGAGTAATCCCACCCAATGCAACACTAATTTTTGATGTGGAGCTATTAGAAGTAAAATAGCTGCCTTAAATCTCTTAGGGAATCCTTTCCAAAAATTGGATAATATCATTCTCTCACCACACAGAGCAGCATAACCATTTGACGATCTACAAAGATAGGATGAGGTGATCGAGAATATTACAAAATTTGCCAATGATGACTATGATCTTATAAATATTGTAGATCTGGATAAAGAATACTAAACCAGCTTAATACTAATCTACACTTAAGGCTAATTTTCTGCCCTGAAGCTTTGATACAGCTTCTTCGAATTCAACCCGTAAAGAATCAATTAACTCTTTCACAGAGATTATTTGATTGATCCTGAAGGCATTGGAACCGGCAAAGCTGAAGCCATCTGTTAGATTTCCTGTTTTAGCCTTCATTAATGCGTCTGCAATGCAATATAATGATTGTTTCATGTTGCAGGTCTTTAAACATTTCCAGGGACAGCTAAACGGTTTTTTAATGCCTGAGGTTACATCTGTAAGAAATTTATTGATTATGGCTCTTCCAGGCAGGCCAACCGGACTCTTAATTATGCCAATATCCTCTTCCCTGCAATTTACAAATTGCTCTTTAAACTTTATATCAGCATCACATTCATCAGTTGCCACAAAACGCGTACCCATTTGAACTCCGGATGCTCCCATTTCCAGGAACTTGTAAACATCTTCCCCAGTGTAGATGCCACCGGCAGCAATTACCGGAATATCTTTCCCATAACGTTGTTTGAAGGGTTCGATGACCTTGATAACTTCCGGTATTAATTTTTCCAGGGCATATTGCGGATCGCTGATCTGTTCTACTTTGAAGCCTAGATGACCACCTGCTTTTGGTCCTTCCACCACCACTGCATCAGGAATATGATTGAATCTTTTCTCCCAACTGTGAAAGATCAAATTTGCGGCTCTGGCAGAAGATACAATTGGTACGATCTTAGTTTTTATCGTTTCCAAATCTTCCAGGGAAATACCTTCCGGCATTTTGAGCGGTAATCCTGCTCCTAAAAAAAGAATATCAATCTCTTCTTCAATGGCAGCTTTCACAATATCATCATAATCGGATATTGCGACCATCACATTAAGCCCGATCACACCATCCGACATTGCTTTAGCTTTGCGGATCTCTTTACGCAGACAGACTAAATTTTCCTTCCGATAGTTCTTTCTATCCATCTTCTCCAGTAAACCCAAACCCACAGATGAGATAACACCGATCCCACCTTCATTTGCTGTTGCAGCTGCT
The DNA here is from genome assembly GCA_030765535.1 of Candidatus Tenebribacter davisii. Taxonomy (GTDB): domain Bacteria; phylum Cloacimonadota; class Cloacimonadia; order Cloacimonadales; family TCS61; genus Tenebribacter; species Tenebribacter davisii. The sequence goes on from JAVCCH010000194.1 coordinate 82,265, forward strand.
AAACCGGACATGGATATTCCTACTCCCATGCCACCCTGGATAATGGGAACCCGTGCTGTGAACTGACCTATTTTTAATTCTGGAAACATCTTCTACCTCTTATAAAACTTTTTTTTTCAACATTATTATATATTGAGTCGATTTTATTAAATATTTGAACGTTTTTCGATACCCTTAAAAATTACATCCAGCATATCGTTACTCTCCTGCACAGGATCATAACCATTTTTGTCCACAAAGAGTGGATACTCCAAACCCTTGATGGCAATTGAGATCATACGGGAAATTACTGCGATATCATCCACATCAAAGTACTTTTGCTGCTTACCATCCAGCAATAAATTTTTCAGAACCCTGTTCTCATATGCATAGAAATTCTTCCGTACTTCCTCCACGAAAAAATAATGGTCGAGATACTCATCCGTGAGAGTTAAGTAAAATTTACTGAGATCCTGCAGGTGCGTCATCCTGGTGGTTACGTAAGCTCGGATCTTAGCTTCCGGTGAATCGGCAGCTGCTACAGCTGTTTCCAGTTTTTGTTGGAATAAACGTGTATCCTGCCGGATCACCTCAGCAAAAATATCCTCTTTACTTTTGAAGTAATAATAGACTGATGATTTTGCCATATGAGCTTTTTTGGCAATATCTTCCATTGTTGTTTTAAAGAAACCAAACTGCGCAAAAAGCTGTTCTGCCGCTTCTATGATCTTATTTTTCTTTTCATCCATTTTCTCATCCTTTATACTTTTCGACCAATACCGTTTTTCGGTCGAAAGTGTCAAGATTTATTTCAAGCAGACAGGATAACGATAAATTAATCCTTATATAAACACTCCGTCTTTCTGAGACACTCTTTTTACTTTTCCCTCGAAGAATCTGGAGTGTTTAGACTCTAACACTTTAGTAGTATGACGTATTATAATATATCTTGTAAAATAAAAAAAAGCTTGCCAGCTTAATTGTTTAGTACATATATAGGTTATAAAAAGAAGTTCCAAAATTGTAAAAAGCAGAAAATAAAATTTTCAGAAAAAATAATTAAGAGGTTATGATGAAAAACATTAAATTTTTAGTTCTATTATTAAGTCTTGTTTTTTTTACTCAATTGTTTGCAGCAGATGTTGATTCTCAATTCGTTGGCAAGATCGGTCAATACAGAACTCTGTATTTAAAGAATGATAACATCTTTCATGGTGAAATACTTGATATTATGGAAGATGGTTCAGTGAAGATCGACACAAAAGAAGGAGTACTCATAATTCCCAGCAGTAAGATCCTGGAAGAAACCCTGAAAGTAAAGAAAACCAATGGAACTTCGTATACAGGAAAATTACTCGGAGAAGATGAAGTATTTATTGATATTGAAACTGACTATGGAAATGTTACGGTAAATAAGGGTGATATTAAAGATCTGCAGCGCTTCTTTGGCGGTAAACGTGAAAAGACAATTCAGCAAAAGATCTTCTTTGCCGGTGAGGAACAAATAACAGATCTGTTTGGAGATCCAACCGCTTTTGTGCTTCCACCCTATGCCTTTTATATTTCAGGATTCTCCATGGGTTATGGTTTCTCCAACAGGTTCCACCTATACTCTAAAATTACTAATAACCTGAATGAAGACCTGAACTTAGCCTGCCGCTATATTCTGCTTAAAAAGAATTATGGCGCTAAGAAGCTCCATTTTGCAACTCAACTTAAAATTTTCTCTAATCATGTCATGAATAAAGAATATGGGAAATACTATGATGAATATGATGTGGATGGATTATCTGATGAAAAAGTTATTGATGAACTTTACGGAAAGGAAAAACGTGAATTTTACTGGGAAGCTTCATTTGTATACAGCTTTCGAAGTCCCTTAAAAAACGGGAGAGGAAACTGGGGATTCCATACTGGAATTACATTTGATAAATTACTCTTCGCAGAACCAGTTCTGGAGCTGGAATATGATAATGAAACTTATGATTTTACTGGCGGTTTCACCGATACTTTTTTCCAATCTTATCGTGCCTTTGCCGGTTTTGATTATGACTTGAGTAAAAGAATTAAATTCATCAGTATTGTCTATTATGATCCCGGAAATCGCTATCTTACCCTGGGAGAATCTATAAAAAACTATTTCACTCATGACTTCGTACAGGCAGGCTATATGGGAGAAAGGAAGCCTATTGACTTTGATTTCGGAGTTACTTTTACACCTAACGAAACCCTACGAATTGGGTTCCACTTCCAAAATCCATTCCTTACCGTATATTGGAAATTCCTGGATTATTAAAGTTTAGTAAAATGGCTCGATAAACTGATATCGAGCCATTTTCATTTAATCAATACTTTTCTCTATCAACACAAATTTACGGTAAATAAAACATAAATATTATTATTTTTATAAAATTTTATCTATTCTTGAATTGCATTAAGAACTTTCAGTTTTAATTCTTCATTTTCCATATCATCATACAAAACAGCACTTATTATTTCTTTTAACAATACTTTGTCAATCTTACTTTCTGCCACATGATAACTGATATTCTCCATTTCAGTAATGAAGTCAACAACCCGAAAAACATATCCGTTCAAGTTTAATAATAAAGCGCCAGCTGAAATTGCTATTCGCTTATTACCATCTGAAAAACAATGAAACTTGTTCAGAGCAAAGAATAAATGTGTAAGCTTATCTTCAAAAGTAGGATAATACATATCATTTTGAATATGCTGCAAGACACTTTCGATCTGACCTTGATCTAGGACACCTGAACTTCCTCCCCCAGAAACTTCAATGGTTTTTTGATAAGTTCGTAGCAGCGTATCATAGTCGAAATAAATAGTGTTCATTAATCTCTTTCTTTTAAGCGTTTGAATACTTCGTGAAATTGTTCTAACTGCTCTTCCACGTTCCTGCTACTACTACCAATAAATTTTTCAAAATCTTCTCTTGGGATTGGTGCTAAATATTCTTTTAATTGTAGATGTAATGCATCTCTAAACCCTAAGTCTCGACTTGCCATTTTTACTCTTGCATCTTCAATTAAAGGATACCAATGAGGTTGATTGCGAAATTCAATAAATAACTTCTCAGTTTCCCAGACATCCAGTTTCCTGCCCAATTTCGTATACACTTTTTTTAGCAGTTTAGAGAAACCAAATTCATATGATGAAATAAGCAATAGAACTTCTGAATACAAAGTTTTACGAACGTTTTCTTTGGGTTCCAATTTTAGAATCTTTCTGTATTCATCTGCTTTTTCTTTGAATATTGCCTTGTAAATTTTATC